>JBBQBC010000202.1:0-7460 GCA_038317155.1 Bacteroidales bacterium
AAGACCTGGAGTACAAATTCTCTTCTTTTCTCAGGTATCCATTCTTTCAGTAAATCAATGTTTTCCCAAAGTGTTTCATCAGCGGCGTCCTTATCAATATTTTTATAGATTATCTCCAATAAAGCTGTTTGTTCAAGGTTGGGAAGTACAAAGCGCCAACCTCTTTTCAGATCCTGGATTATCCTGTACGAGATATAATTTCGTAATGCCGCTAAGTTATCTTCATCTGGACGACGAGGATTCAAAGAAGGATTTACTGCATATTGATCTTCCGGCAAGCTAAAAGCATCCTGCACTTTAAAAATCAATTCCGAAATGGTCAGAGGCTGATCATCAACTTTTAGAACCTTCTCAATGGCTGAGCGTAAATGAACTACCTGAATAAAATCATTGAAATGTCCAGCCTGGAGCGAAGCATCCTGCCTGTTGTCAGTAAAGCTCAATAGTTTCTGTTCTTTTATTTCTTTCCCATGCTTGTGAAGAGCTAATAAAGTTTGCAACGTAATCAAAGTAGTTGAAGTAGAGCGACCTTCATTTCCCAATGAAATCAATTTTGACTTTTCACTCAGTTTTGTTTCCTGGTATATTAAACCACACGTTTGATCATAAATTAAAGGGGCCGGAATGAACCAGGCTTTTTCGCCACCATTCGGTGCATCTGAGTAAGATCCATCTTTTGAAACGTATATTTCTTTTGGCAGAAGAAACTCTTTTGAGCTATCAATTTTACCTGATTTGCTGATCCAGGCAGAAGGCAGTAAATCGAGAAAGTCGGCAATGTCCATTAGGAACCCCTTATCAAAAAGGATATAACCGTCTTTATAATCATCCTGTAACCTGTTTTTGACTTTCTTATACTTTACACCATCATTTGTTTTTAAATCATCTTCGTTTCTTGGATTTTGATTTTCATTAAAGTCTCTGAAAACAAGCTTTTTGCCATTTTCACCGCTAAAGTCCTTCCTTACACAAATAAATTCCTCGCCGCTTATCCTGCTGAAAACTGTCTGATAAACGGGAACTTCAGGTTCGTCGTTTGAAAGCTTTACAAATGGATTTGGCTCCAATGTGATAAAACGCTTCTCTGCTTTTTCAAGAGTTACATAAACATAACCAGTCTGGGAAATAAACTGGTGCAACTTAAAAGGCAGAACCGTATCCTTCTTCTTTTCTTCAACACTTTTGATGTTAATTGATTCAGCCCAGCTCAGAATTTCAATGATTTTTATCTCGCATTCAGCGGCACTAACACCAGTTAAAATAGATAGCTCAGAAGCAATCGTTTTTAATGATTTGGGCGTGTTTCTTCTTTTGTGATCACCTTCGTTACGGACAGCAATAGCGCGTTCCAGCCAAATCGCAATCGGATTTTCAAGAATAGCTGTTTTTGATTTGTCCGTAATCCCGGCTTTCAATGATGCCCTCAAGTCATCATTGGATGGTATTGCCTCTTTTGTAGAATAGGTAAGAGATTCCACAATCACATTTTCGGAATCAAACCTGGAATTAAAAAATCCTGAAGCAACTTTTGCAACTTCACTCTTTTGTTCTTCAATCGTACCTGAAGCCATTGTTGCTGAAGTGCCGATACAAATGATATTTTTATTGGTTGTGGCTGCTTTAATCCGACGAATGAGCAGGGAAACATCAGCGCCTTGCCTGCCTTTGTAAACATGCAGTTCATCAAAAACCAGGTATTCCAAATTATCTAAAAAGGATTCTCTTAATTCTTCATCTGCTTTCCTGACCATTAATAATTCCAGCATCATATAATTGGTCAGCAAGATATCAGGAGGGTTGGCAATTACTTTTTCCCGGGCATCCTGCTTTTCCTGGCCTGTATATTTTGCATAAGTGAATGGAAAATCCTTTCCTGTTCTCTTTCTGTAATTATCCTCAAATCCGGCTAATGCAGCTTCCTGCGAATTAATCAACGCATTTAAAGGATAAACTATAATTGCTTTTATGCCTGGCTTGTTTGAGTGCTTAAACAGGTGGTTGAAAATTGTAGAAATGTAGATTAAACTCTTTCCAGATCCGGTTCCGGAAGTAACAACAAAGTCTTTGCCTTCGTTACCTTTAATAATAGCTTCGGCCTGATGTTTATATATTGACCAGGAGTTTCCTGTCTCATCATAAAAAATATCATTGAAATTAGCTACCAACACACCATCATTAACCAGATCTCCAACTTTACCGCCAGACTCAAATGAAGGATTGAATTGAACCAGGGGTTCAGGGTAAAGGTTTCCGGAATCAAAATCCCTTTTAACTGTTTCAAGAATTCTTTCATCAGCAATGTTTATGAAACTATTAATATACAATTTATAGTCATTCAATATGTCCTTATGCAGGTCGAAGATATTTTTCATCTATCCGCTATTGTTTAAACAGTTTATTTTTCATCCTCAATTAGGTTTCAACCCGATTTTTTTCAAGAAATGAGGAGCCATCATACTGATGTGAAAATTACTAAAAAGATGGATACTGTAGGAAAAATTATTCAAACCTTCAATATCTCCGGATTTGTCCTTCCAAGAAAAGGCAAAAACTTAATTTATCACACTCTATCAAAAACTATTACATGGTCTGTCAAAAATTTAAATACTATCTGTAATAGCTTAGCCTTGCAGCTTAATTCATTATGATTGAATATATTGATTACAATTGAAGCTATTAAGACGAGTAGAAATACATCAACCGGAAGAGGAAACAAGATGCCGACATGGCGACAACGTACTTCAGGGAAGAACCCAATACTTTTACTGGAAGTGAGGCAGGGTTAAAATGATAAACGACACAGATCCCTTTGGAGTCGTTTGGCCGAAATAATCAAAAGAGAAACTAACTGGTGCACTCCAGGTCACCTATCCAATATATCAGATACATCGAAAACCCCTAATACTGAAATTTTAGAATCATAACCGACCAATCTGACCTATAAAGTAAATCCAGTAATTAAAGTGTCAGAATGCAACAAACTACCAATAACTGCTGCTTCCTGACTTTTTCGTTGTACAAACTTACCATAATTTGAAAAATGAAGGTGTTTGTAAACGGATTTTCCTGGTTTCTGATAATATATTGCCAGCGGGCCATCTATACCAATGGGCTTGGTGCGCAACCAGGGAAATTGGCCGGATAAATGCATTAAGCGGGCAACGCCGTTAGGTATAAAAATATATTTGGCTTTTCCTTCAAGTATAGCGGAATTCAGCCTCTTCAGGTGAGAGAGATCAAGGTCTGTAACAACAAGTTTATTCCGACCTACTGTAGGAACATGAAGCAACTCAACAAAGGAAACCAGGTGGGCATGTTCCGGGCTGAAACCAATGCAGGCAAAGCTACGATGGTAGAATTTCCCATCGCCGGTATAACCGGGCAGTAAAAACGGATGATGAACACCATACTTTTGCCAAAAAGCCACTCCACCATGGCGATATTCAAGAATTTTCGGAAAAATTGGCCGATTCTGAATTTCCGCATGGTAATTGGCATCCAGGCCGATAAAAAGGAAGGTGGACTGATCGGGGGCTACGCCCTGGTATGGCTTAGCGGTGAAGGTTTCGTTTAGTTGAATACTAGGATGTGGGGTGTACATGATTATAAGATCTGAACTTCTTTATTTATCACTTTGATTTATAAGCAGCCCAGATGCTCAATTAATAACGAAAACCGCCATAATTTCCAATAAACTTTTAAGCTCAGAATTTATTTACTTGTCGTTGTCAGCAAATCCTTGATACCACCAATTGAACTTAATACTCCGGTTGCTTCGAATGGCATATAAATGACCTTATTGTCCTTTCCGCTTACCATTTGTCCTAAGGTGTCAATGTACCGAACAGCTAAGAGATAATTTACAGGATCACCTTTTGTTGCACCTATAGCTTGAATAATCTTTTGAATTGCTTCCGCCTCACCTTGTGCCGTTCTTATTCTCGCTTGCGCTTCTCCTTCTGCTTTTAATATCTGTGACTGTTTTTCACCTTCTGCATTATTTATTTTTGATTCTTTATCTCCCTCTGATTGTAAAATTTTGGATTGCTTATCGCCTTCTGCTTCCAGGACTTTGGCCCGCTTGTCTCTTTCTGCCCGCATTTGTTTCTCCATTGCTGCTCTAATTTCCTGTGGCGGGTTAATATCCTGCAATTCAACTCTATTAACTTTCACTCCCCACTTTTGGCCTGCTTCATCTAAAACATTTCTGAGTTTACCGTTAATTGTATCTCTTGAAGTAAGTGTTTGATCCAAATCCAATTCTCCGATGACATTCCTCAATGTTGTCTGTGTAAGTTTTTCAATAGCGTCCGGAAGATTTGAAATTTCATAAATAGCTCTTACCGGGTCAGTAATTTGGAAATAAATAATCGCATTTATTTCAGTTCCTACGTTGTCTTTGGTAATTACATTTTGTTTTGGAAACTCATAAACAGTTTCTCTTAAATCTATTTTAGTCACTGAACGGGTGGTAACAATGCTTCTTCCATCAACGCCAACATCTTGTCTAACAAAACGCCACATGATCTCTCTTGGCCTGTCAATGATCGGCCAAATAATGTTTATTCCGGTTGGCAATGTACGGCTATATTTTCCAAGTCTTTCAATTACAATTGTTTCTGATTGCTGAACAATTTTGAAACCTGAAGCCGCAAAAATAATTACGAAAAGTGCAATTAGTCCTAAAATGATGATTGTAGCCATAATTAGTTCTCCCTTTTAATTGACTTTACTGTTAATACGGTGCTGTCTACTTTTAATATTTCGACTTTTTCCCCAGCATATAGGATTTCGTCGTTTTCTGTTTCTGCTTTCCAGTCGTCACCTTCAACTATAATTCTTCCCTGGTTTTTAGAATTATCTATGGTAACTGATACTTTACCGATTTTCCCAATAACTGCATCCACATTAGTTTTAAAGTCGCCACTTTTTTTATGACCATACTTAAGAATAAAAGGTCTTATGCCAATAAAACTCACAAGTGTACCTATAGAAAAAGCGAGTAATTGAATTTTAATTCCAAAGTCCATCGATGAAATGATTCCAGCGAATATGCAACCTATAGCAAGACTGGCTGCCAGAAATGCAGGAGTGAAAATTTCTAATATAAAAAGCAGAACCGCAAAGATTATCCAAATGTGCCAAATTTCGAATTCCATAATTTATTAGTATTATGTTAAGTTTTAAGATTTATAGAAAGACGTCTATATCCTCCAAATGGCTGGAAACCTTTAATAGACAACAGAACTCATGCGATTAACAGCAGTCTATTAAAACAAATTATTGAGTTTTCCTTGAGCTTAAGGTGAACCACTATTCTTTAAGACTTCAAATTTATAGGTGTAAATGTATGCAAGTATATTCGAATTTTAAAATATTTATAAACGGTTATCTTTAAAGGTTGATGAGCGATACAGCCGATTGCCATATTTTGTCCAGATGTGTTTGTCAGCGACATCGGAGAAGTGGGTAGAGCAGATTAACCGGGATAGTTATTTTTTGGAATAGGGGTGTAATGGAGTGAAAATGGTTTTAACCCAAATTGAGCGAATTGAAAAGGAAAATAGCTCAATCGATCAGGAAATTGTAAGCAATTCACAGTAAAATAGTTTCATGGCTTTGGTGAATTGCAACAATTTCCAAATCGGGGTTTATTTAAGTAAAGCGCTTTTTCACTTTGTTCAAATCGCTCAACTTAGGTTTCAAGGTGATTTGTCCATGAAATTTGTGTCAGCCCTGCCGACATAAATTTATTATTCAGGAAATCAGAGTTATGCAATTTTGTCGCAGTTAGCGACACAATATTGTTGTCTGCTTCATTTGATAAATTATGTGACGCTAACGGCGACACTTTTGAATTTTGGGACTTAACCCATCTAAACATTACGTAATAGCATCACCCGTCATAATGAAAGGACTTCCATTGATAACCGGCAAAAGAAGCAAACTCTTCCATCGCCGGATACTAAATCTGAAAGTAATTAATGGAGCTTTAAAAAATGACCTTTCCCCTCCAAATGGATTATACACTACAGACCATGCTCCGGTTTTACGGAAAATTCAATCTGCGGGTCAGGTTATTTAACCTATGAAAATCCTTCTTATCCTCTTCTTTACCACTGTTTCGATGGTTTCAGATTCGCCGATGTTATCAAAGGACGGTACAAAAAAACTGAACCAAACGCTTGCTGCTATTTTCAAAGACCACAGGATTCAGCTTACAAAGCTCGATCTGGCGGCTGAAAGCATAACAGATAATGATATCTTGAATTCCGATGGAAAGTGGTTTGCCATTCAGGAAAACGGATCAAAAAGGGGTTGGTTGATGGCCGACAGAATCTGGGGTCGGTATCATGAATTTGAATTCGCCATGATTGTGGATACCAATTTAAAGATTATTGATGTATCGGTGTTAAATTATCCGGATTCCCATGGCAGGGCAGTAAACAACAAAGACTGGTTAAGCGGGTTCACCGGAAGTTCATCTGACCATATTCCGGTATATGGCCAGGATATTGATGCGGTATCGGGTGCAACCATTTCCGGAACCAGTCTGACCAGCTCTGTCGCGAAATCACTGATGGTTTTAAGGAAACTGAAAGAGCAAAACATTCTGCGGTGACCGGAATTTGCCGTTTTGTTAAAAACCCCTATTTTTACCGGCTCACTCGCCCGTTAAATGGAAATTGTCACTTTATTCCTGCTTGCACTCGGCCTTTCGTTCGATTCTTTTGCCGTTTCTGTAAGCAGTGGCCTGATGCTGCCCGGTATCCGGTTTTACAAAGCCTGTATCATTGCTTTTTCGCTGGCATTTTTTCAGTCTTTGATGCCTATGATTGGATGGCTTTCCGGGCTTACCATCCGCGATTACCTGACAGAGGTTGATCACTGGATTGCCTTTGGATTGCTCGCTTTGCTGGGAATTAAAATGATTTATGAAAGTCTGAAACCGGAACATAAGCGAAAACCCTTCGACCCGCTGAACCCCTGGGTACTGCTGACCATGTCGCTGGCCACAAGTATTGATGCACTGATCGTGGGAATCACCTTTGCTTTCATCAATACCCCTGACCGGCCATTGTGGCTGGCTATTCTCCTGCCAGTTGTGATCATCGGGAGTGTGACTTACATCCTGTCTATGCTGGGCATACTGTTTGGTAAAAAAGCCGGGACAAAACTCGGTAAGCGCATGGAAATGCTGGGCGGCCTGATTCTAATCGGAATTGGAATTAAAATTCTGATTGAACATCTCTGGATGTAGCAAAGGGCTCAGAGCTCAGGGCACGGAGCTCAGGGCTCAGGGCACGGAGCTCAGGGCGAAGGGCGAAGGGCACGGAGTTCAGGGCTCAGGTAAAAGGGCGTAGAGCATGGAGCAGGGAGCACAGGGCTCAGGGCAAGGAACTCAGGTCGCAGGGCGCAGAGCGCAGGGTGAATATGAATCATTCCATCATTCCGAAATC
>JBBQBC010000203.1:0-7458 GCA_038317155.1 Bacteroidales bacterium
TCCATAGCACAATCGAAATAACTATCCAGATCAGAACTGCTTTGGCCCAGTTGGCTTTGTTGGGATTTGTTCCGCCCCCAAAGGACCAGACAAAAAACATAATGAGGTTAACCAGCGGTATGACTGAAACCAGCATGGTTATAATCCAATCACCAGTCGTAATTACTGGGGTAGGGTTGTTTTCGGGTGTTTCCATAATCGGTTTTATTAGGTTAATTTAATCTGAGAGCAGGTCAAATATACTGAACATATAGGTAGAGTCGGATATTTGTTGCCATCTTTCTGAGGGCAGGTAAATAATATTATGTATTATCGGTAATTTCTACCTGGCAGTGTGATCAGTTCTTTTCTTCAAGGCTCTTTTAAGTACCTTTGCACGTCCAATTTTAAATATTTAACTATGGATTTTTCATTATTATTCATTCAGGATTCATCGATTTTTACCTGGGTAATTCTACCGCTCCTAATATTTTTAGCCCGCATCAGTGATCAGACAATTGGCACGCTCAGGCTAATTTTTTTATCGAAGGGTCATAAAGGAATAGCTCCATTTCTGGGATTTTTTGAAGTGATCATCTGGCTGATTGCCGTCAGCCAGATTATGAAACATCTCGACAATCTCCTCTGTTATGTGGCCTATGGTGGTGGTTTTGCCATGGGTAATTACATCGGGATGGTGCTCGAGGAAAAGTTATCCATTGGGAATGTGCTGGTTAGGATAATTCCCAAGAAAGACACGAGCGAACTGATTGCCTACCTCAGAGAAAACAATTATGGTGTAACATCAGTTGAAGCGGAGGGCGCCAAAGGGAGGGTAAATATTGTGTTTAGCATTATTAAACGTAAGGATGTGGAACATGTTATTTCTATTATCAACCGGTTTAACCCAAATTCCTTTTATACCATCGAAGAGATAAAAGCCATTAATGAGGGAATCTTTAAAATAAACCGTCCCAAAACCATATTTGATAGTCTTTCTTTTGGCCTTAAAAAGAATAAGTGATTTGCAGGATTTATTTGAACTAATGTTCATAATTTTGCTGTCTTAACATTTTAAGGAGATGCCCCGACCAAAACTCAGCAGACGGATTCACCGGCCTCCAATTGCAGCCGGATTTGCACCATTTGGGATTTCCTCCGGATTCAACGGTAGTATAACGGTTCTTTACGAAGAATACGAAGCGCTTCGGCTGGCCGATTATGAAGGGATCGCACAACAGGAAGCTGCCGATCGGATGGAGGTATCGAGGCCCACTTTTTCACGAATTTATGATCTGGCCAGGCAAAAGATAGCAAGAGCACTGGTTGAGGGACTTTCAATCGTTATTGAAGGCGGAAATATTTCATTTGATGAAATCTGGTATAAATGCAAAGATTGTAACACAGCATTTTGCATGCCCGATAGCTCTAAACAGGTTAGTGACTGCCCTGTTTGCCGGAGTGCAAATATTGTGGATGTGAGCCACCGGGTGCAGGGGGTAAACAGCGATCTGCTGCCGCGCCCGGCTCTACATCAGACTGGTTATTGTGTTTGCCCGCGTTGTAGTCTCAGGGTTTCACATCAGGCCGGAATTCCTTGCCGCAGTCTGGTGTGCACCTTTTGTGGCTCGGTTATGATACGCGAGCATCATCCATTTGGACCTACCGTTAAATAATACAGACAAATGAACAATACCCGGTGTATATTAAATCACGTGGCAATTCCGCTGAGTTTCGCAGAGGATATTCAAAAGTTTTATATTGACATTCTTGGGTTTACAGAACTTTACCAATTTGTGGTTGAAAAGGAAAGCGCCCTTGCGATATTTGATGCTGACCGTGAATTGAATGTTACTTTGATAGAAAAGGATGGGCTCAGGATTGAACTTTTTAATGTTGATGAATACTGCAAACCCGGAATTGCACATATTTGCCTCGAAATATTCAATATTAAGGAGGTTTGCCTCAATGCAGAAAGAGCAGGTTACAAGGTAACCAGGATTGACCGGCCATCCGGAGTAATTGCTTTCATCAGTGATAAGACCGGGAACCGCTTCGAAATCAAGGAGAGCAGATAAGTTAAGATTAATGTAAATTTTTCAGAATAAAACGGATTAAACATACTTAAAATCGAAATTCAATGAAACACGAAAAAAAATTAGGAATAAATTCACGCCTGATTCACAGCGGTGAATTTGAGAACCCACTGGGCAGCGCAACGGTTCCCATTTATCAGACTTCGACATTTATGTTTGAGAGCGCCGATCATGGTGCCAAATGTTTCTCAGGAGAAGAAGATGGCTATATCTATACACGGATTGGAAACCCCACCATTCACGCGCTTGAAACACTGGTTGCCGATCTTGAATCAGGAACGAAAGGAATAGCAACCTCTTCGGGCATGGCAGCCGTGAATACAATTTACATGGCCCTCTTGTCAAAAGGCGATCATATTGTAAGTTCCGCAGCGGTTTACGGTCCCTCCAGGGTGGTAATGGAACAGCACTGGTCGCGATTTGGGGTTGAATCATCTTATGTGAATACTGCCAATCTGGAAGAGATAAAAGCTGCAATCAAGCCAAACACCAAGATGTTGTATGTCGAAACTCCGGCAAATCCTACCATGGATATATCCGACCTGGTTGAGTGCGCTAAACTGGCCCATGAACACAACATCATCCTGGTTGTTGACAATACTTTTTGCAGTCCTTACCTGCAGCGCCCCCTGGAGTTGGGTGCCGATGTGGTTTTCCATTCGATGACAAAATTTCTGAACGGACATGCTGATATAGTTGCCGGCATGATTGTAACGAAAGACGATGCACTGGGAACTAAACTCAGAAGCATGATGATTACGCTCGGTTGCAATATGGATCCACATCAGGCTTACATGGTAATTCGTGGTATCAAAACACTTGGAATCAGGATTGAACGCTCGCAGTCTAATGCGATGAAGATTGCTGAATATCTTGAGAATCATCCGAAAGTAGCCTGGGTTAAATATCCCGGACTCAAATCGCACCCTCAGCATGAACTAGCCAAAAAACAGATGGGTGGTCATGGCTCAATGATCAGTTTTGAGCTGAAAGGTGGATTAAAAGCAGGTAAGATACTGATGGATAATGTAAAAGTATCCATTCTGGCTGTATCACTGGGAGGGGTGGAATCGCTTATACAGCATCCGGCATCCATGACACACTCCAAAGTGTCTGCTGAAGCCAAAATAAAAGCAGGAATAACAGATGGACTCGTCAGGTATTCTATTGGTATCGAAGATGTTGAAGACCTGATTAGCGACCTTGAACAAGGCCTGGCAATTATCTGAAGCAAATAACACCTAAGTTGAGCGATTTGAGCATAGCGATAAAGCGCTTTACTCAGGTAAACCCCGATTTGGAAATTGTTGCAATTCACCTTAGCCTTGAAACTGTTTTACTGTGAATTGTTTACAATTTCCTGATCGATTGAGCTATTTTCCTTTTCGAATCGCTCAATTTGGGTAATAGTATCCGGCAGTAAACAACGATGTTACTTGAAATTGCATTGCTGCTTTCACTATCTTTACATAGCCTGAAAACGGATGTATTCATTCCGGTAAGATTATGAAAACAAGTACATTGGATATTTTTATTACATTGCTGATTTCAATACTGTTTGCTTTTTCTGCAAATGCCCAGAAGGTAGGTTTGGTGCTCAGCGGCGGAGGCGCCAAAGGGGTTACGCACATCGGTGTTATCAGGGCTCTTGAAGAGGAAGGTATTCCTATTGATTACATTACCGGAACCTCTATGGGCGCCATTATTGGTGGGTTATACGCTTCAGGCTATTCGCCCGATGAAATGGAAGCTTTGATTACTTCGCCTGAATTTAATTTTTGGGTTTCGGGTAAAATTGACGAAAAATTTATCTACTTCTTTAAAAAGCCCAGACAGGATGCTTCCTGGGCCGAATTCAGGTTCCGGATAGATTCATTAATTACGCCCAGTTTGCCATCGAACATCGTTTCACCTGCTTTGATGGACTTTGCTTTTATGAAAATTTTTGCAGGGGCCAGTGCTGCAGCCGATTATAATTTCGACAGTCTGATGGTTCCTTTCAGATGCCTGGCCTCTGATATCGCGCGAACAGAATCGGTTGTATTGAGTAAAGGTGACCTCGGCAGTTCAATAAGGGCTTCCATGACTTTTCCGTTTTATTTTAAACCAATAAAGATTGATGGAAGATTGCTATTTGACGGGGGGATGTATAATAATTTTCCTTCAGATGTCATGTTTCATGATTTTTACCCGGATATCATCATTGGAGTGAAGGCTTCGGCTAATTATGCTGAGCCTGAAGCTGACAATGTTATTTCACAGCTTCAGAATATGCTGATGTTGAAAAGCGATTATTCGGTCATGTGTGAGAATGGGGTGCTGATAAAACCCAGACTGAAGAAAGTTAATGTTATTGATTTCAGTAATACCAAAGAGTTTATCGATAGTGGCTATGTTGCGGCCAGGCGATCGATGCCTGAAATAAGATCTTTTATAGTCGGGAAAGTTTCACAGGCTGAAATAGATGCGAAACGGGCAGCCTTTAAAAATAAAAAACCACCTCTGCTGATTGGGGATTTTCATGTAACCGGGCTAAAAAGCGGACAGTTTGAGAACGTAAACCGGATACTTCGCAAGAATACATTTACAGCAATTAAGCCCGGAAAAGGAAATAAGCCAGGTTATCTGAGCCTGGACATGATGGAGCCGGAATACTTCAAACTGATTTCAGAAGAAAGAATAGAACAAATATATCCCCGGCTATTATACAATAAAGAGACTGGATTATACGACCTGATGCTTGATGTTAAAAGTCAGAACCAACTGCTGACATCTGTTGGTGGGGCCGTAACATCAAGCGCTGTAAACGAATTGTTCCTGAAAGTTCAGTATAATAACTGGAACAGGAATTCCATGCGATTGCAGGCAAACTCTTATTTTGGAAGGTTTTATAACTCAGGTATGCTCGAAGGCCGGATTGATTTTCCCAGTCGTGTCCCTTTTTTCATCAGATCTCAGTTTACGTTTAACAAGTTTAATTATTTCAAAACAAATACTTTCTTTTATGAGGATGAGGATCCTTTTTTTCTAATCGAACGCGATAATTTCATTTCTATCACGACAGGCTTTCCTGTTACCAATGATGGTGTTCTCGCCATTGAATTTCAGGCCGGGTCTAACCGTGATGAATACTATCAGACGAATGCCTATTCCCGCAATGATACGCTTGACAGGACCAGATTTCAATTCTATTCTCCAGGCATATTACTCGAATTCAATAATCTGAACCGTAAGGAATACCCCAGCAGTGGATCCCGGTTTGCGGTGGAAACCTATATGGTTATTGGTCGTGAAAACTATCGCCCGGGAAGTACATCAATTAATAATGAAATTCTGGTTCGCAGTCATTCCTGGTTGCAGGCTCAGATTGTCTATGAAAATTATTTTATGAGAGCAGGCAGGATTAAGTTTGGGATTTATGGTCAGGCGAATTATTCAACTCAAAATTATTTTAGTAATTACTCATCCAGTATCCTGTCAGCAAACGCTTTTCAGCCAATTCCTGAGAGTCGTATCCGGTTTATGCCCCAGTACAGATCAAACAAGTTTTTAGCAATTGGGTCAAAAAATCTGTATACGCTCCGAAAAAATATTGAAGGTAGGCTCGAAGGTTACCTCTTTGTTCCAACCCGGGGTATTGAGCAAACACCAGTGACCCGGTTAGCCAGGACAGCTTCTGAAATTAAAGTTTTTCCAATGGCCACAGCAGCCGCTGTTTATTTTAGTCCGGTCGGACCGATCAGTTTAAGTCTCAATTATTTTAGCGGAGAAAGGGAGCCCTGGTCTTTTTTTCTTAAATTCGGATACCTTATATTCAATAAAAGGCCTCTCTAAACGCATTGTCAGCAATGCCACAATTATTGTTTCAGAATTGGTTGAAAAGATACACCGAAACAAAAAAATAATTACTACCTTTGCCTCCCTGAAATCATTGCGAACCTAAATAACTGACAGATAAACAGTTTAAATCCCGCCTCCCTTGTTACCGGCCAAACGGCCTTTACCGGAAAATCTCTTACTTGGAATGTATTAACCGGAAGTGGACTTTAGTCCGGACATGGAAGGAATGCTTGCTTAACCTATTATTAATCATTCATTTGAATCCCTGATGAACACGAAAGATCAATCCAATCAAAATCCTGAGAATGTAAATCCTGATCAGGAGGCGAATTCCCTTCCCGTTGAAGAAACGGTTGAAATTATTAATAACACTGAAGATCAGGCTGAAACATCAGTTGTAGATTCTGAACCGGATCATTCCGGAGAAGTAGCCGAGGAAGTATCTGGAATATCCCTTAGTGGTGAAAGTGATTCTGCAGAAGAAGATGTCTTAAATCCGGCAGTTGAATCGCTGGCAGTTGAGCCTGAAGAATTGTTACAGCCTGAGAAGATTTCTGATGAGGAACCGGAGCAGGTCGAAGCAATTTCCTTTGTTGTTGACGAAGTGCAGGAAACAGCTATTGAACCGGTTGCTGAAACTGAGGTTATCGCAGACGAAATTGGTTCTTCTGTTGAAGAAGAACAGGTTGAAACTGATGTGCCTGTTGTTGACGAAGTGCAGGAAACAGTTATTGAACCGGTTGCTGAAACTAAGGTTATCGCAGACGAAGTTGGTTCTTCCGTTGAAGAACAGGTTGAAACTGATATGCCTGTTGTTGTCGAAGTACAGGAAACAGTTATTGAACCGCTTACTGAAACTGAAGTTATCGCAGACGAAATTGGTTCTTCCGTAGAAGAAGTAAAGGTTGAAACTGATGTGCCTGTTGTTGACGAAGTGGAGGAAAAAGTATTTGAACCGGTTGCAGAGCCGGAAGCAGGCGTAGAAGAAACTACTCCGGCTTTGGAAGATATTAAAGAAACTAAACCAGTTAAAGAAGAAGTGCTTCTATTAACAGAATATAGTGCCGACGAGGAAGATTCAGAAGAAATTGAAGCCCATGAGCAAGAGACAGAGGCCAATCCACTGTTTGAAGACCTTGGCCGGGAGCAATTGGTTGAGAAACTTGAGGAATTAGTTAAGGATAGCAATGTTAATACGATTAAGACGGCTGTTGGACTTATCCGCCTGGCATTTCTCAAATTGAATAAGGAATTTAAACAGGAGCTTTATCAGAAACTTGCAGAGGTTACGGAAGATACCGAGACTGAAACAGTTGCGGTTGAACAGCCTTTGCAGGATGATGCCATCGAAGAAAGGTTTAAAGCTGCCTTTAATATATACAAGCAGAATAAAGGGAAGTACATCGAGGAGCAGGAGAAGCTCAAAATTCAGAATCTTGTGGCTAAAAACAAGATTCTCGATGAACTTAAAGTGCTCATCAATTCTGAAGAAACCCTTAAGAAAACTTATGATGAGTTTAAAATACTTCAGGAGAGCTGGAAA
>JBBQBC010000204.1:0-7352 GCA_038317155.1 Bacteroidales bacterium
CAGTAATCCGCGTTTTGAAAAAAGCGACAAAACAAAAAATATCAGCACGATCAGCCCGGCATAGGCATTGTTCATCGAAATATCCGTGCCGTACCAGGCGGCATCCTTCACGGTTGCAAAAGGAATCAGAAACGACAACGCTGATCTGGGCGAAAAAGGCATAAACCAGGCATCAGTCAGCGAAACGCCACCCAATCTGCCAAGGTGGGGCGAAACCTGAAAATAGGTAACCGCTATGACAGTGAGGCTTAACGCGGTTATCAGCGCAAGCAGACCATTCATTTTTACCAGTTGCCACGCTTCCTTTCTGTTGCCTTCTTTCAGTTTCTTGATAAAATATACGATGAACAAAGCAAGCATCAGGTAAAGCATGATGGCCCACATTGCCTGGTAACCACCCGTTATCAGCAGAAAAGCAAACAATGAGGTTCGCAAAACATCGGCGATTTGCCTGTGAATCAATAGCCTGATGTAATAGAACAAAACAAAAGGAATCCAGGTTGCCGCAATAATCCCGAACATCTCCTGCCCGTGCCCCGTAAAGAAACCCGACAACAGGTAAACTATCCCGGCTATTAACGAAGCACGCCAGTCTTTGGTAAAATGTTGACTGAGTAAGAACATTCCCAAGCCTGCCAATGAAATATGAAGGATAAACAGAAAGTGCAGGGTCAGGTTGGAGTAACCGGTCGTGAGCCCCACCATAAAAGTTTCTGGATACCAGACTGAGCGAAGGTCGGCATGGATAGGATAACCGCAATGGGTATAAGGGTTCCAGTAAGGGAAAATGCCATTTTGCAGACATTCGCCCACATGATATCGCCAGGGCAGGTAGCAGTCGATCAGGTCCCACTTGAGGCTATTCTGCAGAAAAGCAACCTGCCAGTAGGCAACCATCGCCAACGCGACAAATGCAAGATAGACGTAAAATGTACCTGGTCTTTTCTGAAACATCCTTATCTGCTGAGGCTAAGCGCTGGCAGGCGCTTTTGAAAACACATCATTCCGGCCATCACAATAACTCATTAAATATACAATCTTTCTCCTTACAACTTTGAGCCTCCCGCACCTGCGTGATTTAGCCTTTGTTGTGCCTCCGTGCTTTTCCTTCTTAGAATTCCAAATTTAATTTGAGATGCCCTCCAAGCCCCTCCCGGATTATTCTCATAAGCGTGGAAAGGCGAATATCACTGGCATTGTTTTCAATTCTGGATATATAGTTTTTAGTCGTACCACATTTAAATGCAAGTTCTTCCTGTGTCAGATTTTGTTGCTTTCTGGCTTCCTGAATAAGTACCCCAATTTTAAAATTCTCAAATCCTTCTTCGTATTTGTCCCTGGTTGGAGATCCTGCTTTTCCATATTTTTTATCCAGATGGTCGTCCCAGGAAACCAAATTATTTTCTTGATTTTTCTTCATAATACTTTAATTTTAAACGTTCTGCCTTTTCAATTTCATTCTTCGGAGTCTTGGTTGTCTTTTTTTGAAATCCATTTAGCAGGATTATCAAATTCCCTTCATCGAAGAAACAAGGTATTCGGAATATGTCGCTACCTGCTTTAATCCTTATTTCGAAAAGTCCATTAGTTCCTTTAAGATGTTTGAAAAATTTCTCCGGAATAATTCTTAAAGTCCGAACCAAACCTACAATCCAGTCAATTTTATCCTGAACCTCACGCCTTTGTTTATAATAGAAATCCCAAAATTCGGTCCCATAAACATAAGTAGTCCGCATAAATTTTTCAATTTCGAAGCAAAGTTACCTAATCAGGCAACCAAATCCAAATCTTTTAAATATTTTCATTGAAAAGTTCTGTTTCCCTCAGCATGAAGCATAACATGCGGGGTTCCTGAAGCGAATGTAACGTGAAATTCGTGAACCTTGCAGGTCAAAATATTCATATCTTAGCCACTGTCAAAGCAAAGCACCCGCAATGAAATTTTCAGTTTCAGCCGTTATACCCTGTTTCAACGAACAGGACAATATCAAAGCCATTTACGATAGCCTCTCAGCGGTTATGAGGCCTTATGTTGACTACGAACTGCTCTTTGTTGACGACGGAAGCACTGATGCGACGCTCGAAAACATCCAATTGGTTGCCGGCAACGATCCAAAAGTCCGTTTCATTTCGCTTTCGCGGAATTTTGGTCACCAGCACGCCCTGAAAGCCGGGCTCGACCATGCCACCAGCGATTGCGTTATCAGCCTCGATGCAGATATGCAGCATCCGCCGGAGTTAATTCCCCGGCTGATTGAAAAATGGCAGGAGGGCTTTGAAGTGGTCAATACCCTCAGGGGCGAACAGAAATCGCTGTCTGCTTCCAAGAAAATGACTTCCGGATTGTTTTACTATCTTGTTAATAAACTTTCGTCGGTTGAAATTAAACCTGGTGTTGCCGACTACCGCCTGCTCGACCGGAAGGTGGTTGATGCGCTGAAACAGTTCAATGAAAACTATCTTTTCCTTCGCGGATTGATTCCCTGGATGGGTTTCAGGCAAACCTCAGTGCCATTTGAACCGGCCGAAAGAAACGCCGGTAAAACAAAATATTCATTCATCCACATGATCCGGTTTGCCCTCGATGGCATTACCTCTTTCAGCAACAGGCCTTTATATCTTTCAATTGCCATCGGATCGATCATTGCCGGATTTGCATTCCTTTATGGCATTTATGCGGTTTACGTGCATCTATTCACTGAAGATGCCTTACCCGGATGGACTTCCATCACGGCCAGTGTACTTTTTATCGGAGGAATCCAGTTGATTATGCTGGGAATTATCGGAATTTACCTGGGTAAACTGTTTATTGAAAACAAAAAGAGGCCAAATTACATCATAAGTCAGAAAAACTTCTGAACTGCAACTTACGCGGGCTATCGCACAAACTTAATCTTGTTCATGGCATAAACCACCATCTTTATCAACAGCCAGCCGTGTTTGAAACGCGAGATATTGGTATCTCCGTATTTGCGGGCTCGATAACGGATGGGCACTTCCACTAGTTTCAGGTTAAGTTTTGATGAGCCGAAGATCAGGTCAAAATCACCGAAAGGGTCAAAATCACCAAAATAAACACGGTTGGCGGCCAGTTTGCGATAATTTTCCGCCGTCAGCACCTTGGTACCGCAAAGTGTATCTTTGATCCGCTGACCAAGCAGCCATGAAAACATAACCGAGAAAAACTTGTTTCCCATTATGTTCAGGGTACGCATAGCCTCATCTTCCATCGGATAAACCAGGCGTGTTCCGTTGATGTATTCGCCTTTTCCGGTTGCTATTGCATCGTAGAATTTTGGCAGATCTTCGGGCGGAACCGTAAGGTCAGCGTCAAGGATCATCAGGATATCACCGGTTGCATGGTCGTAACCTTTCCTTACCGCATCCCCTTTACCTTTTCCCTCCTGCACCAGCCACTTTACATCACGCTTGCCTTTATAGGCTTCACAAACCCGTTTGATTTCAATAAGCGTATCATCGGTTGAATTACCTTCCACAAAAATAATCTCGGTATGTTTTCCCATCTCAGGGGTACGGATCACTGCATCCTCGATATTGCCCTTTTCATTCCGTGCCGGGATAATCACGCTTACGCTGAAATCCTTGTTTTCCTGAGGCCTGTTTTCCGGTAGCCTGGCAATGATGAATCCTGTGAGACAGAGGCTGTTGAAGAGCGGAAGATAGGCTACATACTTATTCATGAACCAGGAAAAGAGCGGTATAAAAACCGGGAACAGGTAACGGCGCCCCGATTTAACCACATCGAATCCCTCAAGTTGAAGCAGGTTTATCACATCGCCCCTGTTTAACCAGTTTAGCCGTTGGTGAGGCATCTTCAGCCCAAGCTTCTGTGCCAGCCACAACAAAGGCTCCCAGAGAAAATTATGGTAAGAAATCAATATCCGGGTTCCGGGGTGGATCACCTTCTTCAGTTCATTGAAAGCCTTCTGTATGTCTTCAAGGTATCCCAGTGTATCGGAAAGTATGATGTAATCGAACTTTTCATTCAAAACCAGGTGCTCGGCATCCATTACCTGAAAATGGAGTTGCGGATATTTTTCAGCGGCGATGCGGATCATTGCAGGTGAAAAGTCAATTCCCATGCCATAGGATGGTCTGATCGCGTTCAGTAGATAACCTGTGCCACAGCCAATTTCAATCACCTTTGATCCTGCCGGGATATTAAAACGAAAAAAATTAATCAGGTTTTTATAATAATAGCTGTTTTGCCTGATGTATTTTTCACGGCGGGGAGCAACCTGCTCTACAACCTCAAGCACCCGCTGTTTGTTATTGGAAATATTAGTCATTACGTTCATTATCATTGTTTACCGGCGAAATTCTGTCACAACGGAAATCATCAAAGAAAACAGGTTCTTTCCCGCTATTCCAGGCATATATTTTTATTATCCCGCCGGTTACCTCTTTGTCAACTATAAATTCGAGGGCTATTTTCTTCCAGCCCGATTCTTTATCTTCAGCAATCAATGCATTGGATGAAATGTAGAATTCTCCGCTATCATTTCCGGAACCCACCAATACAACATTCTTTAGCTCACCATAAACCCAAACACCGATCGAGAATTTCTCTCCCTTTTTAACTCCACTCTCCTCAATACCAAAAGCATAAGGCTTTTCAACCGAAGTTGTAACACAACTCTTCCCGGTGTGTGCATACTCATAAGTCAGTATTCCTGCATCGCCCAACCTTGTGTTGCTTAAGGTGTGAATTTCAGTTTGGTATCTGTTTGCAGTTTCTGCGCCATTAAAAATTATTTTGCGGCCCGAAACTGTCCCATCAGGTTCCATGCGCACGGGGGCCAGCAATTTCCCCTGCCCATTGTAAACTTCAACCATTTTCCAATCGGTAGAGTCAGGAAGATTGAGCAAAGCGGCATCCGGCTCCACCCACCCGGGAGAATGGAGAATCAGTAAATTTCCATTGTATTTTCTGAATAATTCATCCGTGGAAACCGGATCACCTCCCCAATGTACGATGCGGTTGTTGTAAGCATCCAGGATATAATAATCAGGGTAAATATTTCTTAGTTGCGGAACATAACGGTTATGGCTGTATGCGTTACCAAAAAACAAACCGGCCATAGGCGATGCCCCCGGATTGGTAAACACTACTGCCTGTTTCTGATTGGCTCCGGTTGCTGCACCCCAGGCTTCTTCATATTCCCAGTTCAAATCGGTTCCATAAAGTTGCTCTTTGCGTGCGATTCCGGATTTTACACCCACAATAGCCAACAGAAAGGTAAGAAGTCCAAAAATCCAGTATCTGATATTCTTTTGGGGAATCAGCGATAACCCCAGGTATAGAATCAGGACAACATTAATTGCGGCCACACTTTCATAAGGCAACAGATAGGCAGCTTTGGGCTGCTTGGCAACTAAGAGGTAACCCAATGCCTGCGCGGCAATAACCGCCAGTAAAAGCCGGAGCGCAGCCGGGTCAGGACAGTGCTTTTTTACAACCCGGATAACCGGAAATACCAATACAACCAAAATGCTCAGTAAAAACAGACCGAACAGGTATATATTCACCCTGAACAGGTTTAAGAGTTCTCCAAGGTATTTTGAGGAGTCAATAACCCCCTCGCCTCCTGAGCCATATTGCCCTGAATGCACAAAAAGATTATAAATCCACTTGAACATAGCGGGATACATTTTTATGACAGGCAGGGTGAAGATTACGAAGAATAAAACAGATAGAAGCACAAAACTGATTTTCTTCTTCCATCCGTCCACCAGTATAAACGGGATAATAAGCAATGGAAAGAAAATTATTTTCGAGGCCAGTCCAAAACCTGCAATCAGGGCAAACCAAAGTGTGTAGTTCGTTTTAACGTCTCTTTTCTCATTGAAATACCAGTGCAACGCCAGGGCTGCCATAGCAAAGGCTGCCGACATCTGCATAACTTCCTGTGTTACCCGGGTGAACCCATTGAAAAGTAAAAATCCTGAAATAAAAGGGGTTAGCTGAAGTATTATCCCAATCCACAGTATTCCTGTGGCGAATGTCAGGAACCACCCAAGTATCAGCAAAACCAGCGAGCCTGTAATGGCTGCCGCAATATTAAGAATCCTGATATAGTGCTCCGGATCTGATAACACCGCAGTAGTCAGATCCTCTCCCCTGGGATCTATCAGCCAGGAGACTTTCAGTACAATCCCACCGGCCACCTGCATGGTAGTGCCGGGATGGTCTATATGACCGGCCAATTTGAATCCGGCCATGTTCAGCGAATTGAAAAGGTAGGCGTACTCTGGATCATAACCACCTGCATACCAGGACTTATCCCGCGATTTAATTGTATCGAGGGAAGTAAGAAAGAGAATAACCGGAATTATGATCAGAAACGGGTAGCCAAGAAAACGCAGGGATTTATTTTTCATTCGCAAATAATTTTGATCGGTTCAACATGGTTCGGTAATGGTTCGACATGGTTCGACAAGAGTTCACCAACCAGTTCACTAACCAACTCACCAACCAGGCCCACCATAAATTTAATGGTCAGATAGCCTGTCCCGCTAAAACGGGGGAACCCACATGTTTGAATATTATTTTCAACCCTGCTTGTCTGCATAAGAAGACATTCAGGCAGGGTTGTGTTGGTAATACATGTGGTTTTCAAAATATTACCTGTAAATATCAACATTCCTCTGACTTTGGGTGCCAAAGATACAAAAACGGAATTAAGGGAGAATTATTAAACGATTGAACGAAATCACAAAACCGATTATTCATCCGCAAGAATCGTTTCAATTGCATTCAATTCTTCCGAAGTGAAAGTTAGATTCTTCAGGCAACTAAGCGAATCATCCAACTGTTCAATGCTGCTGGCCCCAACCAGTACTGAAGTAATCCTATGGTCTCTCATAATCCATGCAAGTGCCATTTGCGAAAGTTTCTGTTCTCTTGCCAGGGCTATTTCGTTTAACCGGCGGGCCTTTTCAACCTTTTCAGGAGTTACCTGGCTTTCCTGCAGGAATCCATATTCTTTTGCCGCTCTGGAACCAGCAGGTATGCCATCAAAATATTTATCTGTCAACAGCCCCTGGGCCAGCGGAGAATAGGCAATACAGCCCATACCCTCTTCTGTGAGGAGATCAAGCAAACCTCCTTCAACCCAACGATCAAACATGGAATACCTGGGCTGATGAATTAAACATCGGATGCCAAGGCTTTTTAAAATTTCGACGGCCTGCCGGGTTTGCGAAGCAGAATAGTTAGACAGCCCGACATACAGCGCTTTGCCTTGCCGCACAACCTGTTCAAGCGCGCCCATAGTTTCTTCAAACGGGGTTTCAGGGTCCGGGCGATGTGAGTAGAAAATATCAACATA
>JBBQBC010000205.1:0-7351 GCA_038317155.1 Bacteroidales bacterium
GATATAAAAAGGGTGCTGGCCTATTCAACCATGTCGCAAATCGGTTATATGATGCTTGCACTGGGCGTTTCAGGCTATGGTGGACACGATGGACTTGGCTTTATGGCCGGTAACTTTCATTTATTCACCCACGCCATGTTCAAGGCACTTCTTTTCCTCGGCGCTGGTGCTATCATTCATGCCGTGCATAGTAACGATATGCGCGATATGGGCGGTCTTCGCAAGTACCTGCCAATCACTCACATAACCTTTCTGATTGCCTGTCTCACCATAGCCGGCATCCCTCCTCTTTCCGGATTTTTCAGTAAAGATGAAATATTGGTGGCCGCGTTCGATCATAATATGCCTCTTTTTATTATTGAGTTTGCCGTTGCCGGATTAACTGCCTTCTATATGTTCAGGCTTTACTTCAGCATCTTCTGGGGCAAAGAAACCCATTACCATCACACCCCACACGAAGCACCTGCTACCATGACAATTCCGCTTATGGTGCTGGCATTTGGATCCGTATTCGCAGGTTTTCTGCCTTTCCATGAATTGGTTACCAGTGATGGTCTTCCATTCGAGGCACACATCAATTATACGGTGGCAATTCCTTCGGTACTCATTGGCATCCTTGGCATTGTGGTCGCAACCATTATGTATCGCAAAGATTCACCCGCTCCGGTAAGAGTGGCTGCCGGGTTCGGGCAGTTTTACAACTGGGCTTACCATAAATTCTATATGGATGAGGTTTACCTTTTTGTTACTAAAAAAATACTGTTCAACTATGTTTCACGTCCTGTTGCCTGGTTCGACCGCCACATTGTAGATGGTACTATGAACCTGATTGCACGGGTAATTGAACAGTCGGCTTTTCTGATTAAAGGTTTCCAGAGTGGTCGTATTCAGCAATATGGATATGTTTTCGTCACCGGAACTATAACCCTGGTTATTATTTTCATCTATCTCTGGTAAAGTAAAGAATCGAGCTATGAATATTCTCAGTCTTTTTGTCCTTATTCCTGTACTTACCTCAATTGGCATCGGGTTCACCAAAAACCTAAAGCAAACGAGGCTTGTAGCTATTGTTGGGATGAGCATCCAGCTAGTTCTGGCTGCTACACTTATTTTTATGTATCTGGCCGAGCGCCGTGCAGGAAATGTCGCCGAAATGCTCTTTATGTATGATGCACTTTGGTTTCCCAGCCTCAATATTCACTATGCCGTTGGAGTTGATGGCATTTCTGTTGCTATGATCGGACTTACTTCTATCGTGGTATTTGCAGGCATTTTCGCTTCCTGGAACATGGATTTCCTGTCACGCGAATTTTTCATCTCACTAATTCTACTGGCAACCGGTGTTTTCGGGTTCTTTATTTCAATCGACCTCTTTACCATGTTCCTCTTTTATGAGGTGGCTGTTATCCCTATGTATCTGTTAATCGGCATTTGGGGTTCTGGTCCCAAAGAATATTCTGCCATGAAACTGACACTGATGCTGATGGGCGGCTCGGCACTGCTGATGGTTGGATTACTGGGAATTTATTTCTATTCTGCTCCCGACGGCGGTCAGCTAACCTGGAATCTTCTTGAAATCTCGAAAATAAATATCCCTATAGAAATGCAGCGCTTCCTTTTCCCATTCACTTTCATTGGGTTTGGAATTTTGGGTGCGCTCTTTCCATTTCACACCTGGTCGCCCGATGGCCATGCTTCGGCACCCACCGCGGTTTCTATGCTTCACGCCGGAGTACTTATGAAACTGGGTGGTTACGGTGCATTCAGGGTTGCTATTTTCCTTATGCCTGAAGCTGCACAGGAACAAGCCTGGATTTTCCTCATTCTAACTTCAATCAGCGTGATTTACGGTGCTTTTGGCGCTGTATGGCAGAAAGATCTAAAATACATCAACGCCTACTCATCGGTAAGTCATTGCGGTCTCGTATTGTTTGCCGTACTCATGTTAAACCAGACAGCCTTCAACGGAGCCATTATCCAGATGATTTCACACGGTCTGATGACAGCCCTCTTCTTTGCACTTATTGGCATGATTTACGGCCGTACCCATACCCGCATGATCAATGAAATGGGCGGCCTGATGAAAGTAATGCCTTTCCTTGGTGTTGTATATGTTATAGCCGGACTTGCATCGCTTGGACTTCCCGGACTCAGTGGTTTCGTAGCTGAAATGACCATTTTTGTCGGCGCTTACCAACATACTGACACATTCCACCGCATTCTCACCATTATGGCAACGACAAGTATTGTGGTAACGGCAGTCTATATTCTTCGGGTGGTTGGAATTCTCCTGCTTGGCCCGATAAAAAACGACCATTTTCTGCACTTACCCGACGCCAAATGGCATGAAAAGCTATCAACCGTCACCCTGGTTCTTGCAATTGCGGCTATTGGTATCGCTCCTTTGTGGTTATCTGATATGATTAATGTCAGCCTCGGCCCGATCGTCAATAAAATTGCAATGACAGGTTTTGAATTTACAGGCATATTCTAAACGCAGGTGTTGTTGCCGGTTTGGGAAACAATCCCAACAGGTATAACAAATAAAAACTTATATATCCGGTAGTATGACAATAAACGACTTCTTACTCATGCGGCACGAAATATTGCTTATTGCAATAGCACTTATCCTGCTGGTTATTGATTTGAACCTCAAAACCAATCACAAAACCGGGATAATTCCGGTCGTGATTGTTTTATTCAGCATTCATACCCTCGTGGGATTCCTGCCAGCCCCTGAGGGCACACTTTTCGGTGGAATGTTCCGAACATCTCCGCTCATCAATATGATGAAAAATGTACTGAACATCGGGGTACTCATCATCCTGCTGCAATCTTACACCTGGATTATAAAACCTGAAAACCGCGACAAGATCAGTGAGTACTTTATCCTGATGTTATTCACCCTTGTCGGGATGTACTTCATGATTTCATCAGGCGATTTCCTGATGTTCTACCTTGGCCTCGAAACTGCTACCATTCCGCTTGCTGCGCTTGCTGCATTCACACATCATCAAACCAAATCGGCTGAAGCAGGTGTAAAACTGATACTCTCATCTGCACTTTCGTCAGGCATATTACTTTTCGGACTTTCACTTATATATGGCTCCACTGGTAGCATCTATTTTAGTGAAGTCGGAGCCCATTACAGCAACGCTCCAATGCAGGTACTCGCTTTTCTCTTCTTCTTTTCGGGATTGGCTTTCAAAATTTCACTGGTGCCATTCCACCTGTGGACTGCCGACGTTTATGAAGGTGCCCCGGTTAACGTAACTTCCTATTTATCTGTAATTTCCAAAGGAGCCGCTTCCTTTATACTGATACTTATCCTCTATAAGGTATTCTATCAGCTCACTTACATCTGGCAGGATGTCCTTTACATTATTTCCATCCTGACTATGGTGGTGGGTAATCTTTTTGCCCTTCGTCAGAAAAATATGAAACGGTTTCTTGCTTTCTCATCCATTGCGCAGGCCGGATTTATTCTTCTTGGAATCATGGCCGGAAGTAAAATGGGAATGACCTCGGTTATCTATTTCGTTTTGGTTTACATCTTTTCGAATCTGGGTGCTTTCGGTGTCGTTTCGGCCATTGAAGCTGTTACCGGAAAAGTAAAAATGAGTGAATACGACGGACTCTATCAAACCAATCCAAAGTTAAGCCTGCTGATGATGCTTTCTATGTTTTCCCTGGCGGGTATTCCACCGGTAGCCGGATTCTTTGGAAAGTTCTTCCTGTTTACCTCTGCCGCTTCTGCCGGTTATTACTGGCTGGTATTTATTGCAGTTTTAAACGCTACTGTCTCATTGTATTACTACCTGATGGTAGTTAAAGCGATGTTTATAAATAAGACTGACACCCCAATTGCTTACTTTCGCAGTGACTACATGACCCGCGCAGGGCTGCTTCTCAGCGCCGCTGGTATTGTTGTAGTTGGTTTCTGGAGTCAGGTTTACGAATTTATCAACAGCATGAGTACTGGGCTTTTTTAATTGACGGTTTACGATTGACGGTTTACGATTTACGGTTTACGATTTACGGTTTCGGATTGCGGATTGCGGATTTCGGATTTACCTACTTTTTAATTGCCAACTGCTTATTGCCAACTTTTTATTGCCAACTGCCAACTGCTTATTGCCAACTGCCAACTGCTTATTGCCAACTGCCAACTTCTTATTGCCAACTGCCAACTTTTAAACTTTGAGCTTTGAGCTTTAAACTTTGAGCTTTTTACTTTTCACTTTAGACTTTTTACTTTTTACTTTAGACTTTTACTTCAAAGCCATGCCACTAAAAGCCAAACACATCGTCGAAGAACTCAACGGAACCCGCTGCACCATTGTCGAAAAGGGAGCCACAGCCAACCGGGTTGAATTCCTGAAAGACCTGCTGACCTTCAACGGGTTTGAGGTTATAACTACCGAGGATAAGCGCGAAGATGAAACGACTGATCCAACCTTCACCATTGGAGTTACCGATCTGGTCTTTAATCCGGTGATTGCGGTTTACGAAATGGCACTTAAAACACGCAGCGGAGAAAAGGTATCCCCTGCATTCTGGGAACAACAAAAATCAGTTATTGTTGACCAGTACTGGGTAAGAGATGAGGAGATTACCGATGGCACCTCAGCCTGGCATCGTCGCTTCGAATAATACTTTTTCCTGATAACCATAAACTTCCCTGGCTTTGCCGGGGATTTTTTTTGTAATACCGTTGAGGTACGGTGCAATCAAAAACCGGTATGAACTTCCTGTCTCTCCGGGATCTGATTTTATATGGAATAGTTGATTGTAATGCGGCAATGTCAATGTAAAAATAATTTGTCACAATCACAAATAGCCGCTTGACTAAATTATAAATGATGTTGCTATTTAAATAAAAATAAATAATATTAAAATGAATAGGGGTAAATCTCCTTTCAGTTGTCTGTATAATAACTTCCAGAGCTTTTGCAACTCACATGTAGTTCACGCCAGGAAATTAAACTATATAAATTGTAAATTATGAAATTTTCATTTGTACTTCTTATGCTGAGTGTATGGTGCGGCACTTTAAATGCACAGCTTTTTTCTAATGGAATTTATACTGAAGTAAGCGGCAATCAGGTAACAATTCACCAGAATAACGCAGAACACAACTGTTGCTTTTTGCCAGACCTTGAAAACGTGGTACTCAATGGAAACACATTATCATGGTATCAGACTGACACCGGGGGTATAGCTTGTGGTTGTGAATGTTTTTTTGATTATTCTGTTACAATAGATTCACTGAATCCGGGAGATTATATAGCAATGGTCTATTCGGTTTACTTCTCCGATACAATCTTTGAAGGTTCTGTTGATTTTAACATTTCCAGCCAGATCGCATGCGATCAGAATTTACTCTTGTCTTCTATTGCCAGCATCTGCCATGAGTCAACATCTACAGAGGATATTTCAACAGGAGATTTTGTTGTTCAGGTTAGCCCGGACTTTGTCACAGTTTCGTCAACTCCCGAAGAAAGAATCCTGAAAATAGCGCTGTATGGCATCTCTGGTCAGGTTGTAAACTGTAAAGTATCCGGTTCAAACACTGAAGCAATCGTCCATGTTAGTTCTCTTCCTGAAGGTATATATATAATGTCTTTACTTACCATCAACGGTCAATACACTCGCAAAATATTAATTTCTAGAAACAGGTAGTCGTCCGAATTTCAAGGTTGCTATTGACCAGTACCGGGTGCGCGATGAAGAAATCAAAGATGGCACTTCAGCCTGGCATCGCCGATTTGAATAATACTTTTTCTGATAACCGAAAATTTCCCTGGCTATGCCGGGGATTTTTTTTTGCCAAAACCAGCACATAAAAAAAGCCGGTAAACCGGCTTCAATTTCGGGTGGAATATGGGGCTCGAACCCACGACCTTCTGAACCACAATCAGACGCTCTAACCAACTGAGCTAAAACCACCGTGTTACTTAACAGCTGCAAAAATAAACAATTTTGCTGAAATAATAAAATTTTTCAGCCTGGTCTTTTTTATTCCGGTCAACGGCATTTCTTGTAAATTTGCCTGTACCAAATGATAACAGAATCTGCTACAAGACTGACTTCATTTATTCAACTTATTTCAGAAACTGATACAATGATTCATCTTACACTAAGCCGGAAACCTATGAAAAACATCATATCTTCTTAAACGAGCCTGCTTTGTTTTTTAAAAAGAATCTGCTCCCTGAAGGAAGCCTCTCAGCAAAATCATGGAAAAAACTGCGCAAAAACAAGACGGCAGTGGTTTCGATGTTCGTCATTATGCTGGCTGTGTTGGTTGCATTACTTGGCTACCTTATTACCCCCGACCATACTCCTTTCGCCAACGACCAACACCTTGAGATTGCTGCCTGCAAACCCGGATTCAGCGTGCAATTGTTGCGAATTAAAAAAAATGAACCTGACACCAAATGCAACCTTCCGGAACGAATAATCTATGGTTGTCCGTCAACATATATAAGCTTTCCGATCAATAAATATTGGTTTGAAAACAACGAGATTTATTTCACACCCTTCGATAAAGCGGGATATTCTGAAAATCAGGATTATGCCTATTCCTACAAACTTGCAGATGTTCTTTATTCACTCGGCGACACAACCAATCCCGCTTTGGCTAAGCAAGGCAAAACAGATCTGAACGGAGAACAGATTTCGACTGAAATTGGAAGTATGCAACAAATGATTATAGAAAAGAACCTGGTTAATCGAACTTACTTACTGGGAACTGATAAATTTGGGAGGGATGTTTTGAGCCAGCTCATGATAGGAACCAGGGTAAGTCTATCTGTTGGCTTTATCTCAGTACTTATCTCGCTCATATTGGGCATCTTACTCGGCTCACTCGCGGGTTTCTTCAGGGGGCGGACCGACGATCTGATTATCTGGCTTATTAATGTCATCTGGTCAATACCGACTCTTTTATTGGTGATAGCCATTACTTTTGCTTTAGGAAAAGGATTTTGGCAGGTTTTCATTGCGGTTGGTCTTACCATGTGGGTTGAAGTGGCAAGGGTTGTCCGTGGTCAGATACTCAGCTTGCGTGAAAAGGAATTTGTTGAAGCTGCTAAAGCACTGGGATACAGAAACAGCCGTATCATACTCAGGCACATCCTACCGAATACAATGGGGCCGGTTATTGTAATTTCTGCCGCCAATTTTGCCTCTGCAATTTTGATTGAAGCCGGATTAAGCTTTCTGGGCATTGGCGTTCAACCACCAATGCCATCATGGGGAACCATGATAAAAGAGAACTATGCCTATATCATTCTCGACAATCCATTTCTTGCAATTTTGCCGGGACTATGTATCATGATACTCGTAC
>JBBQBC010000206.1:0-7327 GCA_038317155.1 Bacteroidales bacterium
CTCCAAAACTACCTTAACGAGTATTGTTACAAATACAACAGAAGGTATTTTGGAGAAAAAATATTTGACAGTCTACTGATTGCATGTATAGAAAATAGTTAGAAAATTATCGTTGGGTGCAAATGCCGATAGTCATTTTAATGTATAAACATAAAACTCCCCAAATGGTCCCATTTAAGAATTCCAGAACCAGCAAAATAGTTTTTGCACTTAGTTTAATAGTTTTCCTATTCTGGCTACAGGGATGGGTCATAAATGTTTATAAGATAACAATTGTTGGTGTAATTTATGAGATTTTGTGGCTGCCAATAATAGCCATGACTTTCGTTTTGCCCGTTTTAATCCTGGTGCTTTGGTTTAAGGAAAAATTTAATTTTCGATCATTGTATTTCTACTCGCTCATTCTGCTTAGCGCAACCGTATTGTTTTTAACATTGGTACCAAAATAATTTTAGCAATTTACCTATCAGATAAAATAGTAGTGCAGCGCACTGAATTATAGAACTGTAAAAGGGAAATTGAGTTTTTTATCAGAATCTATTTAAACATTGCATTTATGATATAGGATTTTTCTAGCTGAACTTAATCGGTGAAATGTCCGTGATTTCTGATTTCACAGAGTAGAAAGGTTGTAGGCTCATATGAACTAAAATCAATATGTGTTGTTTAAATCCTTCTACCGCTTATATTATCTGACAAGGAATCCCCAACAGTTAAGTGAAATCCAGTCCATGTTGAGGTAATCCTTTTTGATTATTTTCTTAATCAGCAGAGCAGAACTGAAGCCTCCTTCATTTTCAAGTAGTACTTTGATCAGCACAGGTTTTTATTAATAACCCAAAAAATCAATGTATGAGCGACAAAAATTCATTTCTGACAACAGCACTTGCAAACCTCTCGAATCTGACCCGGCTCGAAACCAATACGCTGGTTGGCAAGTATTCATTTACCGAAGAAAACGGTGTTAAAACAACCATTGTTACTGATAGCACCGAAGATCGCATGTGCTCTCAAATCAACCTGTTAACCGGCGATATAACAACGGCCATGACCGAAAAATTTGTGACCGATTACAAAGAACTTCGTGACTTTCATTTAACCCGCGAGCAGCAAGGTCATGATATTGTTATAAAAAACATCGAAACTCTGAAGGAAATCCTGAGTGCTCTCGACTTTTTTGAAAAGGAATCGGCAAAAACCGCTATTCCATAAGCCGAACCTTTTATTACTATGTTCGGCAAAACCCAACAAATTGAAGAGAAAATCAGCTCAACGCTGTATGATCTCACCCACCTTGAAATAAATACTATTATCAAGGACGAAATGATTGCGTCAAAGGCTCCTGCCAGCCCGCGACTCATTCTCCATGTTTTGTCAATTAAGTATCTTACAAAAATGTGGAGTCTTGGCGTTAAATACGCAAAGTATCTGCCTCCTTTTACAAATGGAGAAATCCCCATTTTCAGAGGTGATTTGGAGCACAAGGGATCCGGTTCTAAATCATTCGAGGAATTAAGTGACCGTGCAGAAAGTTCAATTGCATTAATCAGGAAAAACTCAGAATCAATTCCTTTCCCGCTTGAAGAAATGAACTCGGATATTATGATGCTCCAGCGAGTTCATAACATCTCCGACGACATTATGCGGATATTGAAAATGGATGGGGTTGATCCCTGTAAGGATAATCCGAAGTGTGATTTTGATAACCCTGACATGGTTGATGATTTCAGAAATATGACCGCCCGAGAATCTGAGAAATATGAACTTAACCTTGATCTCCGCCAACTTATGGTATTTAAAAAAGCCAACGATATTGGTACCGAACGGGTTGTGATGCAAACTGTAATCGGAATGGATGGCGATGTTACCACCCGCATTTCCAAATCATTTGCCGAACAGCCGATAGTGTTTATCGATAAGCTGCATCATGAAGCAATAGGTATCTCGGTCGATTTCTGGAAATCACTGATCACAGTAGTTGTAAAATTGGGCGAAAGCCTTATCGGATTAAGTAATCCCAAAGCATAGAAACAATGAAAACTTACTTTCTGCAGGCTTTCAAAGGATACAGGGAACTCATTACTACGGGTAAAATAACTAGTAAGGCCATAGGTGATCATGTTTGCATTGAATTTCACGGACATATTTGTGGCGACATCCTTGTATTTGTTAGTCCAAAAACCATGGCCGACGAAGGATACAATACTCTGGAACTTTTGAGGCTCGACACTCAGATAGTAAAACAGACTCAAGTTGCTTACACCAACTTCAGATTGAAAATAAATGGACTGACCTTCATGCCAACCGGTCTTGCGTGGATTACAAATATTGGTATTTCGTTTCTTTTTGTACGTCATTACTTTGAAATAATTTACACCGCATTTGCTGACCATAATCTGATGGACGGTATCTGGCAATCATTGCCGGTCCTAATACTTGCAACAGCAACAGTTTTATTCGGTAAACGTATGGGTGCTTTGGTAATGAAGCCTTTGTTCAAAACTATCACAAATATTATAAAGCTGGTGCGGAAACTTCGAAACCGCAAAGTATATGTAACGAACTGGTAATGTTACGGAGAAGTTACCTTAATTGAAAATTTAATTGCTGTGTTCTGAGTAAGTAGTTTCCAAACAATGCTAACGTGTTTTTAAAACTGAACTTTTTAAAATAAACCTTCTCTGCCAAACCATTAAAATTGAAACATGAAAAGAATAGCGGTTTTTTGTGATGGAACCTGGAATACTCCCGATAAAGCGGAAAATGGTCACCTATGTCAGACGAATGTCGTGAAATTAGCTGATGCGCTTAGTTCTGTTTCGAAAGATGGAACGCAGCAGATGTTGTATTACGATACCGGGATCGGCAGTGCTGGTGATAAGCTACAAAGGATATATAATGGTGCAACAGGAAGAGGTATTTCCTCGAAAATACTACAGGCTTATCGCTTTATTATTGAAAATTATGAGCCAGGTGATGAGTTATTCCTTTTCGGTTTTAGCCGTGGAGCATTTACTGTTCGAAGCTTATCAGGCCTGATCAGGAATTCCGGAATACTGAAAATCCGTAATATTGATCTTATTTCAAGAGCATTCAGTATTTACCATTCACGTAAGCCACGGTATCAGCCTCGTGAAGTGGAGGCTACTCTTTTCCGTAAAACCTATGCAGTTGAAGATTCAACCAGGATTAAATTTGTCGGAGTTTGGGATACAGTTGGCGCCTTGGGCAATCCGCTATGGATGAATAGCATTTTAAGCAGGCAAAACCAGTTTCACGATACTGATTTATCGACAAGGATAGATAATGCTTTCCATGCTCTTTCCATCGATGAGAAAAGGAAAAATTTCGAAGCTACACTATGGCACCAACAGGAAGGTTCAAAAGACCAGGTGCTTGAGCAGGTTTGGTTTGCGGGCGTTCACTCTGATGTTGGAGGCGGCTATCCCGCAAACGAAGACAGCTTGTCAGATAGCGCCATGCTGTGGATGCTCGATAAAGCTCAAAAATGTAACCTGGCCTTTGATGCTATCGTCTCAAACCCTAATCCACTGGGTTTAATGCACGAAACGTATAAAGGCTTTTACACACTTCAGAAAAAGCTGTTTCGTCCTATCGGACTACCAACCCCCGATAGAGGGAATACAAATGAAGCCCTTCATTCTTCCGTAATGGAACGGTATAAAAATGATAAAAATTACCGGCCAAAGAATTTAGAAGTATATTTGAAGAAACATCCGGAGTTACTTATTGGTCTATAGACGATTGGAAATTTAATATTTTCAGGTTCTAGAAATAAAAAACCTATGTGTAGATTTTTGCCATATATTTGACCATCAAACCAAATAGTGATGACAGAGCAGGAACTAACCCAAAAGATCGTTGATTTTTTCGAGAAAAAGATATTTGAAAAACACATAGATTCATCGTTGAGAGTTCACTCAAAATTAAAATCTTATAACATAAATCCGATAGTTGTTAAGTATTTATCTAAGGTTTTGGATGATAAATATAGCCCGGAAGGTGTTGCAAAAGCTCTTTTTTACCCAAGGGTATTAGGGACATCAATAAATACTTCCTTTGGCACACGTATCCAAGACATGTTCGTTGAACTGGAAATTGCTCAAGGATCTCTGATTAAAGGAATGGATATTGAATTTGTTGATAAAATCGACAACAGGAAGAAATGGTGCCAATTGAAATCAGGTCCCAATACTATTAACTCAGAAGATGTAAAACCTTTGATCAGAAAATTTACTGATACTATTAATTTAGCACGAACCAACAAGGCTTTGAAAGGAATTCGCAACACCGATTTTATAGTAGGAGTATTGTATGGTGAGCCATTGGAATTGAGTATGCACTATAAGGCTATTGACAAAACACACCCGGTTTTAATCGGAAAGGATTTTTGGCAAAGGATTACCGGATATCCTGATTTTTATGATCAATTAGTTACAGAACTGCATAAATGCATCACAAATCTGGATACGAAAGATTTCTTTCAAGTGGGTTGTGATAAATTAGCTGCTGAAATACGCAATTCTTCCTTATTCCACTTTTAGCTGTTTGTAGTAGTTATTTAAAAACCTCACAATTGAGTACCCAACCTCTTTTCCTAAATTGACAGGAACGGCGTTTCCAATCTGTTTATATTGTTGTGCTATAGATCCATAGAATTTCCATTCATCTGGAAATGTTTGGATCCGGGCATATTCCCTGACTGTAAATGGACGCGTTTCATCCGGATGGCATCTTTCAGTTTGCTTTTGAGCCGGGCTACATGTTAAAGTTAAACATGGTTCATCCCAACCTATTCTTCTGGCCATACCCGTTTTACCTCCGCCCAAATAAAAGCTCCCACCCATAAATTCTTTTTGTATTTCAAGAGGTAAATCTCTCCAATAGCCTTTAGGAGGCACGAGATCTAAGACATCTTGTTTGCTTTTTGGATATTTAACTCCTTCCGATTGAGGAACATCACAATTAAATAAATCTCCTTTTTTTAAAGCATCAGAAAGATCGTATATTCGTTTATAAGGTTTAGGATATTCGTATTTGATCTTAATATCTTTCCTTATCCCAACTAAAATTAATCGTTCCCTTTTTTGAGGCACTTTAAAATTGATTGCTTTAAGAACCTGAATCGGAACAACATTATAGCCAATTTCATCAAGGATTGAGATCATTCCTTGAAGGGTTTTCCCATTTTCATGATTTAATAAACCACGTACATTTTCGCCAATACAAATAGGCGGATTTACCTCCTGGACTACTCTTGCATATTCATAGAATAGAGTACCTCTTGCATCATTTAATCCTAATCTTTTACCTGCATAGCTAAACGCCTGGCATGGAAATCCTCCTGTTACAACATCAATTTGATTATGATATTCTGAGAAATCAAAAGATCTCACATCACCTTCAAGAACTTTCCAGTTTGGACGATTCTTACGTAATGTTTGACAAGCCCATTTGTCGATTTCATTTAAAGCAACACATTTTAAACCTGATTTTTCCATCCCAACTGCCAAACCTCCTGCTCCGGCAAAAAGTTCTATTACCGTATATTCATTATCTGGTTCAATATAATTGGATATAGTTTCTTGAACAGCAGGTACCAGGAAATTGGAAAACAGTGTTTCGACCTGTGTTCTGTTATATAAGCGATAATTGCTCATCGGTTCACGTACCGCTGTCAATTTCCCCTCTTTATCCCATCTTCTTAATGTCTCTTTGCTCTTTCCTATTAATTCAGCCGCTTCTGACAATGTTAAATACTCATTCATAACCCAATTGATTAACCTTATACAATGGTTACAAATTTAGGTATAATTTTGAAATATCCAATAATAGATTATTAAATCTCATAAATATAAAACGTCCTGCTACTTTAAACAAAAATGGCCAGTTTTCACCGACCATTTTTATACTTGGAATGCAACTCCGGGTTGCACTCCGACTAATCCTGATCAATTATTTCGCTTTTGGCTTCAAATATTTATCCAGGAATTCGAGGGTTCGTTTTGAAGTAGTAATCTGGTTTTCTTTCTTTGCAAAACCATGACCTTCGTCTGGATAAACCACATACTCAACCGGAACACCGTTTTTCTTTACACCTGCAACAATTTCGTCGCTCTCAACCGGTAATACGCGCACATCATTCGCTCCCTGGAAAACAAGTAGCGGTTTAGTGATTTTTTCGTAATTATACAAAGGAGATATGTTTTTCAGTCTTACGCTGTCTGCAGTATTCGGGTCGCCCATTTCGTCGTATAAAGCTTTGCGTCCCGACTCCCAATAAGCAGGTATGCTTCTCAGCGTGCGGAGCCAGTTGGCAACTCCAAACAAATCGACACCAACTTTAAATTCGTCGGGATGGAATGCCAGGGCACCAAGAACCATACATCCGCCATAGCTGCCACCATAAATGCCAATCGCTGTGCTGTCAATATAATTCTGTTCTGCCAGCCATTTTTTACCATAAATACAATCTTTCAGGTCGCCGTTGCTATGATCCTTGTTATCCATTTTATAAAAGGTTTTGCCGTAACCACTGCTGCCACGGTTATTAACAGCCAGCACGGCATAGCCATTATTTACAAGATATTGTATCGAATTGCTAAAACCTACGCGGCTTTGACCACCCGGGCCGCCATGAACCCAAACCAGCGCACCGACTTTGTTATTGCTGCTTGCCTGTAGCGGTTTATAATAAATGGCAGGAATCTCTTTTCCGTCAAACGATTTAAAACGTACAACTTCAGCTTGAACAAGATCATTACGGTCAATTTCCTTGTTAAGTGTAGAAGTAAGTTGCTTCAGTTCCTTGCTCTCCATATTATACATATACAAGTTTGCCGGGCTGGTGCTGCTTCCCACGGTGAGCAACAGGTTTTTCTCGCTGGGCGAAATAATTACGCCCAATACATCTCCATCTTTAATTTCAGGGAAATTAACAGCTTTACCGGTAGCATGATCGAAAAGAAGCACTTTGTTTTTGCCGTCATCATTTACAAATATGGTATGGTATTTTTCGTGTTCGCTCAGACTCATGCCGGCAACATCCCATTTATCTTCATAAATTTTTTCAGCTTTTCCGCTGTTGATATTATATTTTACCAGGTAGGCGAATTCGCTTCCATCGTTAGTTGTATAATACATTATGCTGTCATTTTTTTCGAAGCCCGTCGGGTTCCACGTTGCTTCGTTATCGTTGCTGAGGCGCTTTTTGGTTTTGTTGGTGCGGTCGTAGAGGTAGAGTTCGTTTTTATCGGTAGTTATGGTTTTGGTAAGTGCAATGTAGCGTTCACTTTTGCTGAAACCG
>JBBQBC010000207.1:0-7326 GCA_038317155.1 Bacteroidales bacterium
ACCCTTAGCGGGTATTTTGGATTGCGGATTTCGGAATTCGGGTTTCTGATTTCGGATTGCGGATTTCGGATTTCAGTCCCGAAACTATCCTTCCATCCTTCCACCATGGTTCCTGAGCGGAGCCGAAGGACCATCCTTCCAATCTTCCATTATTCCACTCTTCCATTATTCCAATCACCGCTTTTTTGGGATTCACGAGAAATTACCCACCGTCTTTCTTTAAAAACTGCTCTTAGCGTCCTCTCTGAGGGCTACCAAAATTCTCATTCTTCCATTATTCTCCCACAATTGGCAGTTTGCCCCGCTCCGTCTTTCTTAAAAAACTACCCTTAGCGCACTCTTTAAGGGCTACCAAAACGCTCACTCTTCAATTATTCCCCCGCCATTGGCAGTTTGCCCCGCTTTTTCAGGGGAACTCCATTCTACTCCGAGAGGCGAACATCGCTTATTTATTCTCCATTATTTTACCCAAAGCTTGAGGAACCATCATTCCCACTTCCACCATTCCATCATGGTTCCTGAGCGGAGCCGAAGGACCATCATTCCATCATTCCATTCCTCCTTCGCCTACTTCATCACCTTCGCGCTCCCCACCGTTTTATCCTTGTAAACCAGGCGCAGCAGATACATTCCACTTGCCCAGCAGGAGGCATCAAACTCTGCGATAAGTTGACCATGCGTAAGCTTTTGTTCTGTTATAAACCTGCCACTGAGGTCAAATACCTGTAGGGTACTTTGCTGCTGGTAGTTGCTTTGGTAAAGGGCAGTATTTAAGCCTTTGTTGTTGTTGCGGATGGCAATAAACTCGGGCAGGCGCACCTGAAACTGATCTTTTACAGGGTTGGGGTAAACCTCCATAACCGCCACATCGGGCAGGGTAGCTAATTGCTCAACACTTACCACAATATCGCATTCCTCCATGCCAATGGTATCGTGTGGTGCAACGCCACCCGGGCAGGCGTAGTCATACACCCGTGGGGTGGGGTCATACACATCGTCTTCAAGGGTGGATGTTAGTTTAAAAAGCATTGTGTTAAGCATGGGGCCATAAGGGTTTTCTTCGGCGCTGCCCGTTGCAAGAATTTTATTATCGCGTGTGGTTGAGACAAAATAGTAAGGCCCCGTATAATCATCCAACAAGCGTCGGCTATGAAGAATAGAACCCATGGTATCTACAATCTGAACTTCAACCCGAATATCGAACCAAAAATTCGGATTTTCCATAGTGCCAGCTACGACAATGGAACTATCCTGCATCCAACTCAAAGAGTAAGCATAACTTAAAGAATCACTTAAAGGAAAAAACTGAGGATTTTCTTCAGTAAGGAAATGCTTTCTCAGGGTTTTATGTAATGTTTCCGTTACACCCGCTGAATACAAACGGCCACCAGCTGACTCAATAGAAAAGAAATCTTGGGCGCCATCAATAGAATCTTTATCCAGATAAAGAATACTATAATCAATAAGATTACCCTCCGGATCAATATTTACTTTTACAGGTTTTTCATACCACTCAGATTGAGTCGAATTATAATAATCTCCAAAACCGGTAACTAAATAGGAGCTGTCTTTCAAAACAACAATATCCCACCAATCTTCCAAATGCAATAGACTATCATCATAATTCAACATCCATTGAATGTTACCTTCTAAATCCATTTTTACCAAGGTATTCTGATTTACAACAGTACTGTTATTAAAAAACATGCCCACATAACCATCATTGGTTTCAACCACATCCTGTCCGAAATTGTCAATTCCGGGCTGGCTGATAATACTGCACCAGTCTAATTGTCCGCAGGTATTTATCTTCATAAAAGCTGCATCCGCAAAAATTCCAAAAGGGTATAAATCCGCGTAACGCGTGGATAGGGCTATTACAAGACCGGAATCCCGTGTAATTTGCATCATATTAAACCATGATAAATAATCAGTTCTGCTGCCCAAAGATCGTTCCCATAGAATTTCGCCATTGATGTCCGTTTTGATAACCCAACCGGCTGTTAATGAAGACTCACCAAAATGGCATGAAAGAATCGCAATTCCATCATCATAAGTTTCAAAAGCACAAAAAGGTATAGTATTATCAGATGGGTTGATATAAACCCTCGGCCAGACTTGGGCAGAAATATATGATTGACAATAAAATAATAATACGAGGATAAATATTTTTTTCATAGTATTAAGAATTAAAGAAATAATTCCACAGGCAAATTAAACCTGTGGAATTATTCATTGGTTAATTGCTATTTAACTGTAAACTTAGCACTTTGAACTTTTTTCCCTTCAACCATTCTTGCAATATAAATGCCTGAAGTAAAAAGATTGATGCGAACAACCACCTGGTTATGACCCGGATTAATTAATTGTGAATATACAATGCGCCCATCCTGAGATACAATACTTAATTCACCCTCTTTTTCCAACTGATATGCAATGACAATATAATCGTCAGCCGGATTTGGAAAAACATGAAACTTTTCCTGAGGATTGTTACCTTTTGTTTTAGGCTTTTTGTTTACAGGCGAAAACTTTAAACCGGTTTCAGGTAAAGTAACGGAAGGTTCATAACTTATCAGACTGAATGCCGAAAGAAGGTTGCGGGCCGATACCCCTGCAGCATTATCTTCATTGGCAAGTACAAATAGGGCTTCAACTGAAAGGCTATCATCAGTTAGAACATAGGTTGTATCCGTAAACAACTGGTTAAGTACACCGGCCAATTCTAAATAACCAGGTTGGATTGCCCTGTGGTGTTCAGGTATAGTCTCCAAATCCAGATTTTGCAATGCTGTTAAAGCATAAACTGAATTGCCTTCGTCTAACCATGTCCATGCTTTTTGATATTCTGACAAGGGTTCCGGAAATTGATCAAGCGCCCAACGTAAGCTATCGAAATTATGCTCCTCCTGGTATGTTTGCAACAATTCAGAACGTGAAGCAGCAAGATCGGCCATCAGATCTGATTTTATGAGTTCGAGACTTTGTCTGGCACTGATCAGTTCTTTACCGGCCTTTATTTCATCCATCAATTCTTCCGGCAGTTGTTCTACCCTTTGTTCCAACGCTGCAATTACCTCAGGTGATTTTGCAGAATGTGGATTGGCTACCATAATATCCCGCACCAAAGCGCTGTTTAATACTTCCTCCTTCTTTCCGGCTTCAATCAATGCTGTATCACTCAGATAAGGCGAAGTATTCAACAACTCATCATGTAAAATAAGTGCTTCGAAAGGCGCTGAACTTGTAATACTATTTACCAGAAGAGGGGTATCACCATCATCTGTTAAAGTAGTCAGTTGCGATTGGGTTTCAATGATTTCATTAGTTTTACTAATTGATGAAGTTACAAGTTCCTCTTTACTTTGTTTTACTTTGAGTTTTGAAGGACAAGCTTCTTCTTTGACAAATGGATCATCAGTTCCTCGTGTCAAGAACACTGTATTCGCATAAATAACAACATGGTCTCTCTCTGGTTGTAACCTTGGGTTAATAGGAAACCTATGATAAAAATACTCAATAGGCTGTGTATATTCGTTATTAATATTGATAATATCAGAATTAGAAGGGTTCGTAAACCAATTACCTGCAGGTGCTGTAATAGTATCCTGAATGCTGCCCTGATTGCGTTTAATACCCTGGCTTGTGTATGGAATTCCTCCCCATGGGATGATTTGTATGTCAGTCATATTGACATAAAAATCATTACATTTAATACACAAACCTGTACCAAAGGGACCTCTGTTCTCTCCTTCTGCAATTATACCGGCATAGAAGTTATTCATTAAATTGTTATAAACCAGGTTTTCAGCGGGTCCTGAATTCCTGATAAGAATTCCTGCTTCACTTAAAGTGTGGGAATAAATGCCCATAAGGGTATCCTCCTGAATTGTATAACTATTACAGTACTCAAGAAAGATTCCGAACTCCGTAAATTTTTTCGAATCCTTAAACGTTGGTTGTAAGAACCTGTTTTCTGTAATACGGCTACCATTGATTCCGCTGCCGAATACACCTGTGTTGCATAATCTGAAAACTGAATTCCTGACAGTGAAATTTCTGCTTGAGAGAGATGCTGTCGCATAAACGCCATACTTCAAATTTTCAAAAACAGAACGGTGATAGAGTCGGGTAACAGGATCAACAATGCCATCAACCAGGAAGTTAGAATTGAAGGAACGAATACCGCCATTATGTTTTACCCCAAAACCTACAGTAAAAGTGCATTTTAGGAAATCTATTCCAATAACACTATTTAGGATAGCATGGCAATCAATTCCGGTATTTATTTCAGGAAATGATGTATTTGCAGTAAACAAACAATTGCTGAAAGAACTGATATTGTCATAAGTGGTGTATCCTGAAAAACTTACACCAATAAAATTATTATTGAATGTTGAGCTTTCTGCCTGAATGATTCCCCCGCCATTGCCTGACGGCACTCCTGGTCCATCCGTTGGCATCGGCCGGTCGAGTAAAACTCCTATTTTTGCAAATTCAATGGTACTGTTGTTCATAACCACATGTCCCTGGTTGGTGGTTGGTGACTGAGTCAGTGAAGGATTGCCCCATACCTCAACGCCTGCCCATAAAACGCTATCACAAGTGGTGGTAAGTATGCTGTTAGTAGCCATATTTAGTTTTGCACCTCTGGCAACTTTAACCTTTGCGTTTCTGAAAAATTTCAGGGTCGTTCCGGTAAGGTTAAGCGTTGCGCCAGATGATATGTAAAGGTCGTCAAAAAACTTATATGTTTTACCTGTCCAGGTAGTGTTTGATGTAATTTGTTTTAGAGGTGGAACACCTAATACATCAATGGCGTTGGTCATTGAAATTGTAATGCCCCCCTGGCCGATAAGAAATCCTGTTTGCAGATTTAGGTTGGCAATTCCATCCATAAATACATTGGCACCAGGCTTTATTGTTAGTATTCCATCCGGTTCAACAACCAATTGGCCATTTTCTCGGATTACAAGATTGCCGCAGCTCTCAATGATCAGTTCGCAGCCTGATTTAACAATCAATTTAGCATTGGTTTGAATGGCTGCCACACTACCGCTTTGAATATACAGTTTGCTTTTTTCCGAAACAATCAAACGACTGATGTTTGAAAGTGTAAGACTACTTTTCTCCTGACAATCGAACGTGGTGATTGGGGCAAATTGCTGAGTCACTGTGTTCCGGTTTATCTGGCACGGTGTATTATTCTGCTTTAGCAACAATGTGTCATCATCATATACATACAATGATTCTTTTAAAGCAATTTTTCCGGTCCAGGCAACGCTGTTGTCCAATCTGTTGTGCCCCCAGTCAATGGTAACTTTATAATCGTCATTTGCTAACTTCACCATGCTTATATTTAAGCCTGATAAATATATGGTTTTGTTATCAACAAGATATGATAAGGTACTCGGTGTAATGTCCCATTGATTATTACCTATAAGCGTTGTAGTATTATAGAAAGTTGTATTATTAACAGGAGCTGGGTTTGAAGACAGGTTAAACAACCTTGTTCCCCTGAAGGCATCCCTTTCGTCCATTAAGAATGGCATAGAGTCATTTCGGACCCACTGACCGTTTATAAACATATCTTTTGCGTCCAATAAAAAGACATTATTATCGTCTATTTTTAGTGTGTTAGATGTATTATTATAGAATTGGATCATGGCATCATTACATCCCATAAAGGGATTTGGGTCGAGTTGGCGGCCATGTCCATTTTCGGTATTCCCACTAAAATTGAAACAATCCAGGTGTACTTCAGACCTCTTTTCATAATTGAAATTACCTTCTGCAGAAATCAGCCTCAAATGATCTGATTGTCCTGAAGGCCTTATATCTTCACCAGAAAGGATATCTTTACCAATCTGATAAAATGCTTAAATACCTGGTCTGCCCTGTGGCCTGCATGGGTCGCTCGAATTAGTCAGAAAGTCAAGTTTATTGTTAAAACCTATTTTATGGTTTTCGAGCCAGATATATTGATTTTTTGCCCCTTCGTCAACAAAGGGTAACTTTATCCTGATTGCATCTCCGGTTGTAACAAAATCGCGAAGGATAAAATTTTTTGTACCATCACCTTGGGTAACATCCGAAGGTTGATTATTTGCTGCAATATAAGAATTGGAAGTATTGTAAACCGGGCTTTTCCAGTGCAACCACCACCGGTCGAAACCGTTAGCTGAAACCATACCTGTATTCGCCATTCCCATCAATCCATATCCGCCCATTAAGGGAAGAAAGGCCCTTCCTGAATTTCCTCCCCAGCCATTTCCTCCGCATGAATGCATATTATTGTCACCAAACAGGCAATGCCCGAACTCGTGATAGATTACTGTGGTTGGATTTATTAAGTAATTCGAATTGGTTCCAACACATTGAATAATTACGAATGCGGTAGGGTATGAATTATTATCATGGAAAAGTATTTCATCATCAATCGCCCATGCAGTTCCATTATTTACATTATAATTACCGTAATTAAATACATTGTGGTTGGAATCTTCGTATTTGTGTGTATTTCTGGTAATAATGGTGGCAAAGTCTATTATTCCATCATTGTTTAGGTCATAATCACCAATTGACTCATTCCCAAGAACTGTTTCTAATCCTCCATTTATATTCAAATATTCAATCGATCTGCTGATCAGGGTTTCAATATCAAATTGCCCATAGGGCAATGGGTTCAATAAGGTTATATAGGATTGAGGAATGGTAATCACAACGTAATCCCCGGCAATATGCAATTGACCGAATGAGGATTCATAATACTTTCTGGTGAAAATTCCATTAATATTACCAGATTCGTAATAATCTGCATCAAAAACAGATTCGTCCTGAGCCCATGTAGGTATGATAGTGTTAATCCCGGCATCCCCAATTTCTGCCTTTGGCCATTGATCATCGCTTTTATATGGTTCTTCCGATTGGTCATATATTATGTTTATGAGAATGTTAAGCACACGATATTGACCTACAGGATTTATTGCTGCTCCATCCCAGGTGTTTTGGGTTGTAATGTTTAAGGGAAAATCTTTTGAAGAATTGATCAAATCATTGTTAAAGATTGAATTAGGTATCTGTGCAAAAATCAGATACTGAAAAAAAACAAACAGAATTATGCTAACTAACTTTTTCATCTCAATAACATTTAAAGAATAAATAATTTTTTTTAACACATATCAAACTGAAACCTTATTGTTGAAAATCAGCCTATTACCCATCTGATTAGTTTAATACCTCCTGAGTAGCTGCTTCTTCTATAATAAGGTTAATGGAAATAATTTACGGGGGCACATCCCTGACCGGAAGAAATTGTAACTCCCG
>JBBQBC010000208.1:0-7234 GCA_038317155.1 Bacteroidales bacterium
GATTTCAGCGTAGGTCGCAGCTATCAGATTTTCGGTTTTAGTCCTGATTTTTAAAGAGCCAAAAAGCACAGAAGCCTGCTTTCCCCTGATATCTTCCACTTTACCGATCGTTTCCTGTCCTTCCATTTTTACGAAACTGCCCGGCTTTATTGGGCCCGCAGGCGTTTCTTTTGATTTAGCTTCAGGTTTAACCAGGATGTTTAGTGCAGGTTCCGGTTCTGTAATTTCGGTTTGTTTCATTAATTCATCTGTGGCCTTGTTTAGTTCTTCGCGCAACTTACGTGTCGTTTCCTTTTCAGCATTGTTCTCCTTAATGCCACGAATGGTGTTTTCAATGATGCGGTTGGAATTTTCAATAATTTGCTGAGCCTTGTTCTTTGCTTCTTTCAGCATCTCCAGTTTACGGTTTTCCAGGTTGGTTAAGAGCGATTCATATCGGTTTACCAGTGAGGCCAGTGTTTCATCGGCCACTTTCAGGTCGGTTGTTTTCTGATCGATGAATTTCTTATCAACTTCAAGTTGGGCCAACTGAAGTTCAAAATCGAGTTGCGTACTGCTTATTTTTCCGGTTGCAGCTTCGAGTACCTTGCTGGGAAACCCGATTTTCCGGGCAATTTCGAAAGCGAACGAACTTCCGGGTTTCCCGATACTAAGGCGGAAGAGGGGAGTCATCGCTTTTGTATCGTAAAGCATGGCACCGTTTACAATCGCGGGATGATTTCCCGCCATCAGTTTAAGGTTAGTATAATGCGTGGTTACAATGCCGAAACAACCGGTTGTAATCAGGCTTTCAAGGCTGGCTTCGGCCATGGCGCCTCCTAATTGGGGCTCAGTGCCGGCACCGAATTCGTCGATCAGGAAAAGGCTTGAATCATTGGCATTTTCGAGTAAATGCCTGATGTGAATCAGGTGCGAGCTGTAGGTGCTCAGGTCATTTTCAAGCGATTGTTCATCGCCAATCTCAAGAAATAATTTACCGAAAATCCCGGCTTCTGAATCGTCGCCCACGGGGATCAGAAAACCACACTGAAGCATGTATTGCAGCAATCCCGCTGTTTTCAGGCAAACCGATTTGCCACCCGCGTTCGGACCGCTTATAATAAGGATGCGATGTTCTGGATTTAGCTCAATGTCGAGCGGAACAATATTCTTGCCTTGCTGATTAAGACTGCTCTTTAACAATGGGTGTATCGCTCTTTGCCATTTTATAAGAGGTGTATTTCTCAAAACAGGCTTAACGGCTTCCATTTTGATGGCTAAGGAGGCTTTTGCCCTGATAAAGTCAACCTCACCCAGGAAGATGTAAAATCCGGTAAGATCTGAAACAAACGGGCGCAGAAAATCGGTAAATGCAATGAGAATGCTGATGATTTCCTGCTTTTCCTCAATCCTGAGGTTCTGTATTTCGTTGTTAATCTCAAAAACTTCGGCAGGCTCAATAAACACAGTTTGACCGGTGGCACTCGTATCGTGAATGTAGCCACTCATCTTACGCTTGTTAGATGCCGAGACAGGTATTACCAGCCGGCCGTTCCGGATGGTAAGCTCTGCGTCATCATTGGTTAGCCCGTCTTTCCGGGCGGTGGCCAGTATCTGGTTGATCTTTCGGTCTGCTCCTGAGAGTTTCCCGGCTATTTCGCGCCGTATTCCGGATAGTTTATCACTTGCCTTATCCCTGATGTCTGCCTTGTCATCAATGATCTGTTCAATTTTTTTTATCAGCTGTGGCTCAGGTATTGATGGTGGAATTAAGTTGGTTAAATTGGGGTAATTAACCTGATCTAACCTCTTTAAAAATCTGATAATTTCGGTAATGGTAATCAGCGAAAGCTTTAACTCGGCCATCAATTCAGGATCGGTGTAAGTCCCGGGCAGCCTTACGCGTCTGAGCTCCGGAGTGAGATCATAATAGTCCTGTGATGGAAAATTTCCGACAAACTGCAAAACGTATTTCATTTCAGCAACCTGGCCAAGCAATTCTGAAATCCGGTCAAAGTCATCCGAAAAGGTAACTTCTTTAGCCAGAGCCCTGGCGTAGGGGCTAAAGCACTGGCTTTCAAGCATATTTCTGATTTTGTCGAAGCCCGTTTTGGTTTCGAAGGTATCTGGGTAAATCAAAGGAATAATTTTATGGCAAAAATATAAATAAAACAGGAGGGCATCCGGATGCTTGCTATCATCCGGGAGATAAGTCAGTTTCTTTTCTTTTCCTGCGAAGAACAGAAATAAAAATTCCGATTATTGACACAATTCCGATAAGTCCAAAGAGAATATTGCTCCAGAGTGGCTTTATAAATTTCATAGGACTGTAATCGCCAATGGTTACATAAGCTGCCCAGTAGTAGGGGTGGGAGCGGAGCGGGTCTCCCTGATTGATCAGATCGAGTTTGGCCTGTCGCAGGGCTTCGTCTTTCGGCATTCCATTGTCAAGATATTTATAGAATTTTTCAACGATCTCTGCACTCGATTGATCCTCAACTGACCATAGGGTCATAACAATCCCGGGCACACCTGCGTATATAAATCCACGGGCAAGATTCATCATTCCTTCGCCATTCATTAGTTTTCCGGAACCGGTATTACAGGCGCTCAACACAGCCAGTCCGGCATTCAGGTTCATGCCAAACAATTCGTATGTATTCAGCATCCCGTCTTCAAGAGTATCTTTATCCTGATAAAAAACCAGTTTTGAAAGCATGGGTTTTTCATTGTTTACAAGGGTATGCATAGCCAAATGTAAAATATTGTAATCTCCTGCAATTTTCTTGAATCTGCCTTCGGTTGCTTTGGGGCCTGAAATAGTATTACAGGACAAAACCTTCCTGATTCCTTTTATTTCCGCTTCAACTCCGGGTATCGGGAGCAGATAAACAGTTTTTCCGGTTTCATCCACAAAACCGTTTTCTTTCAGATTAGTCAGATTGTCGTAAGAAGGTGCCATGGCCAGTAAATTGCGTGATGCTTTTTTACCGGCAGGTTTAAAACCGGAAAATTGCAGCATGGCCGAACCGCTGTAACTGATTACACAGTTCCTGATAAGAAAAGAGAGGTTTCTGAAATCCATCACTTTTGGGTCCGCTGCAACATCTAACAACATGTCGAATGAAATATATCCAATTTCAGAATCAGGGATTATAATCAGTTTTTTCTCTGTCATTAACTTATTGCAAGGTTTTATCAGGGTGTTATAGAGCGCATAGGCTGCTCCTGTATATGCCAGGTAATCCTCCATCCCGACACTCATCAGATCGCCTGAAGAGGTTGCATTCCTGAGAATCTGAATGTTGTTGAGGAATGACGAATCAATCGATTGAGTGATCAGATCGAATTTGTCTTTGGTAATGACAAAAATGTAAACTATGGAGTCGGTTAAAGTATATTCAACAACTGCCCTTCCGGGTTCAAGTTGTTTTTTGATGCTGGCAACCGTAACATCCGGCTCTTTATATTTGAGACTGTAATAATCGGGATAATCCTTCTCAAGCACTTCCACGAGACTATCGTACCTTCCTTCCAGTTCAAATATCCTGGTTTCCCAGAATCTGATTTTTTCTTCGCTGGGCTTCGATCCCTGACGTTCTTCGTAAATATACCTGTTATATGACCCAAGTTCCAGTTTTAACTTTCTTTCAATCTCTTGTATTTTATCAGGGATCTTACCAAATTGCTTTGCTTCAATATCCTGTAAAGAGGCAAACAGCACGGCAGATTTTCCTTTGTCGGAATACCTGAAAGCCTCTTCCAGATACTCTATTTTTGAAGTGAGTTTGTAGAGATTTGCTGAAACTTTAACCGTATTCAGGAAAGTTTTACGTTCTTCATCAGACAGAATAAGCTTGCTTTCATCATTCTGATAGGTTGAACGCAGTTTCTCAACAACTTTTATAGATAATTTGTAGGTCTCCAGGCTGTTCTTCAGGTTTATTTCACCACCCATCAGGTTCAGGGCTTCTGCTTTCCCATTGAGTGCATTGACAAGGTAGCGGTCAGGATCAATCGTTGACGGCAATGGGTTATCAGCCACGGTATTCTTGTTAAATTCTTTAACAATTGCAACAATCGCCTCCTGGTAATATTTCAATGCATTTGGCAGATCGTTTTTGATCAGATAGTAATTCCCTATGTGGGTAAGGTTGTTTGAGGCTTCCCGGCTTTTTTTACCATAATTATTAAGGCTGATTTCGTATGCCTTTCTGAACATATCGATACTGTGGTCTGCCTCGTTGTTATTGATGAGAAAATAGCCGTATCGCGTATATAATAACCCTGTTTCAGGATGATCCTTTCCCAGGATATTAATTGCCAAACCAATTGCTTTGCCATAATATTCATCAGCGCGGCCGGGCTCTTTCATGGTATTGTAGAGACTGGCCATGTTGGAATAGGTTTTTATTACTGCTGGTATAATTTTATCTTTAGGCAGACTAAGTTCATAGTATTTTAAAGCGTTCTTATAATCTCCTTTCTTTTCATAGACATACCCTATGTTCATGTTGAGTTCAAGTATATTCGGATGCCCAGGGTCAAGGTTTACGGTAGCTATTGCCTGTGCTTTGTTGAAAAATGTCAGGGCTTTTTCATAATCAGCCATTTGAATATAAGCCTGACCCATATTTTTATATAATACCCCAAGTTCGGGAGGGTTGTCCTTAAATTTCTTCAACAGGATTTCTTCTGCTTTTTCAAAGAATGAAAGTGCGTCAGAAACATTGTATTCCAGGGTCATAAACCGGCCCATATTCAGGTATCGGTTTGCCAGTTCAGGGTCGTCGGGTGAGGAGTTTTTCTCAATTATTTTCAATGAAGAAGCCATTGCCTCTTCTGCCAGTGTATAATCACCTTTCTGTGCATTTATAATTCCAATATTCTGTAGATACCTCGCCAGGTCTGCATCTTCCGGATGCTTTCTGTTCAGCGCAAGGGTATAGGCTTTGGTGTAATTGTTCAGCGCTAAGTTATAGTCACTATTAAAAAAATAGATAGTCCCAAGTCCGTTATAGCTTGGGGCCAGCAATGTGTCATTTTGGTTGGTTGATTCTATTCTTAATTCTATACTTCGGATAAAAGCTTTACCTGAACTTTTATAATTTCCTTTATCCAGAAAAATAAGGCCCTCTCTGTGCATAATATCGGCCTGAGAATTTTTATTGTTACCAAGTTTATTGATCAACAGGTTCCTTGCTTCCGTAATTCTGGCGGAAGCTTCAACAATATTTCCTTTCAGCCTGAGTACGTCAAACTCTTTTAACAGGATATTCAGATATTGCTTCCAGTTTTGTTCAACTTTCAGCATTTTGCCAGCCTGTTCGTAATACTTAAAGGCACTGTCGTATTCCGATGCTTTCATAAAAGCATCGGCTTTATTCATAATATCCTTATAACTGGTTCCGCTTCTGGTTTTATTACTGACTTTCGGGAGGCGCTTATTGTTATCGGAGCACGAAAACAATAAAAGCGAAATAGCCAGCACCGTTAAAGTGATAGGTAAAAGGTAATTCAGGCGACGTGTTGAAGGCCGGACCATAGCTAACCTGAAATAAAAATTAGTGTCGTTTGCACAAAATTAATAATAAACAAATATATTGAATAATAAATCTGTAAAAAAAACAGGGAGCCCGTCAGCTCCCTGTTTACCACAAAACCAGCATGATTATTAACGGGTAATGATCATTCGTTTAGTCTCATTAATAGCATTTGTACCCGAAGTCCGCAGTGTATAGTAATAAACACCTGCTTCAAGCCCGTTGCTTTCAAAAACAATGTTGTGGGTTCCTGCATTTACTGCGGCATCTTCAATTACCTTAACGAGCTGCCCCTGCTGATTGTACAGGCTGATGTTTACTTTGGCATCTGTAGGCAGGCAATAAGTAATATTTGTGTTTCCGCTAAATGGGTTGGGATAGTTTGATGCCAGTAAACTGCCTGAGCTCGTAATCAATGGCAGGGTATAACGGGTGCTGATCTGTTCGCCTTTATAGTCGCTGAAATGACTGACAGGGTCAATGACGAATTTAATATCACTTCCGTTGTATAAACTGTTTGTTCTTGCATTGATAGTCAGGATAGGTTGATCGGGGTTTATAGAAGCCGATCCATTGCGCTGGTTGATCCAACTCAACCGGATCTGCCCGTTTTCGATAGCCATATTGGTTTCGCCCACCGGACAGTTAACTCCAATAACATCAACCATTGCTGAAGGATAACTGATGACCATTCCCATGGCAGAAGCTTCGGTTACATCTTTAGCATAAATTTCAACACTAAAATCTTTTTCAGCCTGTTTGGTTGTATAAATTGTTTCAATAACAGACAAATCGCGGGTTGATGGTACAAATGAACCATTTACATCGCCTGCACTTGATCCACCCATGGTGGGAACATTGGTTTTTGTTCCGGTCAGCGTGAATGTTACATTTTCGAAAGTCCAGTTTCCTGTTGGGAAAGGGTAACCCTGCACAAACCAGCCAATTACAACTGTCCAGTAATCGTTCCAGGTAACATTTCCGTCACCATCAACATCGGCGGCCAGTTCCTGGATCGGTGTAAAAGTATAGAGGTTACAAAGATGCAGGAACATTAGAAATGCGTCGCCCATGGTAACACCACCGGCTGTAATACTGGTTTGAGCACTCATGGTGTATGTTCCATAAGGTACATTGGGGAAGGTGTAAGAACCATTGAGTTCAGTAGTTGTAATAGCAACCACCACACCTGAAATGTCGGTAAGGCTCAGGTTGACTGATGGAATTGGTTTGTTGGGCTTAAAATGGTATAAGACCAGGCCATTGACATCCGTTTGAGCCTGAGTTTGCCCTGAAAGCATAAAAAAAACAATCAGGGAAAAGGACAAAAATGTAAGGTTCTTTTTCATTTTCATGGGGAGATTAGTTAAGAATCATTGCCGAATCTATCAAACCATTTTGTAGTGAAAAGATATTTCAGTTTAATAAACAGCGTATTTTCACTCTGTCTATCTTGCGAAAGCTCTTATCTCTCGAATGGTTGCAGTCATAGAATAATGACAATCATTCCCCCTTTTATCTATAAAAAAGGAAAAGGTAATACGAGATTCACCCGGAAAGTATAAATAAAAAAAGCAGGAGGCTGACGGGCCTCCTGCTATTACCATAAAACAAGCGATTTCTACTATGTGGTTATGTTGTCTTTATGACTTCCATGTAGCGGGTTGACGGAACAAAAGAACCATTCACATCGCCGGCGCTGGAGCCACCCA
>JBBQBC010000209.1:0-7133 GCA_038317155.1 Bacteroidales bacterium
AATCCCTTACCCTCGGGGGGTAGCAACCTTGGTCCGACGAGCGATAAGCTGGCAGATCAAGTAAAAACACGTGAACATAATTTCAGATTTTTGAACCAGGTTCCTGAAAATATTCCGACACCTTCTGAAATGGTGTTTTCCTCCGGCAGTGGACTTGATCCGCACATTTCCATGGAGTCCGCTTTGCTTCAGGTTAACAGAATCGTATCTGCCAGAAAGTTTGACAATAACCGTAAATTAGTTTTAATAAAGCTGGTTGATGTCCTGGCTGAAGATCCACAGTTTCATATCTTTGGTCAGCGAAGGGTAAATGTTTTATTACTAAATTTAGAACTTGATAAAATCAAATGAACCAGTCACCTGAAATGCGACCCGATCCTGATGAGATTCTTGCTTCACTCAAAAAGGAAGAGGAGACCGGTAAGCGCGGTAAACTCAAAATATTTTTCGGGATGTGCGCTGGTGTGGGTAAAACCTATACCATGCTACAGGCTGCGATCACCGATAAAAGAAAGGGATTTGATGTTGTAGCCGGTATTGTTGAGACACATAACCGTTCCGAAACAATGGCTTTGGTTGAAAGGCTGGAAGTAATTCCACGAAAACAAACAAACTACAAAGGCACCATTCTGAAAGAAATGAATATTGATGCTATTTTACTGCGAAACCCCCGGATAGTGCTGGTTGATGAGCTTGCCCATACCAATGTCCCTGGCAGCAGGCACGTGAAAAGATATCAGGATGTTCATGAGTTACTCGACAACGGGATAAATGTTTATACAACCGTAAATGTTCAGCATCTCGAAAGTAGAAGCGATACGGTTTCTCAGATTACCGGTATTTCAATCAGGGAAACGATCCCGGATGAGATTTTTGAGAATGCAGATGAAATTGAATTGGTTGATATTACACCGGATGAATTACTTGAACGACTTGCAGATGGGAAAGTTTACTCGCCAGAAAGATCGACTGATGCAGTGCGTAATTTCTTCAGGAAAGGCAACATTACTGCGTTACGCGAAATGTCTTTACGTTTGGTAGCTGACAGGGTCGACAAGCAACTGCGTACTTACATGCATGAAAATCGTATCCCCGGTCCATGGAAATCAGGATTGCATCTGCTGGCGGTTGTAGGGCCTTCACCCCAATCCGGTAAACTAATAAGGTGGGCCAAGAATCTGGCTTACACTATGGGTGCAAACCTTACAGCCCTTTATGTTGAAACACCCCGTCCCCTTTCTCATGCCCAGAAGGAACAGTTAGGCAGAAATCTGAATCTGGCGCGGCAACTGGGAGCTGAAGTAATCACTACTTCAGGAGAAGATCCTGTTAAAGCAATACTTTCTGTTGCACATAAGGAAAATACAACACATATTATTATTGGAAAGCCGGGGCGCAGAAGTATGTTTCGACTGCTCGTCCTTGGTAGTTTTGTGCAAAACCTGATAAGAAACAGTGGAAATATAGACGTTTATGTTCTCGGGTCTGATGTGGCAGATGACAATCATTATTTGCGGTATATTTCTGCTATTCCAGCTTTTACTTCAAAAATCGGGCAATATCTGGTTGCAGTTCTGACCATTTTCCTGGCATCGCTGGCATGTTTTCAGTTTACCGGATACCTTGGCTATCAATCAGTTTCGTTTATTCTTCTATTTGTTGTTTCTATTCTTGCAACCTTTCTTGGCATCGGCCCCATTTTACTGGCTGCCTCAATAAGTGCACTCATTTGGAATTTCTTCTTTATTCCACCAAAGTTTACCTTTCACATATACTTAGCCGAAGATGTATTGATGCTCTTCATGTTTTTCTTTATTGCCCTCGTGAACGGAGTACTGACTGCCAGAGTGAGAAGGCAGGAAAAACTGACACGGGACAGGGAAGAACGCACCAATGCTTTATTCCAGCTTACCAAAGAGATTGCAAATGCTGAAAATCTTCAGGCTTTATTGGATATCTCTGTCAAAGACATCAGGAAGTACTTTGGACTTGAATCAGTGTTTCTGATTGCAGGAAATGAAAATCAGCTCAAAGTCTTTCCAACCAAAGGTCTGCCCAGCCAGATATCGGAAAGTGAGATGAGCGTGGCTGAATGGGTATTCAGACATGGCCGGAAAGCCGGAAAATATACGGATACCCTTCCTTCGGGCGAGTTTACTTACTATCCGCTCTCGGGAACCAGGATAAAAACCGGTGTAGTCGCAATAAAGCATTCCGGAAGAGGCATGGATGAAAAAGTTGAGTTCTGGGATACCTTCCTGACTCAAATTTCCAGTGCCATAGAGCGGGAATTTTTGGATGAGCTTGCCAGTACAGCAAGGTTTCTGAATGAATCAGATAAACTTTACAAAACATTGTTCAATTCCATTTCTCACGAACTCAGAATACCTGTTGCCACGATTATGGGGGCATCAGACAGCCTGCTTTCATCATCTTTTAGTCCTGAAGTTACCAGTGAATTAACCGGAGAAATCCTGAAAGCTTCATTGCGACTTAACAGATTGATAGATAATCTTTTAAACATGTCGAGACTTGAAAGCGGGCGGATTACTCCAAAACCCGATTGGTGTGATGCTCATGATCTCATTAATAAAGTTACTGATAATCTGAAAGAAGAACTTTCCTCGTTCAGACTGGTAGTAGTGATTCCTGATGATCTTCCGCTGGTAAAAATTGATTTTGGGCTTGTAGAACAATCACTCTATAATCTGGTATTTAACGCCTGTCAATATGCCCCTGTCGGAACAAAAATTATTGTGAAGGCTTTTATCGACAGTGAAAGGCTTATCCTTCAGATTATTGATAAGGGGCCGGGTATTCCTGAAGAATCAATTCCCTTACTATTTAACAAATTCTACCGGGTTGATAATTCCATTGCGGGTGGCACCGGACTGGGACTATCCATTGTCAAAGGATTTACTGAAGCACAGGGCGGAAATGTCTATGTGGAGAACCGAAGCAGCGGAGGATCCAGATTTACAATAAAATTGCCTGCCGAAACAACCGGGTTTGATTTACCAGTATAATTTACATTTTATGAAAGAAACTATCCTGATCGTTGACGATGAAGTTCAGATAAGACGTTTGCTTGAACTCACCCTGTCATCCGGAGGTTACGGAATTTCGGAAGCGGCTGCAGGTAAGGAAGGGCTTGTTGCTGCAGCTACATGCCATCCCGATCTGATCATCTTAGACCTTGGGCTACCTGACATGAATGGTATTGACATTCTAAAAAAACTAAGGGAATGGTATAAAAAACCTATAATTATTCTTTCGGTAAGAAGCTCAGAGGATGATATCATTTGCGCCCTGGACAACGGAGCGAATGATTATCTGACCAAACCTTTTAGAACCGGGGAACTTTTGGCCCGTATCAGGCTTGCCTTGCGTCAGAATAATTCTCCTGATGAAAAGGCGGTGCTGACATTTGGAACACTTTCTATTGATCTGGTGAATCATACAGTTCGGAAAAATGATGAAATACTAAAACTTACATCAACCGAATTCTCCTTACTTTCGTTGCTGGCCAGGAATGAAGGCAGGGTGATGACCCATACCCAGATACTGAAGGAAGTATGGGGCTATGGTTATACCAAGCAAACTCAGTATCTTAGGGTATTTGTTGCCCAATTAAGGAAAAAGATTGAAGATCAGCCTTCCAAACCAAAGTTATTGTTAACAGAATCCGGAATCGGTTACAGGTTTGCCGAAAATAACTGAGTTTTTAGGAATTATAAGAATCAATTCGCAGAGTTGTAAACATCAATTCAGAAAATAATATACGTCGTCCCGGAATAGATAAATATACCGAACAGTCTTCTCCATATTTATTTCTGCTGGAAATCAAAAAATTCACTATCCGGCAAAGAACATATTCCTGAACTACTTGTGTTGCGGTTGAAATTGTTGTAGGTTTGACGAACAGTTGCGCCTATATTCATAATAAAAAAGGGGAACGCACCTACATTAGGTAGATTTATGGCAAAAGACGGTTAGATTTTGATAACTCTAAAACCGAAAGTGAATTTGAACTTTAAAGTTGGTGTATTAAAATATAATAAAGGCAAAAAGAGAAAAGGCTGAGACAATTTTCTTCAATGCAAGGGAGATGAAATATTGATTAGAACTTAAAAAAATAACTACACACAATAAACAAAACTTCTTATGGTCGCAACGACCCAGCCCTGCTGAAAAAGCAGGACAAGCTATAATACCGATAGTAATCGGAACCCGGCATGTCTGGGGCAGGCATAATTCGATCCTGCAATTGCGGGATCGCAATCCGCAATTCGAAATCAGAATTCATAAGTTGGCCCTTCGACTTTACCTGCGTGAATATGCTGGCAGACAGGCTCAGGGACCAAGGTCGCAGGTAAAATGTAGGATTTAAAAAAATCCGAAACCAGCCTGACCGATTAATTAGTGCTTCTCAACAATTATTGTGCTGGTCAGTCGGACAGATCCGAAATCCGAAATCCGAAATTGGAAATTAGACTTTAGAAATTAGAAATTTAACCCTTTCCCTCCGGTAGGACCAGATCATTATAATAATAGCGATTAATAGCGAGGCTGCTCCCACACAGAAGGTAAAAACAAACCCATACATTTCGTAAAATAAAACACCCAGCAGGGGTGCAAATACCGCCCGGGTTGCAGTAAGAAACAGATGTACCGACTGGTAATCGCCAGCTTCGTGAGGTTTGCAGAAATAGGCCGAACCAATACTCCATAACAATGCCATAGTCGCCGCAAACACGCTCTGTGACAGCACAAAGGGAATCATGCTGTAGTAGAGCTTAAAACTACCGATCTGAGTGTGTTGCGGAAAGTAGTAAGTCAATACCAGGCTTAGCAGGTAAAGCATAATGGATGCAAAAGTAAAGGCGGCAAATTTACGGGGATCAATCCTGCCCAGCACCCGGCCAAAAAAAGGAATCAGGAGCAAGGCCAGGATATTGTATGCATTTTTATAGGTAGCCACACTGAAATAATTTAATCCGAGCTGCTTTTCGAAGAAAATGGTCATCACCGTTACGGTACTCATAAAGGCAAATCCATAAAACAGGAATCCCATCTCGAAATGCCGGAATGGTGTATTGTTTTTCATGATCCGCCTCATGCCGAGGACCGATTCTTTTACAGATGCCAAAAATCCCCCCTTTGCAATTATCGCAACTGTTTCAGTGTAACGAATACGCGACAAAAGTAACACCGAAGCAACTCCAGAACACGCCGCCAATGCAAACACCCATGTAAAGGCAAACGGGTCATAATCAAGTAAAATACCGTAAATAAAAGCGGTGATCAGCATCAGGATTTTTCCATACAAAGTAGCCATGCTGTACAATCTGCCAAAATGCTCATGCCGGTAACTGTTTTTCAGAAACAGGTTAATGGTAGGGAAGATAATCGGATTGCCGAGGTAGTAGATCAGAAAAAGCAGCAAGAAAATATAATGATATCCCGGGGCTGCGTTCATTGCTTCAATTGACCGCGGAAAGAAAAGCAACACCGATAGCGGGGCCCGGGTAGCAATACCAACCCATCGGATCAGTTTCTGTTTGTTACGCACACGTTTTAGCCATTCTGAAATAAAAATCAGAAGAATAAATACCAGTACAGAAAACTGGAATAAAAAACTGAGCTGATAGTTGGATCCATGAAGGCTTCGGAGAAAAACAAACTCATTCAGCGTAAGAACGCCTGCAACAAAATTGTCGAATAGCGTATAGCCTAAATGAAGTTTAAAGGTCCGCTTTTCCTCAGGTAACAGCGACTGATAGTCTAAATTGCGGAACAAACTTCGGGCTAACAGTTTCATGCCTGCAAATTTAGTTTTTTTATGATTTTTTTTGTTGAAAGTTTTCTTAATGAGATTGAACAAAGCTATCCCATGTTTGTTCTTTCAATATAAAAACCTAAATGTAACATGAAAAAACTCACTTTAATATTTACCATGGCCATTTTAATAACCGGGGCAGTTTCTGCTCAGAAGTCTTTCTACAGTTTTAAAACAAAGACCATTGATGGGAAAGAATTTGACCTGGCCTCATTAAAAGGCAAAAAAGTACTGGTTGTAAATACAGCTTCCAAATGTGGAAATACTCCACAATATAAAGACCTTGAAGCTCTTTACAAGAAATACAAAGACAGAAATTTTGTAATTATAGGTTTTCCGGCCAATAATTTTCTGAGTCAGGAACCAGGCACCAATAAAGAAATCAAGGAATTCTGTGAATTAAATTACGGAGTCACTTTTCCGATGATGTCAAAAATATCTGTTAAAGGAAAAGATCAGGATCCCATTTACAAATGGCTGACCAACAAATCTGAGAATGGTAAGCTGGATGCTGAAGTCACCTGGAATTTTCAAAAATTTATGATTGATGAAAATGGCAATCTGGTTGATTATGCAAGCCCAAGGGAGAGCCCCACATCGGATAAGATCGTGAAATGGATTGAAAAATAAACCGGGATCATATTAAATCAATGGAAGCCATCAATTTTTTGATGGCTTTTTTTATATATCGAAAGTTCTATTTATTACTTTTACCTTCAGCTCTAAAATAGCTTTTATGGAAAACCTGACCGGAAGTAAAACAGAACAAAATCTGGCAAAAGCCTGGATAATAGAATCCGCCAATATCAGACGTTACGAAATCTATGCAAAACAAGCAAAAAGTGATGGATTTGAGCAGATTTCCGCCATTTTCCTTGAAGTAGCTGAGCAAAAGCGTTCTCACACCAAGACCTTGTATAGATTCCTGGAGAATAGTAATGTAGAAGTAAAACTTCCTGTAAATTCCAAGATAATTGGTGGAGTGCTGGAGTGCCTTAAAGAAGCAACCAGCCTCGAAATTGAAGAGGCAGACGGCCTCTACGAAGAGTTCGAAAGAATTGCATGGGAAGAGGGATTCAAGAGAATTGCCACAAAATTCAAGCTTTTTAGGCAAATTAAACTATTTTACCACGATCGGTTTCAGATTTTTGTCACCAATATTGAAGAAGGAAAAGTCTTTAAACGAGATAAAAAAGTAAAATGGATTTGCCGGAAATGCGGGCTTATCTATGAAAGTGAGCGGGCACTTAAGAATTGCCCGGGCTGCGAGCACCCTCAGGCATATTTTGAGATA
>JBBQBC010000210.1:0-7095 GCA_038317155.1 Bacteroidales bacterium
GTTGATTCAGGATTCAGAAGTTGGTTCAGATGGCTTTTTCTCACACTTTCATCATCATACGTTGTAGGAAGAATTCTGGAACGTATTTACCTGTCGGATTTCAGCAGTCTGCTGGTCTGGGTGGGTTCCTTCTGGCTTGCCGTCATGTTTTATTTACTGCTGGCCGTTATTCTTATTGATTTCATCAGATTGTCAAATTACTTTATTGGTTACCTGCCCTCATCGTGGCTATCCCATAAAGCGGCCGGTAGTGTTATGATTTCAACTATAATTATTGTTCTGGTAACTGTATTTGCTGGATATATCAATGCCATCAGCCCCAGGATTAAAAGCATTACACTGGATGTTAATAAACAGGCAAACGGCCTCAAAGAACTCAACATCGCGATGGCTTCCGATATACACATGGGAACCATTATCGGGCCAAGACGTATGGCCAAATTAGTCGCTTCGGTGAATGGATTAAAACCCGATATTATACTTTTAGCCGGCGATATAGTCGATGAAGACCTGGCACCGGTAGTAAGGCAGAATCTTGGAGAATCTCTTCGTAGGCTTCAGGCTCCAATGGGTGTTTATGGCATTACCGGCAACCACGAATACATTGGCGGGGCAGAAAACGCTGTCAGATATCTTCAGGAGCATGGAATCGTTATGCTTCGTGACAGTGTGGTTAAAATAGCAGGGGCTTTTTATGTTGCCGGTCGTGAAGACAGGGATAAACCCCGCTTCAGCGGTCGAAACAGGCTCGAAGTTGCGGAACTGATTCAAAATATTGACAAACACCTCCCGGTAATACTGATGGACCATCAACCATTTAATCTTCAGAAGGCACAGTCGTCCGGTGTTGACCTTCAATTATCCGGCCACACCCACCATGGCCAGATATGGCCCCTGAATTACCTTACACAGGCGATTTATGAAGTCAGCATGGGCTATTTACAAAAAGGAAATTCACATTTTTATGTTTCTCCGGGATTTGGAGGGTGGGGACCTCCGGTCAGAATCGGCAACCGACCCGAAATTGTTTCAATAAAACTTCGGTTTCTACCCGCCATTTAACTGTTTTCAGATAAAGAAATTTCTTCCAGTAACAATTTGGCCTGGTTCTTTGATTTTATGACCATTTTGTTAACTTTGCCTTCATAAAAAATTAGTTGGTATGGCTTCCAAACGAAAGTTTCCCCACACTTATGTTATCGTATTTACACTCGTTGTTATTGCTGCGGTACTTACCTGGATTGTTCCCGGAGGAAAGTACGAGCGTGAGTTAGTTGAAGTAAATGGCACACAGCGTGAAGTCATAACCAGCGATTCATTTTCCTATATTGATCATGCCCCACAATCATGGCAAATTTTCTCAGCTATTTTTGATGGCTTTGTTAACAGGGCCGATATTATCGCTTTTATCCTGCTAATCGGAGGCGCTTTCTGGATTTTAAACAATAGCAAAGCCATCGATGTAGGCATCATGGCTTTTCTTGGTAAGGCCCGAAAGCTTGAAAACAACAAAATTATCAGGAAACTGGGGGTTGACAATATCATAGTGACCCTGATCATGCTCTTATTCAGCATCTTCGGGGCAACTTTCGGCATGAGTGAGGAAACCATTGCCTTTGTAATTATTTTCGTTCCCCTCGCCATAAGCATGGGTTACGACAGCATTCTCGGCCTTAATATGTGCTATGTGGCAGCGGCGCTGGGCTTTGCTGGTGCATTGCTAAACCCTTTTACCATCGGAATTGCGCAGGGATTATCGCATTTGCCGCTTTTCTCAGGAATTGAATACCGGTTTTTTTGCTTTATTGTCATCAATATAATCGGTATAGCTTATGTGCTGTGGTACATGCGAAAGATAAAAAAGAAACCGGAATTATCCCCTGTATATGAAGAGGATGCTTACTGGCGGTCCAGGCACGAAGAATCTAATGTAAAAATTGATTATTATACGCCTGTTTCGGCATGGATAACCTGGGTTGCACTTTCGGGAGTATTCATTTTCTATGCATTTAAACTGACAACCACCACACTCAGCGTTGGCAATTCATCGGTTTCGTGGCCGGTAATGCCTGTCCTTGCAGGAGTGTTTATCCTGACAGGGTTATTAACTCTCAGAAAATCAGTGCATTTTTTCGTTCTTAATCTTCTCCTTTTCACTATTTTGCTATTAATCGTGGGTGTAATGGGATATGGCTGGTATGTAATGGAGATTGCAACCCTGTTTCTGGCGCTTGGCATATTCTCAGGAATTGCAATGAATTATTCGCCAAATACCATTACAAAATTATTCCTCGAAGGGGTTAAAGACATTACGTCTGCAGCACTTGTTGTTGGCCTTGCCGGCGGTATTATCATTATTCTGAACAAAGGGATGATTATTGATACGCTCCTTCATAAGCTGAGCGGTGCTATGGCGGAGATGGGCAACATTGCAACCATCGGAACCATGTATATGATTCAGACTGCCATCAATATCTTCATTCCTTCAGGTTCGGCAAAAGCTGCTTTAACCATGCCGCTGATGTCTCAGTTTTCCGATCTGATTGGTCTGTCGCGGCAGGCAACCGTTATGGCATTTCAGTTCGGCGATGGTTTTACCAATATGATAACCCCGACTTCTGGTGTGCTTATCGGTGCCCTTGGCGTGGCCAGAATTCCTTTTAATAAATGGTTGAAATGGATTACTCCTTTGATGATTATTCTGATCATTCTGGGATTCCTTTTGCTGATTCCTACAGTAACCATGAAATTGAACGGATTCTGAATCTACTATGGAAACAAAAGCCTTGATCGAAACCCCCATTGGATACATTGAAATAATTGAACTTGATGGGTATATTAAAGGGCTCTATTTCCGGGATGATGAGCCCGGAGAAACCATTCCCGAATCGTTGGCCAATGCAGCAGACCAGATTAAACGCTATTTCAGAGGCGAATTACAAGCCTTTGATATCGCAGTTAATCCGACTGGTACTGAATTTCAACTTTCAGTCTGGGAATTGCTGAGCGGTATTCCTTATGGTTCAACAGCTACCTATGGTGCGATTGCAAATAAACTGGGTATTAAAAATGGGGCCAGGGCTGTTGGCCTGGCCAATGGTGCTAATCCGGTTTCTATTATTATTCCCTGTCACCGGGTCATCGGTCAAAATGGCAAACTCACCGGTTATGCAGGTGGGCTCTGGCGAAAGGAATGGCTGCTGAAAATGGAGCATTCAACCCCGGAAACAGGCTTATTTGCTAGGCAAAACTAATTGCCCGACACATTTTGACTTTCGCCAGACAGAAAAGCAATAAATTTAAATCAGGCCCGATCTGCTTCTTCCTGATTCCTGATTCTCACATAATCAATCATCAGCCGGATATCCACCGGATTTACCCCATTGTTTAGCAGGAATTGTTTATCGGCATTCAGGGCCAACAGAAATGCTTTCAGATCGCCATCCCTTTTGCGGATGCTCATCAAATATGATTCTGCAGCCTTTTGACGGTTACCCTGACACCAGGCCACATGGCCCGAATTCATATAATCAAAAGCATTAGGTTCCATTTCAATCAGTTGCGAATAATAACCCTCTGCTTCTTCCAGCCTGTTAAGAGTGAACAGACACCACGCCACGGGCCTCATTGAACTGGCTGTGCCGGGTTCTGCAAACTCAATTCTGTAAAAGTATTCTATTGCTTTGCCATATTCGCCCAGATTCAGGTAACAGGTTCCAACAGAGGCAAGCACTTTTTTACTTTCCGGATCCGCCTGAAGGAGTTCCAGGTAAACTTCAAGGGCTTCCCTGGGCTGTGATAATTTCAGGTAACACTGAGCCATTTTCCCCAGCAGCCATTTGCGGTTTGTGTCAAAAAGATCCGCCTTCTTATACATGGCAAGGGCTTCATTATATTCACCGGTTTGCTGCAGACAGTAACCAGCCTTCTCGTAAATTTCAGCAGAGTAAACCTGCCTGTCAATAAGCTTCTTATAAATAGTAAATGCGCTGGTATAGTGATCATTATCGAAATAAAACCCTGCAATGTTGCGGTAAAAATCAGTAGATGGAATCAAGTCAGCCATCACTGCAGTATTATGGGGATCAAGCGATTGCAGGAAAATATCTCCGGTTTCCGTTTTCACCTGATTTAACTTGAAAAACCGATACAGGTCCTGTATGTATTGAATGACAATCCTTTTCTTGCGCAGGGCTGGGTCGGTCAGTTCTTCGTTCATAAGTTCCTCAAATTGCTCTATTTCGGCTGAAAACATCTGAGACATCAATTCTTTTTGCTGCGGTGGCATCTGGCCTAAATTCAGTACAAACGAGAACTTGTCTGAATTGCACATGTAAGGTGAGTTTTCAACACCTTTAAGCAAAATTTCGCGAAAGCCCTCACTCTCATCGCGTAGTGCAGATGCAACGGCATAATGCTCTTTATAAAATGGCATAAACCAATGATGAACTTCGTGAAAAAACGGAAAATTCTTCAACATTGAAAAAGCACCCAGAAAAACATCGGCCCCATCCATCTGCATATTGGTCAAATCCTCAAGTTTTCTGATAAGATCGGGCTGATTATCGAAATATTTTTCCCAATCCGGATTCTTATCAACCTCTTCTCCTGATTGCAAAAGATTCTCGAGATTCAGTTTACGACTCAGGTCTTCATTAAACCTGAGAATATCCGGAACTATATCATCCCTGAATTTCCGGGCTATTTTATCTGTATCCTTGGATCTGATTATCTGGGTAATTACTGAAAATGAATCTGACTCAAAGGATTCGTCATCCAATAACAATTTAACAATATCGTTAAGATGTGTTGAGTACGCGATTCGTTTGTCGTAGAGGCTAAAAGAAATCAGAATACCAACCAATGCCCGCTGAGAAATCTGTGGATTGGGGTTGGAATAGAGCTTAATTAAGATTTCGATCCTGCGCGCATCGTAAACCCTGACAAGGCCCAATGTAATGGCACTAACGAGTAAAGCCTTCTCAAACCAGGGGAAGGAGTTACTCTCAAAAATTTGCTCAACCACCCTGGCATCGTCTTCTGAAAACCGGTTGTTCAGCCAAAGAAAACTGAATACCCTTTGAATGGCATGGCGGTGTTTTATAGCAGATTCACTTTCCGATTCATCTTCGTACAACGCACTTCCGCGAAGCATATCGTTCAATTCATGATCAAACGACAGGCTCATGAGGCTTTCAGCCAGGTCTTCATTGCTCTGCCGCATTTGTTTTTCCAACTCAATTTTTAAAGAAGCAAGCCTGAATCCCGGCTGGTTCAGAAGTTCCAGTTTCAGATCGTCGGCAAGCTCATGAGTCTTAAGGATCAATTTATTATATATTTCGTCCCGCTGCGGATCGTCAACCCCCTTCATTGTATAGTTCAGCATGCTGCTATATGTAAACCGGAGTTCTTCGAGTTGTGGCGAAAACAAACTGATGCTATTTTTAGAAAAGGCCGACGTAATTTTATCGAAAGCATCGAGCAAACGGCCCTGATCAAGCAAGACGTTGAGCTTAGTATGCCATTCCTGTATCTCATTTAAGTTCATAATGGAAAGATAAGAAAAATTGTTACTCAAAAATCGTGCAGATTGGCAAATAATGACACAATTACAGTTATTGCTGTCCAGTATTGTACACCCACCCACCCAAATACGTACACGAATTCAAGGTTACGCTAAATATTTCAGCATATATTGCTCATTATATGATACTTATAATTTTGGCATGATTCATGAAACTATATCCAACTCAATTTTATGAAATTTGCAATGCCTTTGTCAACAGAACCTTGAACTGAAGAGATTTGACTAAAACCATTCTATCCCATGATCAGTAATTATATCAGAAGTGCATCGCGCAATTTCAGCAGAAATAAATTCTACGCTATTATAAACATTCTTGGCTTATCGCTGGGTCTGACAGCAACCTTCTTCATCCTTTTATATCTGAATGATGAACTTGGCTACGATAAACACTTTGAAAACCATGAACGCATATACCGGCTTGAAGGCGATTTCACCATCAACAATAAGCACGACCGGTTTGCCGTGAGTTCTTCGGCCCTTGCTCCTGCCCTTAAGATTGAGTTTCCGGAAATTGAGCAATTTTGTCGTTTTGCCTCAAACGATAATGTTGTTCTGAAGTACAACGAAAAAGAATTTTATGAAAAACAGCTCTATTATGCCGATTCAACTGCTCCTGAAATATTTACGCTTAAATTCCTTGAGGGACAACCCTCCAAATCTCTGGCTGAGCCGTTTTCAATCATCATGAGTAAAAGTGCTGCCGCAAAATATTTCGGAAATGATCCGGCATTCGGGAAAACCCTGATCAGCGGGAATGGCAATTCATTTAAAGTAACCGGTGTTTTTGCTGATCTCCCCGACAATACACATTTGAAATTCGACATGCTGATGTCGATGAATACCCTGGCCAAACTTTTCGGACGCGACCGCTTCAACAGCCTCGATCCCGACAGGTTCTGGAATGTAAATATGTACAGCTACATCCTACTAAAGCCAAATAGTTCAATAGAAACCATAGAAAAGAAATTTCCGTCCGTTTACAAAAAGTACATGAAAGATATAGGCGATCAGATTAATGCTTCATTTGATCTGATGACAACGCGGTTGGACAAAATTCATCATACCTCCAGGCTAGCTGCTGACAAACCCGTTGGAAACATGGCCTATATATACGTATTTGCAGCTGTCGCTGTCTTTATCCTGTTACTGGCTTCCATCAATTACATGAATCTGGCTACTGCCAGGGCAGCCGGCAGGGCAAGAGAGGTCGGACTACGTAAAGTTGTTGGAGCTACACGCGGCCAGCTTGCCTTTCAGTTTCTGAGTGAAAGCATTCTCCTTTCTGTCGCAGCATTAATAATCTCATTTGCGTTGATTCAACTATTGCTTCCTGCTTTCAACGAATTATCAGGTAAAACACTGATATTCAAAATTTTTACCGACCCTGGCATAATTTTGGGCATTACAGGCATTACATTGCTTACAGGTTTTCTATCTGGCATTTACCCAGCCATTGTAATGTCATCATTCCAACCGGTTATGGTACTCAAGGGCAAATTACACACAGG
>JBBQBC010000211.1:0-7058 GCA_038317155.1 Bacteroidales bacterium
GTAAGAAAATGTAATCCCGGATCCATGTAGAAAAGGTTATGTGCCACCTGTTCCAGAAATCCGTTATTGAGGTCGCAAAATATGGTCTTTTAAAATTGTCGTTGAGATTGATTCCAAATAGTTTAGCGGATCCCAATGCAATGTCTGTATATCCTGAGAAATCAGCATATATCTGACATGTAAAAAAAACGGTTGCAATAATTAAGGTGGTTCCACTATGATGTTCACTGTTATTGTATACAGCATTTACATAAATTGCCAACCTGTCAGCAACTACCAGTTTTTTAAAAAAGCCCCAGAGCATCAGTTTTAAACCTTCAACAACCATGGTATAATTAAAAACATGGATCTGACGCAGTTGCGGTAGAAGGTGCCCGGGTCGTTCTATTGGTCCCTGTGCTATTCTCGGAAAGAATAGAAGATATAAAGAAAAGTATCCAAAGTGTTTTTCGGGCACAATGGATTTTCTTTTGATCTCAATCTGGTAGCTAATGACGGTAAAAGTAAGGTAAGACAGCCCAAGTGGCAGGATCATTTTATTAATAGGATCGACCCGGTAAAATAGATCTACACTGTAAAGATGCAGCTGGTTTCCGGGTAAGAGAAAATTGAAATACTTAAAAAATGCCAGGACTAAGATATTGGTGACAATGATAAAGGCTAACAAAGGCTCTTTTCTTCCATTGGGTAACTTTGCCAGCCATCTGGCCATGAAATAGTTGACCAGAATAATTACGCCAGGCAGCAACAGAAATAGAGGTATAAACGAAAGATAGTACCCAATGCTGGCAAGGAGCAACCAGATCCATCTGACCCTCCCGGGGAAAATGTAATAAGCAGTGGCAACTAAAGTAAGAAATAGGAGATATGTGATTGAATTGAAGATCACGATCGCAATACCATGTTTGGAGACTATTCAATAAATCATTTTCGGACATTAAAGAAAGTAAAAAAATCCAATATTTGTTCATAAGCGGTTAACAGAATGATGACTGTTTTTGCGATTAACAGGACACAGAGTGAAACTAATTAAGAATTGAAAAATAGGTTGAAATGGATAATGTGATAAAGGCGGATTTATATCGTTACGGCGGATTAATAGGCGTGAAAGGGTTTATAACTGGATGGTTTATCCCGGGGTTTCGTTACACTTTCTTTTTAAGAAAATCAGCTAAACACAGTAAACTTTCCTTTTTGGGGATTCTATACAGGATAATGCTGAGGAGATACAGGTTTAAGTATGGATTTGAAATTGACCCCAGGGCTCAGATAGGAGAAGGCTTTTATCTTACCACACATTGCGGGCCTGTTATTATCGGACCTGCCAGGATAGGGAAGAACTGTAATATTGCGCATTCAGTAACCATTGGTCGTGGCATTACCGGTGCCAGGAAAGGCAGGCCCACTATTGAAGATTATGTCTGGATTGGTACCGGATCTGTCATTGTCGGAAAAGTAAACATTGGCCGGAATGTTTTAATCGCCCCTAATTCGTTTGTGAACTTTGATGTTCCCTCTAACTCACTTGTTATTGGAAACCCCGGCCAGATTATTGCAAGGGAAAATCCGACTAAGGATTATATAAATTCCACATTGACTGAATGATAGCGACCCTCTGAAGAAGTAAAAAATCCCAGATGGTGAAGAATTAACTATTCTCTTTGCCAAAATGGGTTTTTATTAATTTCATTTTTTCTTTTTGGGGAAGGCCCTGCGTTTTAAGAAATCCGGAATTTTGAAGATACAGCATCTTTTGCATGCTCATACTTAGAACAACTTTTGCCGGGTTACCGATAATCACTGAATTTTCTGGGAATTGACCGCGTACAACACTTCCCGCTCCAATTATGCAATTGTCTCCAATATATGTATTCAGCAGAATCGTGCAGTTGTTGCCTATGAAAACATTGTTGCCGATCTTGATTTTTCCGAATATGTCAGCATTTCTAAGTTCTTCACGAAAACACCATATTGCGCCGTCGTGTGTAATGAAGTCAGTGCCGGCAGCAATGGCAACATGGTTACCTATCCCAATCAAATATGGTTCTGTAGAAAAATTTACATTGTTGATATAACAATTCTGGCCGATCCTCATTCCCCTATTACGCCAGTATTTTATTCTTCTTTCGCTGCCGGTTTTTTCAATCAGTGCTAATTGCAGGCGTTGGATCAGGTATCGGAGATTCATCGGTTCTTAAATAAAAATTGTGCCAATAGTTAATCGGCAACAGATTCAATAACATCAATAATAAACTTGCCGAATAACGGAGCAACCTTTGCAGCAAACTCCGTACTGGGGTGTGAGTTGCTGGTACTGTAGGCATTTCCTTCAGTTAAATACAACCCCCCTTCAGTTTCATATTTATAAAAATCCCAGATATAAATATTGTCTCCCTTCTCGTCCCATTCATTAATGATCCAGTCGTGAAACTGGAGGGTTCTTAAAGCCTCCTCTTCTGTCATACCTGCGCGGGTATTAACTGCAGGAGTCCAGACGATGAACTTGTTATCCGGGAATTCATGCATCTTGTTTTTAAGGGCATTATACTGAAGTTTGTAGTTTTCGATACTCTTAACATTTGAATCAATATCAGGGGCGCCTGTGTCTGCTGATATCAGGCTGACCGGAAAACAATGCTTGAAAACAATTACATCGAACTCCCCGGTCAGAATTTCTAGAGTAGGTTCCTCCATATAGGATTTTTCGCCTCCGTTTTTCACCCATATATTATAGTAATCATAGGGGTAGTTATTCCAGCCGTAGGGTGTGCTTTTAGGGAAAATTGTCTCACTGATCCCGTAATCAGTTTTATTTGTTTTGTTATAGTTGATAAAAAACCTCTGAACATCTCCTTTACCGGTAAGTTTGTAAAGATATCTGTTGGTCTTTCCAACCCATACGCTTTGCCCGGTACTGTGATGCAAAAACATAATCTTCTTCATATTCTCCTGATTTGACCCGCAACTGGTTATCACCAGCGTTATTAATATATATAACAATCGTTTCATATTGTTTTTGAACAAAGGTAATAAACATATTTTACTCCCGTTGTCTGGATCGATTCAGCGTGAAGACTGACTGACACTTAACTCAAGTGAATCGGGTTGAAAAATAAAGAGGCTATCCTTTTGCGACAGCCTCATCTATTTTCTTATGTGATAAGATCAGTCCTTAACACATCTGACTGATTTTCCTGCTCTCTTGAAGGTTGCACCCCTGAAAACCGCATCATTATTGCCGTCAAATCTCCTGTACAATGCAACTGCAGCATCCTGTTCAGTGGCAGACCAACTATAATTGATCAGCCCCAGACCTTCAAATATACCAGTAGTATGGGCACGGTAACCGCTGGGCAGGGCGGCAAAACCGCTGGTATTAGTGCCGTTCTGACCGGCACTCCATCCAATGGTGCTTTTCAACTGTTTTCCCTGGTCAGTTCCGCGCCATTCCAGGGCACCTGCCTGTGCCACAGTCATTCCGAGATTGATTTCCATTGCGCTGAAGTCGGCATCAGATGGTACGTGCCAGCCTGCAGGACATAGTTTCCCTGTCGCAACTGCATACCAGTTATAAATAGCCCCGTACAAAGGTTTATATGTAGCCTCATTATTCTGCGCCCATGAATATGCAGGAGTGGTAAGAGCTGCCCAGGCAGAATTGAGCGTAACATTTGGTATTTGAGCGTTATCGTTATACAGGGTGGTTTTAAGGTTTTCCGCCATCCATATCTGGGTAGCGATAGGAGTTGTATTATAGTTATTGCCCTCAACATCATCAATCTGTGTGCTGAACATGACCGGTTCCCCGTAAGCCGTTCCGACGCTGTTGGTGGCATAAGCACTGACATAATAAGCAGAACCTTTCTGTAAACCCGAAATGCTGCTCGTAAATGCACCTGATCCCTTACCATCTGTGGTTTTTGAATCAGTAATTGTAGGATCACCGGTTGTATTCCAGCATACACCTCTTGCAATGATGTCTTCCCCTCCGTCGGAAGTGATGTCACCTCCTGATGTTGCCGAGTTCAACGTAACTGCCGATACCTCGGTTGCTGCCAGAACAGGTAAAGTGGCCTTTTTACATCCCTGGAACATTACCATTACAGAGACCATGCAAACTATAACTAACAGGCTTAAATTATTTTTCATAATATTAATTTATGGTTATACATTTGAAACTTAATCGTAATAACTTATACTTATAAATTATGTTTTAGTTGCTATAAGTTGATCAAAAATACTAATTTTTAAGGCACCTTACATATTTCCCTCCCCGCTTTGAAGTGGCATTTCTGAATATTCCCCCGTTTGTACCATCAACTCTCCTATAAAGGGCATAATTGGTGGTAATGTCGGAGGTCCACCAGTAAGTCAGCATATCAATACCGTTAAAAGCTCCTGTTGCACCATAACGGTATCCGCCGGGTGTTGCTGAAAATCCACTCGTATTGGTTCCGTTTTCACCTTCTGCCCATCCGGTGGCACTTTTTATCTGGGTCCCCTGGTTAGTGCCACGCCAATCCCAAAGATCGGTCTGGGCAGGGGTCATACCAAGTGAAACCTCCATGATATTGTATTCTGCATCGGTTGGAACATGCCAGCCGGTGGGGCATAATTTCCCCGTACTTACTGTGTACCAGTTATATAATGCACCATACACAGGTTTTGTTGCAATATCATTTCGCAGCCAGCAGTAAGCCGGAGTGGTCATCGCGATCCAGTCAGCATCCTCAGTTACATTTGGGATAGCTGTATTGTTATTGTATTTTATTGTTCTCAGGTTTTCAGCCATCCATATCTGTGAACCGATTGTCACTGTATTGTAAAGATTGCCCACAACATCAGCTATCTGAGTGTTGAAGCTTAATTCATCCCCGTAGGCAATTCCGGCCCTGTTTTTTGCATAAGCGCGTACAAAGTACCTCGTGCCCGGTATCAAGCCTGTCATATTACTGTTAAAGATTCCTGCACCTGTTCCGTTTGCAACAAAAGAATCAGAGATGTCAGGCTCAGGGGTTGTGCTCCAGCAGATCCCTCTTTCCAATATAGCTGCATCGCCGTCATAAGCGATATTTCCGCCTGAGATTGCAGTAGTCGGTGAAATCGCTGACACCGGAGAGGTTGTTAATTCAGCCGCCGCAGCATCTGTCGTAAAAACAATCTCATTTCCGTACGCAACACCTATCTCATTTTTGGCATAAGCCCTCAGATAATACATGGTATTGGGAGTAAGTCCCGTTATATTACTGGCGAAAACGCCCGGTCCCAGTCCGTCTGTCGTATGCGACCCTTCAATGATCGGATTTGTAGCCGTACCCCAGCATACTCCTTTAGCTGTCACTGCTGCCCCGCCGTCACTTGTGATTTCGCCCCCGCTGGTAATGGAATTAATTGTAAGACTTATACCCGGACTGGTAATCAGGGATGGCAAAGTCGGGTCTTTGATGCAACTGTTGAGCACCAAGAGGCCAAACACCAAGATAAATACAGGCTTGAAGGCAGATAGTTTTTTTACTTCGGACCATTTTTTCAATTCAGATAGACTTGACCGGAACATATTTTTTCGATTGGGTGCAGATGTTATGTATTGCTCATTGACTTTTTATAAGAGCATTTTGATACAGCAAAATAAGGTGAGTTTAAGGGGATAAGCAAGCTTATTTTGACCAACGTTTAAAAACCTATGCTGAACGGTGTTCTTAACGTTGCCCGGGAAATTTTGTACAGATGTGGACAGGCAGCGGGTGGAATGATAAATCAGTTCTTGATGAACTTTTTTGTAGTGACTATCTGGTTACCCGAAGTGATTATAAGGATATAGTGACCGGAAGCGAAATGTGATAAGTCAAATTGTCTGGTGTTTTCTCCCTCCGCCAATATACCATAGAATACGGTTTGCCCGGTAAGACTGGTAATGGTCACTGTCTTTGTTACATCAGGTAGAGAGGAAGAATAATCGATTGAAAATTGCCCGTAATTTGGATTTGGATAGAGATTGATGAGGTCCGGATATGCCTTTTTTAAAGTTACCGAGATTTTCACCGGTGCAGAAGGGGTAGAAGCACCCATGTTATCAGTAGCCATGGCGGTAATTTCAAGAATTCCGGAATCTGCACATTCAAAGGAAAATGAAAAAGGAGAAGCCAGGCTCTCGCCGATTTTAACAGATCCATTAAAATATTCAACTTTAGTGACACTGCCATCAGCATCAGATGCATTAGCAGTAAGATTAATGGTTGCAGGGGCTTCGAATGTGCTGTTGTTTCCAGGTGAGGAGATGCTTATAGCCGGGGTTTGATTTATTGCAACGGCTGTTTTTTCAACAACTACCGAAACAGCCGCTGATGTGGTTTTCGAATTTGAATTATCTGTGGCCACTGCTGTTAAAGAATAAGTCCCTGCGTTTACATCTTTCCAGGTAAATGAATATGGAGTCGAAGTTCTTTCTCCAAGTTTAACGCTGCCCTGGAAGAATTCTACTTTGGTAACTGTACCGTCAGTATCAGATGCGACAGCATCTATTGTAATTGTTGCCGGTGAAATGAATGCCGTACTCTTAGCGGGCGAGGAGATACTGACAGCAGGTGGTTGATTTGAAGGAGCAATACGATTGTTTGTTACAGGCGTGGAAGTAAAAGAAGCAGCCTGCCCGCCGGCAGCAGTTTGCAGCGGGTTGCCGGATGGTTTGGTGTAGGCAACAGTCACAATATTGCCATATACTACGGGGCTTGAGAGGGTTAACAATACTTTGGAGCCTGATACAGCTACTAAACTGATACTTCTGGCGGTTGAATTCACGGTGACGGCAAAAACAGATGCAGCTGGTATTATATTAGCCAGAGTAAGGTTATAAGTCAATTCCAATACGTCCGGAGACGCATTTGTTATTTGTGAGCTGGTATAAACAGGAACCGGTACAGGTTCTGCAACAGGTGCTTCGTAAACGACTGCACCAACCTGCCATTTGCCATTTTGTGCAGTTGTTGCGGGGTCGGTAGTCCCCCACCTGGCATTGACGGAAAGTCCATCCTTAAAAGATGTTCCAAGGTCAGTCCCAT
>JBBQBC010000212.1:0-7054 GCA_038317155.1 Bacteroidales bacterium
GTATTTCCGGGAGAATAATCCAGGTGAAATATACCTTGCTTATGCAAATGAACCCAGGTAAAATAAACCCATTGATTAAGAATATTTTCCTTGTCGGGAACCAGATTATCCAGCACATCCCGCAAGGTGAAATCGTGCTTATAATTGAGTGAAACATAAAAACTTTCCCGCAATATCCCCTTTGAAATACACTCAACATAAGCAACGGGCGAAGGAGTTGATGCTCCGGATGCTAATAATCTGAGTGCATTTTGATAGGAGCGGGCAGCTTTTGATCCTCTCAGGTGTATATAAGCAAATCGATTTACCAAATGAGGAATCTTGAATGCCTTGACATTCAGCTGTAAACCCTGCTCTTCGAACACCTTTACCTCGTTCCTGCCTTTAAAAATTGAGATGCCATTCCCGGGGAAATTGGCAGGAAGATTTTTGACCCAACTTTCCAGTACTTCGTAACCTGGTTCAATTTTAAAGAGAATATTCATTCCTTATGTATCAATTGTTCATAAAACCTTGTTGTTTTAGAACCTCCAGCAGCATATTTGAAAAAATAATATTGTCTGCCTTTTTGTACCTGATGTCAGTAAAAACCTGAGCAAGCGTGGCTTTATTGTTTTCTACAACAAATTTTTGATTTTCAGGTAAGGACTCCTTGTATGAATATATTCGGTCAATATCCTCAGGAGTATAATCCTGGTAGATTTCTTTATGAACAACTGCTTCCAAAGGTAAACGATCCACCAGGCCAGGGTTCTCGTCAGGCCACCCAATTGTTACTGTCGTTACCGGCACAACTCCTTTTGGAAGTTGCAATATATCAATGATTTTCCCGGCCAGATAGGTAGTTGTACCCAGATAACAGATTCCAAGCCCTTCACTTTCAGCGGCTATACACACATTTTGTGCAACCAGCAAGGCATCTATTGCAGCCGTGAAAAAGGATAGAAAGTTGTCGTATCCTGGTTCAGCATTGTTTTGTTTGCACCACCGATTGAAGCGGTTGAAGTCAGCACAAAAAGTAAGCACGACAGGAGCTTGTTGAACCATCGACTGGTTAAAATGGCATCCTGCTAATTCTTTTTTCATCTCAGTATCACGGTTAACTACGATGCTATATACCTGCATATTGCCTGTGGTTGAGGCTCTGCAGCCAGCTTCTAGTATACGGTTCAAAAGAGCATCCGAAATATCCTGATTGGTGTATTTTCGTATAGAACGGTGGTGAAATAGGGTGTCCAAGCATCTGATTCCTGTTTCCATGATAATGAATAAATTGCTTACATCCTTAATGACCTGTCCCAATCTTTACGCCATTAAGTCCTTCCGAACCACTGAGTTTTGTCCAGAAAAATCCATACAGCCCAATAACCATAAAGCAAACAGCCGGGACAATATATCCTGCCGACATGCCTTCTGCATCTCCTATTGCCCCCATCACCTTAGGCAATACAGCACCACCCATAATAGCCATCACAATAAACGAAGAGGCCAACTTTGATTGTTCTCCCAGTCCAAAGATACCCAACGAGAAAATAGTAGGGAACATTATCGACATGAAGAAAAAGCTTAAGAATACGGCTGCAACAGATACCCAGCCCAATTTGGCTACAATTACAAACATTAACAGCACATTAATGAATGCATACAGGCCAAGCATGGTATGGGCTTTGGCAACCCTTAAAATAAATGAACCGGTAAAACGGCCGATGAGGAATAATGGGAAAGCCATCCACGACATGAGGGATGTTGCCCCCTTTTCGGTAATGAACCAGGCTCCGTTCCTTAGAATCGAGCCATTTTCGCCTCCAATAAACCAGCTGGATTTCATGCTTTCAGCAATTGACGGAACTTCTTCAACCATGTAATTGATAAAGAAACTGAAGATGCCAGCCTGTGCTGCCACATATAGGAATTGCGCAATGGTTGCACCGGTAAAGTGCGGGGCAGACCATATACTGTTTTTGTGAATCAGTTTTTCCCTTTTAAATGCGATAAAAACAATTGATACGACTCCGACAATAGCGGTAACGCTATAGAATACCCTTGTTAGCAGATGGTTTAAAGTGAGCATAGCCTCAGGATTGGCAAGTGTCTCCCTGTCCATATAAAACAACTGAACAAAGAAGCGGAAAATCATGCCCAATGCAAAACTGAACAAAATGGCACAAACATATAAGAGAATTGTTGACAACCGGCCTTGTTGACCAAATACATCAATTTTGGCTGTTTCCTCTCCTAAATCATTTTTATTATTCCCGTTTTCAACGACATCCGGCATTTTGCTTTTAATGAAAGCTACAATAAGCACCATCATAATAACCGCAAGCGCCACATACGGTACCCACATTGTTTTATGTGCTATTTCAGCATTTTGCTGCGCGTTGAGTGCAACGTCAGTATGGTAAAAATACAGCCCTCCGATATATGGAGCAATAGGCCAGCCAATGGCATTGAAAGACTGTGCCAGATTAATACGGGAAGCAGCATATTTCGGATCACCTAAAACAGTAGTATAAGGATTTGCAACAGTTTCAAGGAATGAAAAGCCCATGGCTATCAGGCACACACCCAAAAGAACCGCCCAGAAACCATCAATTTTGGTGGCCGGATAAAACCACAAACAGCCAAGCATCGCCAAACTCAGACCTAAGATAATCCCCCATTTATAACCCAATTTATGAATAAACCATCCGGCAGGTAATGCCATGAAAAAATAGCCCAGGTAATGGGAAAACTGAACATTGGCCGAGTCAGCTTTTGTCAGGTGGTAGTAATCCTGAAAATGCTTATCCATGGTATCTATCAAGCTATTGCCAACTGCCCATAAAGTAAATAGAAGCGCAACAAGAAAGAAAATAAATACATGGGTTTTCCCGTCTTCAGTAGTAAACAGACCTTTTTTTGTACTTTTCATATCATCAGGAGTAATTATAGGCTTATATTTTAGTTATTGTCCTCAAAAATCACAAATCTATTCCGTTTTGCCAAATTTTTTATGCTTTGCAAAGCTTTACCGAGATAAAAATATGTTGCGATACTCCATTTGTCCGCGATCGGCTTCAAAACCAATGGGGCCGGTAACAGGAAGAACAAAAGACTCTTCGAGTACTTCTCCGTTACAAGTGCAGCGGGCAACATTGTTTTTCACGACTACCTCTATTAAATTCCAGTCTTGAGGTTTGTACAATTTAAGCTCTTTGTAGGGACCTGCCACGAGGTAGTCACGGCATTGCAATTGCTTTCCACGGATGTAAATGCCGCTGTCCGCATTCACGGAAGCACGAAATTCGACAGTTAACGTGAAGTCGCCCGGGTACTCTTGTTTTGTATATAGCTGACCGAAACGCGAACCACCTTCGATGAAAGGATGGACAGTGATGATACCATCCTGACCGGAATAACGATGATCAGAAGATTCTGTCTTGCCATCGAACGATTCAAAAACTGTACCCTCTTGGTTCTTTATTAGGTATCCCCATCCGGTTAAATCTTTACCATTGAAAGGATTACTATAAGTCGAGACCTGCATTGCTTCACCTGCGCCCGCCAGCAAAGACAAAACTGCCTGTGTTTCCACAGAAAAATCCTTTGGTACGGGAAAGTCTACCGGTTGTGAGGCAAGCACCTGCAGGATTTGTTCTATGATTTGGGAATTGTTCCTGACTGGTTTAGCCGACAAATCGGCTAACGTGGTAATGGTTAGAAGAAATACTAAGGCGAGACGGAGCAAACGGCTCATCGGTCTACTCCATATTTTGATTTTATCAAGGTGAAGTTTTCGCGAAGGAAATTTTGCTGGCATTTGTTAGTTATAAAGTTTTTCGCCGATAAAAGTAAGTATTTATGTGAATTAAACTATGCCAGCGCAGAAATGCCGTGCCTTACTACCCTTTCATCGCCCTCCAAACCTCGTCCACCACCGAATCCACGTTAGGTTTTGAAAAATATTCTCCATCAGTGCCATACGCTCCGCGGTGATCTTTGGCCGAAATTACTAGTGGCTGCGCATCTAATGCATAAAATGCTTCCTCCTGATCCAGAATCTTTTGAAGCATATACCCTGTTCCGCCACCCGGAACATCTTCGTCTAATAACACAAGCCGGTTAGTCTTTTTAAGAGATTCCGTAATCAGATGGCCGGTATCAAAAGGCGCAAGGGTTTGAACATCAATCAACTCTACCGAGATTCCCATGGATGCTAAAATGGTGGTTGCTTCCAATGCAATCGTTACATTCCAGCCGTAGGTGACCAATGTCAGGTCATTGCCCTGCGTTAAAAACTCAGGCACCCCGAGGGGTACACAATATTCGCCAATGTTTTCGGGCAGTTTTTCCCGCACATAATAGCCTTTCAATGGCTCAATTACCAATGCCGGTTCGAATCCTTTGAGCAGCATATTGTAAAATCCTGCCGCCTGCGTCATGTTTCTGGGTACACAAAGGTGGATTCCCCGCATCGAACCTAGGAGCATGCTCATGGGCGAGCCGGAATGCCACATTCCCTGCAACTGGTGACCGCGGGTACGTATAATAAGAGGTGCAATCTGCTTTCCGCAAGTACGATAATGAAGCGTTGACAAATCATCGGCCAGCGTAGGAAGTGCATATATAAGATAATCAAGGTATTGAATCTCTGCGATTGGTTTAAAACCGCGTAATGCAAGGCCTATCCCTTGTCCGATGATAGTCGTCTCGCGGATTCCCGTATCGAAAACCCGGTGGACACCATATTTTTCCTGCAGGCCTTTCGTCTCCTGATTGACACCGCCCAGCACACCGGTATCTTCTCCAAAAGTAAGCAGCAGCGGATATTTTTGAAACAGCTTATCAAAATTGCGGTTCAGCAGTTCGGTGCCGGTAACGAGTTCGGGTTGGGAATTATAGATTGCCTTTATAGCTTTCCCGGTAGGTTCTTCCTCCTTACCAGGATAGTTCTCCTCTCTGAATAGTCGGGCTCCAATGGCTTCCGACGAAAGTATCCATTCGTTCAATTGATTTTTTTGCTCTACTAGCGAGGAAACGTTTGTGATTAATCTAAACATTGCATGGGCAAAATGGAGGAGGTCTTTCCTGTTTGGATAAGAAGCCTTTAGCAACTCATTCAGTTCCCATTTTTTGTTAGAAAGCGGAGGGTGTAGTTTAGAAATAGCCTCTGTTATGATCTTCAAACCGGATCGTTCAGTTTCAAAACCCGATTTAAAATTAATCCAGGCCTGGTCGCGGGCATTCTTTGCCTCCAAAATGGCCTGATCTTCCAGTTGGATGAGCGTTTCTTCATCGCCATAGCCCTCCGCCAATATCCACTCTCTAAATTTCAGGATTGCATCAAAATCCAGCTCCCACTGTAACCTTTCCTTGGTTTTATAACGCTCGTGCGACCCGGAGGTCGAATGCCCCAACGGTTGCGTGAGTTCATCCACATGAAATAGTACAGGCTGGTGCTTTTCCCGGCAGATGGCAATACCTTCTTCAAACGATTTCACCAGACAGGGATAATCCCAACCCCTGCATTGGTATATCAGACATCCTACCTCATCTTCATTAGTCCGAAATCCCTCCAGAGCCTTGGATATACTTCCTTTTGCCGTTTGAAGATCAACAGGAACGCTAATACCAAACCCATTGTCCCAGATTGCCATGGCTAACGGTACCTGCATCACGCAGGCTGCATTAATACTTTCGAAGAACATGCCTTCCGAGGTACTTGATTCACCGATGGAGCCAAATGCTACTTCATTGCCGGTAATAAGATCTTTAGTATGTTCAGCAAATTCAGGATTCTCCCTAACCAGCTTGGTAGCCTGAGCCAATCCGAGCAAACGCGGAATCTGTCCGGCAGTAGGGGAAAGATCTGCCGCAGAATTTTTCATCTGCACCAGATTAAGGAAGGAACCGCCGGTAGTTCTATTTTCAGTGGAATGGTGGTTATTGAAATTCCGACCACCGGTAGAAGGATTATTCTCCCGGTTGGTATCGCCATATAATTGGGCAAAAAATTCAACCGGCGTCATCATGCCGGCAGCCAACAGAAATGTCTGGTCGCGGTAGTACCCTGAACGCCAGTCGCTATCGCGGTAACTTTTCACATAGGCAATTTGAGCCAATTCTTTGCCGTCGCCAAAAATACCAAAAGGCGCCCTGCCCAGGTGCACCTCTTTACGGCCAAGAATACTCAGCTGCCTGCTGAGAAAGGCCGTATAATAATCTTTTAGTACAACATCTTTTGAAAAAATGTACTTCCTCCTTTTCACATTTAAATCATCATTTCAATTGATTTTACGGCATGAAGGCACAGATGTTTCAAGGAACGGGGCATGGGGCAGTGTATAGACGCCATGCCTGGCGTCTATACACAATTAGGATACTAATGTTGTCTGGAGACGCGATGAATTGGGTGACGCGATGAATTGGGAGACGCGATGAATTGGGTGACGCGATGAATCGCGTCTCTACAACATGCGGTCGAATATATACTCAAAAATGAGCATGTGCTCGAAAATGAGCATTCATATTTCATTTGGACCCAAAAAAATGGTCGAATTACCGTGAAATATGTAACAAATGATTTTTATATTATAATATGAAAATCAATTTTTTGCTTAGGCTTTAACTTAAATAATAGATTTGCAATGACAACCAAACATTGTATAATCCAATTATAAAACACTAATTATCTGAACACTATAAAACTATACGACTATTACTGCATTAGATTTATATTAATAATACAGAAATACTGTCCAAATAATTAGTTGTCAATCACACAACTGAAATTTTTGTATCTGTCTTATTATCAAATTTTTATTGACAATTATTGCTGTTTGTTTGAAAAAATTAAAAAAAGTTAAAAAGAAAATTGCCAATTATAAAATCGATCATAATGAACCAAGCATTTTGAGACTTTTCTGCAAACAAATCTGTACGTTGTTTACCCTGATATTACTGTCAGCGGTAAATTCTTTGTTTGCACAAACTGTCTCGACGTTAAACTATAGTGGATCGATCGTAAATTGGACTGTCCCCGCAGGAGTTACAACGATTACAATCGACGCCT
>JBBQBC010000213.1:0-7040 GCA_038317155.1 Bacteroidales bacterium
GATACTCGTACTTTCGTTTATGCTAATAGGCAATGGCCTCCGCGATGCACTTGACGTAAAGTCCGGAACTATTAATTAGGGTCTGCTGAAAAACACAAAAAAGACGATACCCTTTTACGTTATGGTGCTCTGCACCTTAAAATCCTCTTATTCTGCGATTTACTACCAATGTTTGACTTCGTCGAGCCCTGCGGGGTTCGCCACTCTGTGGCTTTGACTGATAAAAAGCGGTGTAATTCACAAACCAGATGCACGGTTTTTTGATGCTATTGCCCTATTTCCATGCACATAATTCTCTTTTTCGCGATGTAGTAGTTTAATTTTGAAGTATATAGATATTTTTCAACAGGCCCTAATTATTTAACTAACATAAAAATCACAATTAGGATAGCCAAATAATACTGACAAGACAGGAAAACTTCCGATCAGAATTAATTTGAAAAGAAAACAATTAGAAGAAAAATATGCGCCTAATCCTTATGCTTATATTCCAGATTACCACATCCGAATCTTTTATCGAAATTTCTGCATTCACCCTTTAAAAATGAAAACTTAAGCATCAGATAAATATCCAACCCGTAAAAATCGCTGAAACCAAAGAAGCTGCCTAGTTTATCGGTACCAATAACCAGGTTTCGGAATCTTGCACTAAATCCAAGACGGGGATAACGATAGTCATATAATATAAAAGGCATTGCAAATTCCAGGTAATCACTCTCCCACCTGGGTGTTAATGAAAGTTGCGGAGGGCGCACTGCCTCAGCTTTACTGACAATAAGCGGTTGAACCGCTGTTGCATTTAAATAGAAAGACTTGTAAATTTTAAAATCAGCCTGCACACTCATTGCAGCAGGAAGCCAAATTGAAAAGGAGTTACCTAAAATTAAAGCAGTTGAATCTCCTGAAAATTCATAACTGGCAGACTTCAGCAATTCATCGAGGTTAGTAAATGAGTTTCTGCTGATATCAGACCAATAGGCCTGCCTGTTAATTAATTCCATATACCTGGCATCGCTCTTATATTTAATCCGGCCAAAGTCAATAACTGAAAGACCGATCCGGTAATAGTATGGCTCATAAGGATATTCGCAAGGCATTGAATATCCTTTATTTGAATGACCATTTATTTTTTTCTGATAGGTAAGTCCAAAATCAAAACCCAATCCGCTTCCGCGGAATAACTTTCCCGGTAAAAGCACATCATTGCTATAATAATCAATAGGTAGAGATATGCCCATTTGACCGTTAATGTTATATACAATCAGCGTATCTCCATTGGGGACCATATAATCAATATTATCTATAAACCCATAAGCCCCTGCTGTCCCCAGCAATCCTTTCACTGTAATTCCCGCAGTCCAGTGATCGCGGTTACGTTTATACAATACCCTTGAATAGGAAGCCGAAATTTCAGCAAAGGCAAGGGCTGCCGTCCTGAAGCTATGTTGATTGGTAAAGTTGATTTTCTGAAGTGGTGAAAAATTGAGACCTTCAACGGCAAATTTAGCAATTTCGTAAGGCACCGACCTACCTGATACGATAGTCCTGAAAGATGTTGAAAACCCAAAAGCCTGATCTTTATGTGCAAACATTGCCGACGGCCCCATGATCCTTACTTCAGTGTATGTATCTTTTAATTCAGTAGTAAACATATCATAAAACGCACGATTGTCAGGACCATGTTCTGGAAATTTTGCACCGAGCGTTAAAAATCTTGAAAATTTGTATTCATTTTTGGAGAGATAGATATAATTATTCTCAACATTTATATGCACCCCTAATGGCATTATATCAAGAAAAAGCTTTGAATTTAGGATTGAGGTAGGATTAATTAAACTGCCGCTTATGCCGGCATAGTTACTGTTAACAAATCCATGCATCTCCTGTGCAACAGATTGTCGGGCAAATATCCAGAGTAATAAAAAAGTAACAGTGAGTCTAATCCCTGACACGAACAAAGTAAATTAGAATGTATTCGCTGACAATACCGATCAGTAGCAAATCAGGTTGTAAAGGTAAAAGATTCTTTACAAAGTTGTCATTGCTTTCGGCATTTTTTCAAAAACAGTTAGTTGTTTAACGTAAAGAAATATAATATATTACTAAAGTTTCGCAGATGAATTTTCAGCTTACTTGATAAGCAATTGAAAAAATATGGAATTCTATGTACATGTATTTCAGAGTAATGCCATATCCACTTTTGTTTATTTTAGACCTCAAAGGATCGGCCTTCTAAAAATGGCGTTAAGAAAACTGGCAGCGAACAAATGAAGAAGAAATGCAACCGACAAAATTAAGAAGAGGTCAGAAAATTAGTGTACACCGGTTTTAAGAAGAGCGAGAAACGGTTCAACCTCATTTCTTCCTACTAAAATCACTCGCCAGTTTTTAGCCATTTTTAGTAAGCCTTGATTTTTTGGTACTTTTTGATCAAGCAAAAAGTACAGAAAATAAAGAATGGCTCTGTTGTAAAATATTTTGAATGAAGGTCGGCTAAGAATGAAATGCTTCACAAATTACGTCAATAGGTTGTAGTAAACAGAAAAACAAAATAGTGGTTTGACCCAAGAAAGGGTTAAGCCAGATTGATCAACCTGCAAATCTCAAATCATTAGAAATCAATGGTGAGTAATAAGTATATGTAACTGCGAAACATCAGTATATTATTATCAAACTACTCTCAGAAAAGTATTTCTGCCCGTTATTCCTGCAGCAGTTATGTCTGCTGATTCACGATTCAATCAAACTTTTTGCTAATATTGCAGCAGAAAATCAATTTGCAGTCAATTTCACAAGGTGTAAGAAAAAATGAAAAATAAAAATTTAATCTTCTGGATTATTACCATAATCATAACACTCATCTCGGTTGTTTATCAGCGGACTACAGGTCCAACTTACCCATTAAAGGGGAAAGCAACGATAGGTAGTGAAACTGTGAAATATAAATTATTAAGATCGTATGGCGGGCCTGACAATGCTGAAATAAGTATAAATGATCCGTCCGGCAAACTAAACGGGACATTTACCTACAAACGCTACAATAGCCATGATGAATGGACCAATGTACCCATGATCCATCAGGGTGGCAAACTCGTAGCATACATTCCCCATCAGCCACCAGCCGGAAAAGTTATGTATGAGATCACTTTAGCTGAAGGGGGAAATACGCAGAAGATTACAAAAGAACCCGTTGTGTTGAGGTTTAAAGGCGATGTGCCTGCAGGAATTCTAATCCCTCATATAATAATGATGTTTCTGGCAATGCTCTTCTCAACCCGAACCGGCATTGAGGCTTTAACCAAAGGCGACAAAACGCTTAGACTCGCAGTTATTACAACTTTTCTCCTGATTGGTGGCGGATTGATTTTTGGGCCTATAGTTCAAAAGTATGCTTTTGGGGCATACTGGACTGGCTGGCCTATGAAAGGAATTCTCAAATTTGGCGACCTTACCGACAACAAAACAGGAATAGCTTTTGTGTTCTGGATCATAGCCATTTACAGGCTTTGGAAAAGTAAAGAAAACAAAAGTTGGGCATTGGTTGCTGCTGTTGTGATGTTGTTGGTTTATCTGATCCCTCACAGTACACTTGGCTCCGAACTTGATCATACCAATCCTACCGAACAGCGCTAAACTGATGTTCATTACCTATATAATTATCGCAATCACAGCAGTCTGTTCAATTCTGGCTTTCAACAACCGCGCGCTTTCTGAAAAACTGCTGTTCAGCCCCTACATGATCAGCAACCACGGGCAGGGGTACCGCTTTCTTTCACATGCCCTGGTTCATGGAGACTGGATGCACCTGCTTGTTAATATGTTTGTTTTGCTTTCATTCGGAAGAGCTGTTGAACTGTATTTCACTCTCTTTTTCGGGATAAAAGGTGCTTATCTGTTTTCACTTCTCTATCTGGGGGGGATAGCCCTTTCATCAACTCCATCTTTTGCAAAGTATAAATCTGATCCCTCCTACAGAGCTGTAGGTGCCTCCGGGGCCGTCTCAGCCGTGGTTTTTTCAAGTATTCTTATCCAGCCACTCTCTCCGATAAGGTTTGTATTTCTACCTGTTGATATTCCTGCTTTTATTTTTGGTGCCTTGTACCTGGGTTATTCAGCCTATATGGCCAGAAAAGGCACAGATAATATAGGGCATGATGCCCACTTCTATGGTGCAATTTTTGGATTGTTGTTCACAGGATTGCTCAAGCTATCGCTTTTTGCAGATTTCCTGAATCAAATTAAAAACTTTATGGTGCCTAATTAAGGGATGGATCAGGAGGATAATTTACCCAAAGCGAATATTCCCTGCCCAATTTCTTCAGCGTCTGATCCCACAGATCTATCGGATTACTTTTGATAATCTGCTTAGAATCAATTAGTGAAACGACCCATGATTTTTCCTTAAGCTCCCGGTCGAGCTGACTGGCCGACCACCCACTATAGCCTACGAAAAACCTGATTTCATCTTTGCTGAGTTTATGATCTTTAATCAGGCTCCTCACAGTGTCTATGTCCCCTCCCCAATACAATCCTTCAAGAATCGGAACCCCTTCATCGATAAGATCGGGACGGGTGTGGATAAAAAACAAACTGTCAGTCTTAACAGGGCCACCAAGAAAAACAGGGGCTTCAAATCCTTCAAATTCACTGGCAATATCGCTTAACTTAACATCGACAGGTTTGTTGATGATCAATCCAAAAGAACCCTCAGTACTATGATCAGCCAGTAGAATTACTGACCGCCTGAAATAAAAATCCTGTAGGAATGGAACTGAGATCAGTATCCGGCCGGTATTTGGCTCTATTTTAAGTTGTTTCATTGGTTCAGTTTTAACTCAAAATTTCAAATGGTTTGAAAAGACGTTTTTAAAACCTGCCAGGTAAATACAGCATTTGCAATAAATGGAGATCACCTGACAATAAATCATCTTTTAGCTTAAAAGTCATAGTTTTACCTTTAATAACAACTTGAAAGCTCCTGAAAAAAGTTATAATATCTCTTTCAGCAACCTCAGACTAAAGGCTATTTAGTACTTTTGTATCTTTAAGCAACTTTAACTTACCGCAAATTCCATACCACTTTAGCAATGACAAAATACAACAATGAGGAATTATTTGTCCGTCTCCGGCAGAAATATCCCGTATTTTTCTATGAGTCATTTAATTTTAAAGTTGCTGAAGATGAACTAATTATTGAATTTCACTTTAGCATTGACAGGAAGTTTCATTTTTATCCGAAAGTAAAGATCAAGACCGGGAAACTGGTAAAAAATCTTGGTCAAAAAGTTGAACAGTTAAGGCCATTACTGGAAAACATCGTTTTTAATATCGGAATGATTGAACTCATCAGCTATTGGAAAGCAGCCTGCCCACCAGTCATTCAGGTATTACCATCCAGTCTCACAACCGAACAGGTTAATTGGTGGAAAAAGCTATACTTCAATGGGTTAGGTGAATTCTTTTACCTGAATTCGATCCATCCGGATATAGATACTTTTGTAAATATCGAATCGTTGGGGCAAATTAAATATTCAACCCAAACTATTGATACAGAAGATAAATACCTGATTCCAATTGGTGGCGGAAAAGATTCAGCAGTTACACTCTCTATATTGACAAAAAATGGAAATCAGGTCATGCCAATGATCATAAACCCTCGTGGTGCAACTATTGAAACTGTTATTGCGGCCGGGATTAGCATGGATGAAACCATTGTGATTAACAGGAACATTGACCCCTTGTTATTGGAATTGAATAATCAGGGATTTTTAAATGGCCATACTCCTTTCTCAGCCATGCTGGCTTTTTATACACTGATTTGTTCTGCATTAACAGGTTACAGCAACATTGTGCTTTCCAACGAAGGAAGTGCCAACGAATCAACAATACCAGGCACAAATATTAATCATCAGTACTCAAAATCCTTCGAATTTGAAAAAGATTTCCGGTCATATTATAATCAGTATATTTCAAATGGCTTTAATTATTTCAGTATGCTCAGGCCGCTGAGTGAATTGCAGATTGTTAAAATATTTTCAAAGCTTTCAGCGTATCATGATGTTTTCAGGAGTTGTAATGCCGGTAGTAAAACCAATTCATGGTGCGGAAAGTGCCCTAAGTGTCTCTTCACCTACATCATGCTGGCTGCATTTAACGGGCTAAACGAAGCAGATAGGATTATTGGCCGGGCAATGCTGGATGAAGCAGAAAATGAACACACTTTTGATGAACTGACAGGTTTTGCTGACATAAAGCCGTTTGATTGCATTGGCACAAATCTGGAAGTAAAGCAAGCTTTGGTGATGATATTGAGTCAGCAAAAAAATAAGCCTCTCCCCTATTTGCTTTCGCGATTTGTCGATCAAATGGATAATGAAATCAGCCAACCTGATTTTAACAAAATTGAAAAGGATCATTTTGTTCCGGATAATCTGATTCATCTCATAAATCTCAACCTTCAATGAAAAGCCTGATCAGATCAGTTACCAATGGAAAAAGGGTATTAATACTTGGATATGGCCGTGAAGGGAAATCCAGTTTAAAGTTCATTCGTGAAACCTGCCCCGGGCTCCAGGTAAGTGTGGCCGATGCCGATCCGGCAATAATAGATAAAAACCCTGAGCTTACACAAGATGGGGTCAATGTGAATTGTGGGAAGGATTATCTCGACAAGATTAACAGTTTCGACCTTATTCTTAAATCACCGGGGATTTCATTTAAAAATATCGGAATTAAGATTGATTCGAGTAAAATTAGTTCGCAAACTGATCTCTTTTTGAGGGCATATTCTTCGCAAATCGTCGGTGTAACAGGCACAAAGGGAAAAAGCACAACAGCAAGCCTTATATACCACATTATCAAATTATACACCAGTAATACATTATTTGCAGGCAACATCGGGAACCCACTTTTCAATTTGATTTCAGAAATTACGCCTGAAACCAGAATTGTGTGCGAATTATCTTCACATCAACTGGAATTCATAAGCAAAGGCCCTCACATTTCAGTATTACTAAATTTATTTCAGGAGCACCTCGACC
>JBBQBC010000214.1:0-7038 GCA_038317155.1 Bacteroidales bacterium
CAATGAGGCAATTAAAGACAAGGTTGGGGTTGAAAGAGCCATCATTGGTTCTTACACTGCGTTGCAGGCAGCAGGGCTTTATGGCCGTAACAGGGTAATCCTGGGCGACCTCGCAGCCGATAATCTTGTTTGGACCGGAACTACTTACGATTATTTCCAGTTTGACAACAACGCCATTTCTGCCAGCAATGGCATCATCGACGGTATGTGGAGTGCCTCTTATGATGGCATCAACAGGGTGAACAATGTGTTGGCATTGCTACCAGGCATCAGCGACCTTACCTCCGCCGAGCGCGATAAAGCCGAAGGAGAGGCTTTATTTATGCGGGCTTTGTTTCATTTTAATCTATTGACCTATTTTGGAGGTGTTCCGATAAAAACTACACCTACCCTTGACATCAGCAATGTGGATCAGGCGCGGAATTCAACCGAAGAGGTTTACAATCAGATTATTGCTGACCTGCTGAGCGCTGAAGCAAAACTCCCACAGGCATTGCCAGATGGCAGAGCTAACTCTTACGCGGCTTCGGCTTTACTTGCCCGGGTATATCTTACCCGTTATCATGCCACCGGCACTGCCTCTTATGCAGTTTTGGCCATTGAAAAAGCCAGCACGTTAACACAACAAAGCAGTTTCTCACTGGTAACACCTTATGCAAATTTATACACGGGTGTCGGCACCGAAATTATTTTTCAAATTGTATTTGATGCACAAAACAAAAACAGGCTGGCAGAATATTTCTACCCCAGAAGTCTCACAGGACGTTATGAGATTGCCCCATCTCAGGACTTGATTCAAAGCTTTGAAACAGGTGACCAGAGGTTGGCTGCCGGCATTGCTACTGATTCAGAAGGGAAGGTTTACTGCACCAAATATGAGCAGTTGGCTGCCGGGTCAGATGCCGTTATCGTGCTGCGTCTTGCCGAAATGCATCTGATAATAGCCGAAGCGCTGGCCTATACCAACGGTAATATTGATACCATTCAGAAAAATATCAATGCAATCCGATCAAGGGCCGGACTGGGACAAACAACCGCTTCATCTTACGATGCGCTGAAACTGGCCATTGAAAATGAGCGTCGTCATGAGTTCGCCTTTGAAGGCCATCGCTGGTTCGACCTTGTCCGGACCAAAAGGGCAGCAGGGCTGTTGGGTATTCAAGAAAAATACACTCTATTCCCCATTCCCTTGAGCGAAATGCAGACAAACACACTGATGAAACAAAATGGCGGGTATTGATTTTTAACTTAATCAGAAAGGAAAATAATGAAAAAAATACTGATATATCTGATGCTGCTGCTTCCCGGTTTTATGTTAAGCAGTTGCGAAAAGTATGAGCTTGGAAACCCACCGGCAAGTACCGTGGCCGATTTCACCTATGCGGTCAGCAATGATGGTTATATTCCCTGTGAGGTAACATTTACCAACAAATCGCTGAATGCCGCGGGATACCAATGGAACTTCGGGAACGGGCAAACCTCAACAGAGGCCAACCCGGTAATAATCTACGATACACCCGGACTTTACACGGTAACCTTAACCTGTACGCCCGAGAACAACGTTCACTACAACAAGCTGGTTAAAACGCTGATAGTTAATGTCAAGGACCCATTGGCCGGACTTACCCAGGTGCTTTATTATACCATGCGCACTCCCACAGGCGGTAGTGTTCACATGGTTATCCTTACCGATGAGGCTCCCCTCATTCAGGACTTTGAGGCGGTTGAGTTATCCAGGCCTTATGGCATCGCGGTTGATACAGCCAATAAGAAAGTGTATGTTTCCGATTACTCTTTGGGTTATATCTACCGTTTTGATGCCGATGGCAAGAATCCGGTAAGAATTCTCGATGTAAATGTTGCCGGACAGGAGATTGTTGATTCTCCCGAAGCACTTATGGTTGTTGGTGATAAACTCTACTGGGGTCGTCCCGGCGGTATATACCGCTGCAACCTCGACGGTACCGGACCCGAGGTTTATATCAGCACCGAAGGAACTATTCCTGAATACCCGATTGATATGCAATATGACGAAGTTTTAGGCAAAATTTATCTTATCAATGACCGGGCTGATTTCACCGGTGGTTATTTTACGGTAAATTTTGATGGTACAAATATAACAACGGCGATTCCTGATATTGACGGAACAGCCCTGGAAGTTGATACTGAAACCGGGAAAGCCTATATAGCTGTTTATGGCGCAGTTGGTACCCCGATTACCGAAAATGGAGTTTATATTTGCAATGTCGATGGCACAAGCATTTCGAAAATAGGCGATTTTGGTACTAAAGCAACATGGGGCATGACCATTGACCATGAGCGAAACAAGCTTTTCTGGGGGTACAAGATATCCAACTCAGGGCCTGATGGCAAAATCATCCGTTCCAACCTCGATGGCTCCGGCCAGGAAGACTGGCTTACCGGAGTTAGTCCGCATGCCATGCAGATTGCCTGGATTAAACTCTGATTTTCTATGTTAAGATTGAAAAGGGCTGCCGGGATTCTGGCAGCCCTTTTTAAATGAAAAACGGCCATCAGGCCAGGTTTGGCTGTCAATTACCAATCGGCGTTCAGGGTAATATTGGGCAGAATTTTGAAATGAGCTGTGGTGCCTTGGGTAGCAGGTGCAACCCACATAACTGGCTAAAATACAAGTATGAAATTTTTGTAAGAAAAAATCTGTAGTACACAAATCAGAATTCGAAAATTGTCAGCTTATTGAAAAGCAGTTATCTTTGTCTGGTTAGCTTCAAAGTGGATTAATAATCTGTTGAAGAATTCTGGACTTTGCCTGGCATTGATGAGCTCAGTATAACTGCTCTTTTTTTCGCCACCAAAGCATTAAAACACAACCCCGTACATACGGGGCACCAAATATTATTCATTGATATACAGCGTTTTGTGTAATTTGATGATTTGGTGTTTTAGTGGCATTTTTTTATTTTTTACCTTTTTAGACTGGACTCATTGATAGTATTAATATTTAAAAAAGCCGGGTAACCGGGCTTTTTCTTTATCTTTTCTTCCATATCTCAGGGTCCCGGCTTGTATGTAATACGGCTGAAATGATGACGGTTTCATTTTTTTCATCTATGAAGAAATGAACCATAAACGGGAAAGTATTTAAAACAGCAGTTCGTATTCCAATCGTAACGGACAATCGAAGCTTTGGGGTTTTGCCTGATAAAATGAACTTTTTCCCGAACTTCTTCTGTAAACCTTTTGCCAATTCCTTTTTGTTGTTCATTATACCATAGCGCCGCTTCCCTAATATCTTCCTTTGAAAGGGGGAGGATTACAGATTTGTACATTACAGTTCTTTTTCAATATCATCTATAGCAGTATCAAAATCCAAAGCTGAATCAGGATTTTTTCTGTAATCATCAAGGCGTTTTCGCATCAAATCTTTGTGCCATTCAGGAATATCTATATTTTCCCGTTCTATATCCTTGTATTTGCTTTTAAGGTCATTCCATTCGTTAATGGGAATGAATACGCCAGTTGTTTGACCTTTGCTGTCCGAAATATACTGTAAGTTCATAATTAATCAATTTTAAGATGAGTAAGCTTGTTGGGTTTTATAATCCCTGATTACGAAATCAAAAATTGAGAAAAAGTGTACTTCAAAATCAGGCTTCATATCATGAATTACTTGTAATCGTCTTAATGTTTGTTTCTTATAATCCTTTTTTGAGTCTTATAATACCGTGCATCTGCAAATATACGGAATTATAAGACGACAATAAAAGCAAACTCTACCGTCCGACAAAAAACAAATTAGGGGTTACTCCCCGATGGTTTCACCCCATGTTGTAAGTTTAATTTGGGAAAAAACCGAACAACATAAGCAAAAATATAGAAATAAAATTTGTCGTACAGCCGATTTTCAAAAATGTAATATACCTTTTGGATTCAATAAGCATTAAAAGCACAGCAAATAAGCACAAAGCTGACCATTAATATAAATTGTTTCAGGCAAAAACTCCAACGCATGCTTCAACACCACCACCTTTTACGCTAATGCAAACCGGAACAACGGCATTGGCGACAAGGGTTTAAGTATCATAGTGTAAATCTGATATTCAGGTATGAATAAAAAAGGCCGCCCTAATAAGGCAGCCCCTGGTGTGTGTTAAGCAAGAAATTTTAATGGGTAATGGCCAGTTTCCTGGTTACAATCCCTTTGGATGTTTCGAGCTGGAGCAGATACATGCCACGCTCAAATTTGGAAACGTTAATGTATGTCTGCCTGCTTTCATTTTCAGAGGCATAAACCTGACGTCCATCTGCTGAGAAGAGCGTGATGCGGGCATTCTCAAACTCACCGTTTACATATACCTTATCAGTTGCCGGATTTGGGTAAACGGACAGATTGATCAGATCATATTTGTTAACATTAACATTCACCTGGTTGTAAACCTGTACACTGTCAAGCAGTAATTTATACAAATCGGTGCAATCGTAGTGGCAAAAAGTCAGGTAAATGTTTTGTCCCACAAATTGGGTAAGGTCAACCATTCTTGGGTGCCAGAATGGAGGGACTTCATAATAATCATCTGCAGTGCAGGTTTCTTCAAAAACAATGTTTGTGAAATCCGGAGCCGCATTGCCTGTGGTTGATACTGCTACTTTGTAGTGCTCCTGGAAATAATCTGCATCTCCAACCTGAATGGTGTAGCGCAACTTCACTGTACCGGTAAGCCCAACAAGGCTGATCTGTGGTGAAACAAGATAATTTTCGGGAGTAAGTGGTCCTACACCACCCGATAACCATGAATCAGATACAACATAAATTTCGGGGTCAAAGGTATTAATCCTCCAGTTGTGTCCATCGCCATCCTGATCTATGCTGGTCCAGGTGGCCGGAAGGTTTACAGTATCGTTGAAGTACTCTTCTAACAGCATAGTCTGGCTAAAGCCAAATAAGCTTAAGGTTAACAATGAAATGATGAGTATTGGTTTTTTCATAGATAGTTGGTTTTTGTTAGGTTTAACACAAAAGTAGAAAATAATTATAATAATTAACCTGTAAAGGCAAAAAAGTTGGGGGTAAGCCTATAATTTAACTACTTTATGCGTAACTACCAGGTTATCAGTAATTAGTGTAAATAAATATTAGGCAAATAATTACCCAAACCCAGGATAATCTTATTGCTGAAGTTGAATTTTCCGGATATACTTCCCTGAACATCCCGGATTTCAAGATTTACCATGCTTTTGACTGAACAGGTTATCTGAACAATGTCGTTTACCGGATCTGCTGCAAACTGCATTGCAAACCAATGCTTGACATCAGTATAAAAATATCAGACAAAAGGGATTTTTCATTGCAGAATTTTAAAACGATTCAATTTCTCGGATTCCCTTCCGGTTCAATACAATACGGTATCGTTTATATTCGGATTGATCTTCATTTTTGAATTGCAGTACCAGATTTATGTAATACATTTTTTCTCCTTTTACGATGTCAATATTTCCGTTTTCGCCTGGTATGTAGAGTGGTACAATGGGGTTATCCATTTTCTGGATAAAGTTTGAGACATTAAACCGTATAATGTCGTTCATTCCACTGGTTGGATATTGGCTGCACTCATCGAGGCTTTTGCGGTTGAGCCTGACCAGCCTGCGGTAGAGTATTATTTTCTCGCGGTTGCTTCGGTTATCGGCTTCAAGAATGGCAGAGCGGTTTCTGACTTTCAATACTTCAGTCGGAACATTAACTTCGGGGATAAAATCCATACTTTCTTTGCTCCAGCCAATATTGTGGTTGCTCAGGCTGACATCGGTACGGTGGTCGAAAAACCTGCGGCCAAGCTTGTGCGCGAAATAATATCTTGCCAGTTCTTTAATACGGTCTTTCAGCATATAACTTACCACCAGCGCCACAAAAAACGGCATAGTAAAGTTGCCGAATTTCTGTTGAAATGAGAAAGCGATGGCAGTAGCAAAGACCATTGAGATTCCCGCAGCTATGCTCAGGTAAACCTGCTCAATCCAGACTCCGTCGCGGCGTTTGTTGGTGGTCAGAAACAACTCATTCTCCGCATATTTCTTTAGCAGGCTGAGTCTAAAAACCAAATCGCGGTTTCGGTCAGGGCTGTGCTTATCAACCACCGGGTAGCCTTTCTCATGTTTATAGCCAACTTCTGCATTAATCAAACTCATTAGTTTCGCATGAATGTCGCCGGGCAATTCGAGGCTTTTCCCAAGTCCATCCAGTAATTTGAATGAGTGTTGCTCAATGAGGTTACTCAGGAACTCATCCCCGAAAAGGAAATAGTTCATCAATTCCCTGCTAATGGTAGGCACATTAACTGTGCGCCGGAGATTGCGGTAGTTTTCAGCAATCAAACTTACATTACTGATGTAAGAATCAACCATAAACTGCAGATCGTTGTCTCTGCCATTGCTCAGGATGTGATTGATTTCCTGGCGCAAGGCGCTTTTAAGTATCGAGACAAACATCCGGATGTGGTACTCATATTCCGCTATTCTGGTGCGTGTGGGTTCAGAGGCCAGTTCCTGAAACGATTTTTCCATCAGGGCAAAGGGCTCCCGGTCTTTAACTGCTATGTCGCGTAACAGGTAAACCGGGGTAATCAGCCTTATGTTTGACTTCAGGTCGCGGTAAAAATCTGTTTTCAGATATGTTATGCGATTAATATCAAGGCTGTTGGGTATAAATATCCAGGTATTCACGGCAAAGTCACTGATCTCTTGCTTTTTCCGTGCAAGGAAACCCAACTTTATCTCAACCGAGAACTTATCATGTATTTTAACCAGATCTTCTATCATGTATTAATGCTTCTTAGACTTGTGATCAAGGACTCCCAATGGGCAATCAATATAACAAATTTTAACGCATTGGAGCATTAATTTTATTATATTTCATTCAGTAGTGACAGGAGAAATTCTAGAGATTCTTCGCTTCGCTCAGAATGACAGCATCTTACAGTGTTTTAGGAGGATTGCACAAGTGCGATCTTGTCGATGACGGCAATGAAGCCTTGGCCGCCATGCAGGCCAACGATTACGACG
>JBBQBC010000215.1:0-7009 GCA_038317155.1 Bacteroidales bacterium
GTGCATGGAAATAATGTAATAACATCAAAAAACCGTGCATCTGGTTTGTGAATTACACCACTTTTTATCAGTTAAAGCCACAGAGTGGCGAAACATTGGTAGTAAATCGCAGAATAAGAGGATTTTAAGGTGCAGAGCACCGTAACGTGAAAGTGTGTCGGTTTTGTTGAGTTTTTCAGCAGACCCTATTTATACGAGATTGATGAATTTATTTCAGCAGATTAACAATCTCTATTTTCAAGGTAGGTAAATGCCTCTCAATTGTACCCAGATAATCTCAATCTCATCATATCCATGTATTACCTAAGTTGAGCGATTTGAGCAAAGCGAAAAAGCGCTATACTTAAGTAAATCCCGATTTTGAAATTGTTGCAATTCACTAAAGCCATGAAGCTGTATAACTTTGAATTGCTTACAACTTCCTGATCGATTGAGCTATTTTCCTTTTCAAATCACTCAACTTGGGTTGTAACCTGCTTAATCGGACACCAAAGTTTGAGTAAGGTGGTTTTTCTCAGCCCGGGAGTATTCAACGGAACTTGCCTGTCTCCAATGAGCAGGACAAGCCTTCCGGGCAATTGAATAATTGCCGGATACTGCCAGGGGAACGGAAAATCAATACAACCTTGAACTTAGCACAGAGTACCTGCACTTCCGCATTCAGTTTCACAAAAAAAAGAGGAACATTTTACTGCCCCTCTTTTTATTAAGCTAAAGTTAAAAGTTTACTTTCTGATAATCAGTTTAGTAGAATAGATTCCTGTGCTACCCGAAAGTTTAAGCATATACAACCCATCGGCCAGATGAGTAGCATGGATGAGGGCTTTTTTCCCGGGTTTTAAATCCAGTCCATTCTGTGAATAAGCAACCTTGTTGCCGGCATCATAGATTTCGAGACTAAAGGTTCCGGAAACCTGTTTGGAAGCAATCACACTGAAATTGCCATCCGATGGATTGGGATACAGGCTCACCGCCTGATTGCCGGCTTCATCAATGCCGGTACAATCAACAAACGTAAGATTTACAGAGGCTTCGGTTGTGCAACTGTTGCTCCCTGTTGCAGTTACAGTCCAGGTGCGGGTACCTATACCAACACCGGTTGAGTCAACCGAAATGCTCTGGGTAATAAAACCGCCCGGCATCCATAGGTAATCCAATGTTTCTGTGGTGTTGGCTTTCAAAACAACAATATGGTTGGCACAGGCTGAGGTATCTGATACGAGGCTAATTTGCGGTGCGGCTAACGTATTCACGGTAAATTCGCCTGTACCGACTGACTGACAAGTCGTTGCGTCGCTAACGGACACTACCTGGTAAACAGAGTTTGAAGTCGGAATAACCTGGAAAGTAAATGGCGAAGCGGTTGCAGTAAGGCTTCCTACACCATTGTTTACCATAAGGTTCCACGGGGCTGTACCTGAGAGTTCAATGGTTACCGGCACTGAGGTTCCGCTACAAACAATGGTTTCGCCACTTAGCAGGGCACTGGGTGCTGGAAGAATCTGAACAGTTACCTGGTCAACAGCATCTGAGCATGGTGCAGGTGAAATTCCTGCAATGGTTAGCGTTACTGTTCCGGCTGTTATGTCGGCTGCTGAAGGCAGATAGGTAGTTGTGACAGATGATGGGTCGCTGAAGGTACCTGTACCTGAAGTTGACCATTCCACTGCGGTGTAACCTGATCCGGCGGCAGTTAATAAAATCTCCGAGTTACTGCAGGCAACTTGATCGGGACCGGCAGCGATAATGGCCGGTGTTGATATCGTCATGGTCATGTTGTCGGTCATTACCTGCGATTCAGGTCCGGTAACTGTCAGGGTAAGCACCGCATTTCCGGTGGTCATATCATTGGTTCCAGGTGTATAGAATGTGCTGAGCGAACCTGTATTTTCAAATACTCCGTCGCCGGAAGTTGACCAGGCTGTGCTTACATAATTTGTCGCGCTGCCATTCAAAAGCACTGCCGATCCTTCACACGACGCTGCATCGGGGCCTGCATAAGAGGTGGTTTGCAAAGGAGCCGGGAAAACAATGTAGTCAACCCAGGCTGCATCGGCACCTGAAGCTACTGATACGTCTTTGCTGTAAACCCATCTAAAGGTTTGCTGGCCGGGATAAACCGGAAAAACTATTCTGGTCCAGCCCACTTCACCGGCCCACTGTCCGAGCAATGAATTGCCAATATAGAATTTCAGATAATCATAGCTCGCTTCTGATGATACCTTGATGTAAAATGATATTGAATCAACATTCATTACATCGTAGGGAACATTCATTTCACTATTCTGGTAATCAATGATAAGACCCGATTTGGAGCTACTGGTACCTTCATAAACCTGGTCGGTGGCTATAGTCCATGGGGCGTTTCCTGAGAATGCCCAGTCAAAGCTTCCGAAATTCCCGCTTTCCCAATCCTCAAGGATTAGTCCTACCGGGATATTGTATATTTTAGTTGTTGCAAGCAACCCCGCGACAGCAGAATAGTTAAATGCGGCCAAATGTCCAACCGGTGTTTCAGGAGCCACCTGTATTTCAAATTGTGCACTAACTGCATTGGCCTGTCCTGGTTGAATATCACCAAGCACAACATTCTGGTTTGTTATGGTGATAAACTGGCTGGGACTTGTAAGCTGGGCTGTGGCAGCCAGCGCGGTGTAATCGCCAGGGTTAAATGTTGAAATACTGATGGTTGCGGTTTCGCCCGGATCAAGCCGGCCATTGCCGTTTCCTGCTGCATCGTTGATGCTGATACTGCCGGCTTGCAAACCCGGAGCATGAGCTTCAATCATAAAGTTGCTCACGAATGTGCTGTCCACGGCATCGGTAGCGGTCAGGGTAAACACGATAGATAGCCCGTCGGGAATAGCCGGATCAACCTCAAGTGCAAATGCCGAAGCAACTGTTTTAATCTCTCCTACTGTGAAATCACCGAATTGTGCAGTGTTGCCGGTGATGGTTATATAGGGTGATTCGGTAGAAAGAACCACTTCCACGGCAGTGGCAGGCTGATCTCCGATATTTTCCATGGTAATGTCCAAAGCAGGACTTTCACCATAATCGAGCAGACCGTTGTTATTGCCGGTTGCGTCGTTTACCAGATGATCGTTGTGTATAATCCAGGGCTGGTTTGGTGGCGGTCCTGCCTGGAAAGGGGAAACGTAAGTCATGGCTGTTCCTGACCTGTTGTCGGTCCATGCCGGATAAACCCAGCGATTGTTGGCATTTATGGCCAGGTAATCGCCAAAATAATTGTCGGCCAAACCGGGAATCGACTGAGGTGTGAATGAAACATCACTCACCTTCACATCTTCCCATGAAGCACCGCCATCGGTTGAATTGGAGACATATACTTCGCATTGATTCGAGGGAACGTTGCGGTCATCGTAATAAACAATACTCAGGTTCCCATTGGCAGGATCACAGGCAACCCATGGGAAATAATGCTGTTTCCCGGCGCCGGGCGCATCCTGATTTACTTTTGTCGGGGTTGACCAGGTAAGACCCTGATCTGTTGACTTTGACAGATAGACATCAATGTCGCTTCCGGTGTTGATACCCGGGGTGCCTATATTGGCCCAGGTAACATACAAGGTACCACGGTTACCACTATTACTGATATCAACTGTCATGGATGGAAATGAATTGACGCGCATCGTTTTGCTGATTCCAGATGTGCGTATTCCCCTGATGTTGTTGATGATGCGGGTAGCAGTTTGCCAGGTAGCGCCTCCATTCAGTGATTTTGCCATTCCAATTGCTGATTCGTCGGTTGGCCAGCCATCGTAAATAGCCCAAATCGCATAAACTTCGCCGTTGGGACCGGTCTGGAGGTTAACACCCTGATTGTGGCTTCCGGCATTGATTGCAGAACTGATGTTAACCGGAGTTGACCAGGTAAGGCCCTGATCTGAGGAACGGTTGATTTCAATATTAGCATCGTTGCTGCCTCCGAAATTGGTCCATGCATCGTATAAATATCCTGAATAAGGACTGGTTGGACTGTTGTCGATCCACATGTGGTTTTTGTCTAGCAAACTTCCGAAGCCTCCGGGCGAAGGAGCTACCAGAACCGGTGTCCAGGTTGCTCCCTGATTGGATGAATAGGAAACGCCCTGACCACCATTGCTGTGAATATATCCCACATAATACCAGCCGTTTAAGCCAATAGCCGTAGCCGGGTCACCGCTGTTTTCGCCGCCAGCGCCCTGAACAGAGCCGCCCCATGTGCTACCGGCATCGGTGGAGAGAAATCCATTGGCACCATAAATACCGGAAACCGGATTTGGGGTCGAGTTGTTGGATTGTAACAGTGCCTGATTGTTGTTGGGGTTCACGAAAATGGAATTTTCACTTTGCGTTGACGATTCCGTTGTTACCGGAATATCGGGTGAATCCTCGGTTGTAACATTCCGTCCACTCAACTGGCTACCGGTGTATTTGCCAAAAGGTGCTTTTACATCAGGCGCAACGGGGACTAGTCCGAGAGAGGCCATTCGCCTCCAATACGACATATTATCAATTCGTGTATCTACCTTATACTTTTCCGGAACCGGAACGCCTGGCATATACATCTGTTTTTCTGGTTTCTGCGCGTAAATGCAGGGGATTGCAATCAGCAACCCGATTAAAAAAATGAATAATTGTTTTATCACGGTGTGTGTGTTAAGGTTAATAGATACTTGTGATTTTGGAAATTTTATCGGATAATCAGTTTTTGGGTTTCATTGAAAATATTGTTGCTCAGCCTGATAAAATACAAACCGGGCTTAATACCCGAAATATCTGCTTCGATGTTGCTACCAGAAGTTCCCGGATTTCTGGAATAAACTACTTTTCCGGTAGGATCGGTAATAGTAAGATTAAGCAATTTATAGTTAGTCGCAGTTTGTATGGTAATTTTTCCAGAAGCAGGATTTGGATAAACAATCATAGCCGGTAAAATGTTTTCAGGTCTGACTATCCCTGTGTTTATGTCCACCGGCGGGAAAATAATATTGTCAATCCAGGCTGCATCCTGTCCGCCTGTGACTGAAATATCCTTTTCGTATGCCCATTTAAAGGTATGTGTTCCGGTGCTTACAGCAAAGGACTTTTCAATCCAACTTATCCCGCCTGACCATTCACCTTTTTTCACATTATCAATGTAGAAACGCAGAAAATCATAACTTTCCTCTGACGAAACCTTCAGGTAGAACCGGATGCTGTCAGCAGTAAGCACTTCATAGGTAACCGAAAGAACAGACATCTGATTATCAGCAATCAGGCCCGATTTTGCGCTGAATGTGCCCTCATAAGGATCGGTTTGGGTGATACTCCAATTGGCGTTTCCACTATGTGCCCATGGATGTTGGCTGAAGTCGCCGGTTTCGAAATCTTCGGAAACCTGACCGATCACAACAATATACTCTTTTTCAAGAATCACGTCTGCAGGGTCGCCCTGGGTAAGTGTTAATATAAATGTTACCGGTGATCCAATGGGTGTCTGGGCGTCAGCCTGGATATTTTCGAATACTGCTGATACTTGCGACAAGGTGTTGATGGAAACAGGAGAAAGGGCCCATTGCGTTTCGTTTATATATTCGCTGGCGCAACTGAGCACTGCCGTTACCGGAAGGCTGTTGCTATGGCCACTGTTGATAAGTGGAATACTGATATCGAAGGTTTCTCCCGGATCGGGAATGCCATTGCCGGCGCCATCATCAATCAAAGCATCGCCTGCCGACAGGGCAGGAGCGTTGGCAGTAAGCTGAAATTCGGATAGCCATGTATCACCCGCAACTGCAGTCAGTGTGAAAACTATCGTGTGATTATCAGGAACCTGTCCGCTCAATTGCATTGAAAATCCATTTTCAACGGTTGTCTGCCCGCTTGCATTGATGGTACCGTAGTTTTCAGTAGCATCGGTAATGGTTATATAAGGATCGCCGGATGAAATTGTAGCAACTACATTCTGGGCATCCGCAAGACCGAGGTTCTGAAGCGTAATGCTTAAGGAAACAGTTTCACCGAAATCGGGAAGTCCGTTGTTGTTGCCTTGTTCGTCGTTAAGGCTATATGTCTGGAAAACGACATAGGCTGTCTGGCCGGGAATAAAATTAATAGGGTAATACGTAGGCAGGCAGTTATAACCTGAAATAACGAGTTGTGCAGCACCGGGGGCAACTATCAGGGGGTCTATTATTACTGTTGCAATGCCATTTGATCCTGTGACTCCTTTACCGTAAAGGGCTCCGTTCATTAGCAGGGCTGCTGTCAGGCCTTCAACCGGTGAACCGCCGCTGGTGACAGTTACATCAAACTGGGAAGTTCCTGTTGATAAAGTTGCAGGATAAGCAGTGGCAATCGGCAGGGGTTCATCTGTCCAGATGGCCAGTGCAGGGTCGCCCAGCACATTACAGTCGTAAAAGCACCAGCGCAGGGCACCCTCTTCCCATTGCCCCGGGGCATTAACCCATGGAGATGTGGCGGCTTTAGATTCTACCTGCGCGCTACCGGCCCGGTTAAGTTTATCGGTAAACATGGCATCAATATATTCGCGGTGAAGGTGTGCCGAAGGACCTTCTGTCTGGCCTTCGTTGAACCAACCAAAACGGGAGTTTCCGATAAATACCGCTGCAAAATTCTCAATGCTTACCATCTTTTCTGCAATACAATCATCGTAATCAAATGCACCACAAGTGCAGCCATGTGAGGAAATTATCGGGAAATTATGGGTAATGCCGTTAACTCCGGCAAAATTGGCGTTGGTGATGTCCCACATGCTAAACTTCATCACAATAGATTCATTGGCATGGCCCACGTGGTGTATGAAATTGCGTCCGGCATTGATGGTGTTCATCAGGTCGGTTGCACTCCAGGTAGATACTTCATCGTACAACCGGACAAAATTATGCTCCTCAGGAATTCCGGTCGTGGTGTAACCATTGTCACTATGGGTTCCGATCAGCAATTCGAGGTAGTCTGATCCCCAGGTATCGGGATTGGAATAAAGGTTTTCGCCAGCTAGCAG
>JBBQBC010000216.1:0-6914 GCA_038317155.1 Bacteroidales bacterium
ATAGGTTCCAAATCTATCCTGTCGTAGGACTTGTTCTACACCGCTAAGGGTCTCAACAAATTCCTGCCAATCCATTGTCCCCAGAAAACGCAGGGTTACTATACTATTCCGAACAGACACCTGATCAGCAGCTTGTTTATGATTTTCCTGCATAACCAGATCACTGCTGCTAGATCCGACTCCTGTAAGTTGCTGCTCCATCCAGCTTAATGGCAGCGCAAGTGTGGGTCCCCTACCCTGCAGTTTTCGCGTAAATGCAGCAACAAACGACCCTTCCATTACGGGCTTCGATCTTGCCATATCGGCAATAGTAAGAATCAGATCACCGGGTTCCTTTTCAACAGTATCGATCATCTTGTCGGCCCAGTATTCAGCCAGGTTCTGATCTATCATGTCCAGAGCCAGACTCCCGGAAATTCTTCGTAAATTCTCAATTACGGCAAGACGGAGCATAATTGGGATTGCCCATAGTTCTCCCAATGTGAGTAAAGTATTTTTCTGGTATGAAGCAATAAAGCTGGTAAGACCCTTTATATCGACCCGGCCATCACTGTGAGAGATAATTTCCAATACAATATCATATACACGCGGCATTCCAACCGATATCCCATTGGAAAGATATGGCAAATCTTCACTGTATCCCTTTGGCAAATGCTTTCTGGCGATAATAACCTGTTCTTCAATCAGATAAAAATTATCCAATAACCATTCTTCGGCAGGAGTAATGGATTTTCCTAAACGAATACTTTCGACCAACAGTTTACGAACATCCAGCAGGGTTTTTTCATTCTCATCCAGCCTATTCAATAGTTGATCCGAGGTGTTGCGCTTCATTAGTTTGTGAGACCTGGCCAACGCTTCACCATGCTGGTTCATCTGATCCAGACTAAATAACTCAGAACGGTATGGCTCTTGTTTTTTATAATTCCGGAAAGCATTACTCACCTGGAATGACAGGCGCAAAAGAGACAATATATCAAAAGCACTATTCGTCTTAACCTTCATATTAACCTTTCTAAATGATTCCTCACACCCGCATCTTTATTCCTTAAGCCTTTGTTCTTTTATTGAAATCAGAAAACGGGTCTGTTTTTCTGGTATCAGGTATGCGTTATTATCTGTCTGATAATAATGCCATATTAAAGGGTAGATTCACCGGAATATTCAGACAGCTATCAAACTCTCAATCTGAGAATTTAATAATTGTAGTACAATTTTGACATTCCAGCCAGTATTACAGACTTAAACTCGGGATCAGATTAGAGCTTATCTGTCAATCTGCCAGGGCTATAAGAGGCAGAAATAAAAAATACCGGCAGTCAACAGGCAAATTTATCGGGTTGTTGCAGAACTAACTCCTTGCTAATTCAACCTAACGGCTATAACTGAACGGTTAATAATCTAAACCTTCTCCAAAATTAAGAAAATTTTGCGAATTAGTTGAGTATTAAATCCTGAAAGAAGACAATGTACCAATAATAAAAAAGAAATATTCTTAAAGCCCGTGGTCTTCATTCATGTATGATTTTTTATTCTTCATTTACCATGACCTCTTTTTAATATTTTTACCGAATAAAACAACCCTATGAGTTCTGAAGACTGGCAGGCCCGCACCCGTTTACTGATTGGAGATGAGAAATTACTGAAACTAAGAAACGCGCATGTTTTGATTGCCGGACTTGGTGGTGTGGGAGCCTACACCGCCGAGCAACTGGTCAGGGCAGGCATTGGCAGTCTTACGATTGTTGATGGAGATAAAATAAATCCGACCAACCGTAACAGGCAGTTACCCGCAATGGTAAGCACAACTGGTAAACAAAAAACCGATATTATGTCAGCAAGGCTACTCGATATCAATCCTGAACTCAAACTGACAACAATACCGGAGTACATCAAAGACAACCGGGTAATAGAAATACTTGAACAAGGTTTTGATCATGTTGTTGATGCCATTGATACCCTTTCACCAAAAGTTTATTTTATCTACCATACCCTTCGTCTGAAAATGCCATTGATCAGTTCAATGGGTGCAGGCGGAAAACTGGATCCGTTGCAGGTTAAAATTGCCGACATATCCGAAACAAACAATTGTAAATTAGCTTACTATATGCGTAAACGCCTGCACAAACTTGGTATTTGGGAAGGATTTAAGGCCGTTTATTCACCTGAAGAGGTTTCACGTGCGGCAATTCAATTATCGGAGGGCGAAATCCATAAAAAATCAACCGTAGGCACCATTTCTTATATGCCTGCAATTTTTGGCTGTTTTTGTGCAGCCGGAGTAATCCAATATCTGATTGATGAATAATCATTACGGAATTTGGCAATTAATCTGCATTCCTATGCTAATTGCTAAAACGCCTGTTTCAAATCATTGATAAATAGCCGCTAACACATACCTGATTGCTGTCAGGCATACAGGTGCAGCATAGTGGAATAAGAAATCTCAGGCTGAGTAAATCTTACTAACGATTAGCTGAGCGGAATTTGCAATTCCTGTTATGGCGCTTTCACTGCATTTTATTTGCCTGGTTTATCGGAAATCTCTGACGTACATTTTCGGCTAAAGCCTGAGATAGTGCATAAAACGGCATTCTGCACCGGCCTAAAGCCCGGAGTTTTGGAATTGATTCTGGAAAGAAAAAAACGAGTCAATTCCCACTGACTTTTAGCCGAATTTAAAAATATCTGTCAAATACCATCCCCTTCCATTAGTACTATAAAACCACTCAAATACCCCCGGCTTCAGCCGGGGGTTAATAAAAACGAACACTAATAGGGGCTTTAGCCCAAAAAGCGGCGATAGTATTCTGAGTGAGATGAATTACAACCGTTCAACGCAGAGCACCTCCCGGCATACCGATGTGGATCGCGTTCCGAAAGGAGAGATTCCTCACTTCGTTCGGAATGACATTTTGACGATATGTTGGAAGCCTGTCATTTCGAACCTGATTGCTGTCAGGCAAGCGCAACGAAGTGAAGTGATGAATCTCTTTCATGTAGAAGAATTTTAATCGGTCACAACTGATTCATATTCATGAAAGTCAGCACCTTCTGAAATACTTAGTTTAAAGTCGGTCGACTTTCATAAATTTTTTATTAAGAATTGTTCCAAATTATCAATAATTTGTCGAAGGAAGTAATTTTATTTTACTTTTACCCTGAAGTTGGGAAATGTACTTTGAGATTAAGTAAAACTAAAAATCGATGACATCCGGTTTGTTTGAACACAAGGACCATGATGAGGGGGAGGTCTTTTCTGATATTAAGTTAGACTGGGTAAATCACTACCTGGCACCGGTAATACTAACTAACAAAACCGGTTCAATATTAAGGGTTAACAGAGCTTTTACAGCTTTTACAGGATTTTCCCGTGAGGAAATCTCAGGTAACCATATTTCCACTGTATTAAATCCCGAAATGCAGGTTCCTTCTGATATTCCCTGCGATAATATTCGCGCTTCCTGTCAAGTCGTGCAAAAAGCGAGTTCCAGGAATGGCAGCACTTTTTGTGAATGCACTAAAGAAATAATCAGGCCTGATGGCGGTGAAGAACTGGATCTCATCTACCTTTTTCCGCAAAATACAAATGCAGACAATCCTGCCATAATTTTCGAAAATGGCACAGAACCCGTAAACACAGCCAAGAAGAATAACCATTTAAGCGATATAGCTCAACGGAATAAGGCTATACTCGAAAATATACCGGATCTACTCGTACTTTTCGATCATCAGGCAAATATAATTGACGTAAATCAGAATCCTAACTTCCCGATACCACATCTGGGTAGTCTTATTAAGAACAAAAACCTGCTGAATATCCTTCCTTTGAAATCTCAGGTTTTACTCAAAAAATTCAATGAAATGGTCCTTTCGGGGAGGCCTGAGTCTTTTTACGATGATTTTAATTTTGGCGGAAAAAAGAGGTTCCTGGAATACCGGCTCGTCCCAGTTGAAGAAAACCGGATACTGGCAATAATACGTGATATTTCTGAACTTAAGAAAACAGAAAAAGCCCTTTTGGTTAGTCAGGAAAGACTTAACCACATGCAACGAATTTCAGGAATCGGAAGCTGGGATGTTTCTTTTGGAGAAAAAACCGAAATCGTAACCCTGAATTTCTTCGAATTACTTGGGATCGATAACCCAGGACCGGCTGTAAACAAGGACCACATCAGCCACTTTCACCTCGTGCATCCCGATGATCTCGAATATTATAAACATAAGTTCAGTCAGGCAATAGCCAAAAAATCAGGCTCATACCAGGCAGAGTATCGAATAGTTGATTCCTGGGGCAATTTAAGGTATTTGTTTACGGAAGCGCAATTAGGATTCGATAACCTCGGCAATCTCAAACACTGGTCGGGAACCATTCAGGATATCACCACACGCAAAAAAGCTGAAAGCCTCAAAGCTTCGGCTTTTCAGATATCACAGCTTATCCATTCGCAACACAATCTCACTCACCTGATGGAAGCCATTCATCAGATTATTGCGACACTAATGCCTGCGCCTAACCTGCTTGTGGCAATAAACAGCGAGGGTGATGGAAAAATTACCTTCCCCTATTGTATTGATCCTGCCGGGGCACCCAATGCTGACTTAGCTGAAAAAGGACTGATCGGATATGTTTTAAAATCGGGAGAACCGTTATTGGTTTCTGCTTCAACCATTGAGGTAATGATTAGTGAACAAACCATTCAAAGACCCGCTTTGATACCCGAATCATGGCTTGGCGTGCCACTCAACACCCGTGACCAGGTACTTGGAGTGCTTGTGCTGCAATCCTATACACCCGATATCACTTATGGTGAAGACGAAAAAAACATACTGATTTTTGTTTCGGAACAAATTGCCCTGTCAATTCAAAGAATCAGAAGCGACGAAGCTTTGCTGAATGCCAAAAATCAGGCTGAAGAATCGAGCCAGCTAAAATCATCACTACTGGCAAATATGAGCCATGAACTGAGGACCCCAATGACCGGTATCCTTGGCTTCTCCGAAATACTGGTTGATGAGCTCGAAGAAGACCGTTTCAAGGTGATGGCTTCTACCATATACAAATCAGCCAACAGGTTGATGTCAACCCTTAACTCTATTATGGACCTGTCGGCCATAGAGGCGAACATCGACAGTCTGAGAATTGACACAGTAAGCGTTAAATCAGTGTTTTTCCCACAACTCAGAAATCTCCATTCAATTGCAAGCGATAAGGGAATTTACCTCAGGACTGCCCTGCCGCCTTCAATACACGTGCTGGCTGATGAAAAGCTGTTGAGTCAGTTGCTTCACCACCTGCTCGATAACGCAATCAAATTCACCATCGATGGCGGAATTTCAGTTAGTGCTTATATTAATGACAAAAATAAAGCAGAAACAATTATTAAAGTCAGCGATACCGGAATTGGCATTGCACCTGAACATCATAAACTGATTTTTGAAGAATTCAGACAAGTGAGTGAAGGGATGTCGCGTACCTTCGAAGGCAGCGGACTTGGCCTGGCACTTTGTGCTAAAATTGCCCGGCTTATCAATGCCCGTTTATGGATTGACAGCACACCCGGCAAAGGATCTGACTTCTTTATTGCATTGCCTACCGTATTTCCTGACTATGCTGATTTTAACCCGGAGCAGGAGAATGCGCCTGTAATCAATACACAAAGACTGAGCAAAGGTCCGGTACCTGAAATTCTTATAGTTGAAGACAACGAAATAAACCGGCGTCTCGCTGCGCTCTACCTTCGCGAATTGTGCAATACCGAAATGGCTGAGAATGGCTATGTTGCCCTCGAAAAAATCAAGCGTAAAAAGTACGATGCTATCCTGATGGATATAAACCTGGGAGCCGGCCCCAACGGTATGTCAATAGCCAACCAGGTGAGAAAATTCGAAAACTATAAAGACGTCCCGATCATAGCCGTAACAGGTTATACCATGCAGGGCGACCGGGAAAAGCTGCTGTCAAACGGCTGTTCACATTACCTTGCCAAACCTTACGATAAGAAAACACTGCTTAGGCTGTTCTCAGATATTCTTTATTCGAACTAAACAGGGTAGGTTTTCCCTTCCTCTGCCAGATAGGTTTCCGGGAAAACAATCCGTGCTTCTTCAAGCAGTGGTAACAGGTTGTCGTACCTGGCCGAGAAATGACCGATCAACAGTTTACCGGCTTTGGCCTTTTGAGCAACCATAGCTGCTTCTGCAGCAGTTGAGTGCATCTTTGCTTTTGCAACTTCCTTCATATCACTCATAAATGTCGCTTCATGGTAAACCAGGTTGCACCCCTGAATCAATGGTACAAGTTCATCATGGTAAACAGTGTCGGAACAAAACGCGTAAGAGCGTGGTGGTAATGGTTCGGTCGTCAGCAGGTTGTTTGGAATTACATTGCCGTCTTTATTCAGGTAATCATTGCCTGCTTTTAAATCATTAAAACTGGTATAAGGAACATTATATTTTTCAGCAGCTTCCAGGATAATATTACGCGGAAACGGTTTTTCCACAAAAAGAAACCCCGTGGTCGGAATCCTATGCGACATCGGGAAAGAAGTAACAGTTAGCTTATCATCCTGAAAAATGGTTTCTGCAGAACCATCTACGGTCACATGATAAATAATTTTATATACAAGATTGGTTAAAGAGGCTTCCAATTGAAGATTAATAATACTTTCAAGCCCGGACGGACCGTAAATATGAAGGTTCTGTTTTCTGCCTAGCAAATGAAAAGTCGATACAAGACCGATCAAACCATAATAATGATCACCGTGAAGGTGACTGATAAAAATATGATTGATCCGCATGAATTTAATCTTCATTTTCATTAGTTGATGCTGAGTGCCTTCGCCACAGTCAATAAGAAAAAGCTGTCCCGCATGGTTTACAACCTGTGAAGTCATATTGCGGCTTTTATAAGG
>JBBQBC010000217.1:0-6879 GCA_038317155.1 Bacteroidales bacterium
AGTTTTAACCTGTCTGCTTGCCCCTAGAATAGATAAGGCTTTAAAGCAGATGAAAGGTGTTTTATTTGAGCGAAGAAAAAAATTATTTTGTGCAATTACATAAAAGAAGCCAGGCAAGTCTGGGCTTTTATGTTATAAAGCCGCAACGTTTTTTTGAAAGAAATCTTTAAACTTTTTATTCGCAAGCAAAATACCTTTCCTCATAATATCACATTCCTGACAATCTTTTTCCAATTAAATTTATTGAATTAGGCACTTAAGCAATAATATTTGTAAGGGAACGGTTCAGATCTAACCATCCGCCCAATTAAATTTTCAAAGATGCCGACTCTCATATTGCTACGGTTGAAACGATAACAGTACTCATCAATATAACTTTGCAAACCATCAACCTGATGGTGTATGCCTCGAAGCCATCCTTTAAAGCCCATTATAACCCTGTGTAAATCAGGAAAGTTCTCCCCTTTGTTACCTGAGTCTACTTGATAAAGGTTGGGAAAATCTTTTTTCAGTGGCTTATAACCGCTCCATTTATCAGTTTTAATTTCAGTATCTAATTCAATTGTATCTTCCATGAACGAGCCTAGTTCTTTGGCACTGCTTTTGTTGATAACCCGACCATATAAACGGCTCACACCCTTGCCCTTGCGTTCGATCGCGAAGACAACCAGCTTTTTCTTAATATTCTTTCTGCCGCGCACACCTTCTTCCTGGCCGCCCACTACTGTTTCGTCCACTTCAGCCATACCAGAAATTTTGAACTGACCACTACTCTTCATGCCGTTCATTGCTTTCTGTTTGAATAACCAGCAAGTTTTTTGCCTTAATCCTAATTTTCGGCTCAACTCGGTACTTGATATGCCTTTTTTGCTAGTACTGACGTAATAGACAATATAGAAGGCCTTTAACAAGGGAAACTTCACCTTATGAAATAAGGTGCCACTTGTAGGTGATGAAATATAGCGGCATTTAGTACATTGACGATTGAATCCCTTTTCACCGGCGCAAAACCTGGCGTTTCCACATTTAGGGCAAGTGTACCCATCACCCCATTTTTGTTCGGATAAGTATGCCAGGCATGCTCTATCGTCTGGGAATCTTGTTTGGAATTCGAAAATTGTTAAGCTTTCAAATCTTTTCTCCATATCAGAATAATTAATACCGTAAAGGTAGGGCTTTTCATCGTATTGGCAACGTGCCTAATTCAATAAATTTATTACCAAAAAGTTAAATGCCGGCATAGCTCAAATGATTATATTTGCTGATCAAACCACCCAAACCATCAACTACATCACCTCACCGGAAGGCCTTACGGCCGTTGAAATTACCTCCAATCCTGGCGGCCGGGAATGGTACTGGGTGTTTACGGATCATTTAGGAAGTATCACCACGTTGTTGCGCGAAAGTGATGATCAAAAATTTGAAATGAGTTTTGATCCATGGGGCAACAGAAGAGACTCCGCCACCTGGGTGAATTACACCACAACATTCCCAGATATTATCATTGACCGCGGTTTTACCGGTCATGAACATCTCGATCAGTTTGGCTTGATTAACATGAATGGCCGGGTAGGAGTTTATCCCGAGAGGCAAAGCCGATTCGGGAATCCCGTGATCGCCCGCTTTCTTTCGCCCGACCCTTATATTCAATCGCCGGATGTTCCGCTGAATTATAATGGATACGCTTACTGCTTTAATAATCCGTTGAAATATTCTGATCCCAGCGGCAATTTTATTCAATATGTCCTTGCCGGAGCCTTTTTCTATCTTCAGGGGGCTTCTAACAACCGCGACCAGGCAACAGGCAAGTGGCAGTTGAACCCATTTAAATGGGGAGGTAAAGACAGTCCAGGCCTGGTAATAGGTATAAGCACCAACACTTCCTTCACCAATACCACTTATTACGCGGGTGTAAACTGGTACAACGGCATGGGTGGCGCCAGTTTTGGGTACAATACCGGCAGTGGGTTTGGTTATGGCTCGGATGCGGGAAACATGTATTTCCCAAACCAAAATTACGCAGCTCCGGAAGCCGCTGCAGTGAATTCTATTGTAAGCATTGATAGGAGCAGTTTTAACCAGGAGACATCCTATTACCAGGATTTCTTACTTTCCCAATCGCAGGATCTTGCTTCACTTGCAATGGAACAAGGTTTAACTGCTTGTGATGGATGTGGAGGAAATGCCAGAGGAACCAGAAATCTGCAACTTGCATATCTTCTCAGGAAATCACCAATAATTATCGGGGTGCCTACTTTTGCAAGTCCGTTAGGTATCTATCCAAATCCATTTAAAGGTGCAGTTGCTGCTTTCGGGGATGCTGGTGTAATGCTGGTAGGCGCTGAACGTGATTTTGGCGGTGTATTTATTATGGATGGGAAAGATGCAGGATATTTTTATGGATATGATCAACTTGCAGGTGGAGCCTCAACTGATGGAACCATTGGAGGCGAAATTGGCAGGGTAGATATTTATGGAATTAATGCGAACAAGTTTGAAGCCGCTTTTCTTGAAGGAGAGTATTTTAAGGGATGGTTTTCAGTTGGGCAAGGGGTTTCTGGTGGGATAAGTGTGGCAGTCAGTTACCCAATTGAAGGTGTAACCATAGTTGCGACCTCTTTTCAATTTGGGTTTGGAGGTACTCCATTTGTTATTCCGGTTTCAGGAGGTTTCAATAAAGGCATATTCAATCTATGGAGATAGTACCTATTTTAAAAAAAATTGCTTCTGTGCTGGTAATTCCAGTGGTGATAGTTGGCATTTTGCTAAGCCATCATTATAAAATGAAGCGAGCAGACGATTATTATAGCAAGGAGTATGTCCTAATTAAAAAGAAGGAATTTATCAATGATAAAGTTTCTTCCATTTTCCTGCCAAGTGGGTTTAAGGTCAATCCTTACGCTCTATATGTCGTAATGGAGAAATCCGGAAAAAGAACACTCATTGCAGATATGGACTATAAACAAAGATCGATTAGTGATGTAATTATAGTTGGAACTATAATTACAAAACAAAAAGATAGTGATACAGCTGTACTTACAAACATAACTTCAACAGATACAGCAGTGTACTATTTCAAGATCCTGAATAAAGATTTTAAATAATATTAAAATTGATTGCAATAGATCGCCATTATACCCGGAATCACCAACTTTGCCAATAACACACCGCGCTGAGCGGCAATCCCATAAGCCTTCAAAACTACTAATGGAAAATCGTTGCATGCACCAAAACCCTGGTAAGGTATTTTAGTGAATTGCTTCCTATATCCTTATCGATTGAGCGATATACTCTTTCAGGTCGCTCAATTTGAGTAAAAATTGTGCTTGATCAGGCTTCCTGCCTAACGTCAGGAAGCCTGTCTGACAAAAGTCAGCGTTAATAATTTGGTGTCCAAACCCATTAATGCATCCCTGATAATGAATTACCCCTTTCTCACAATTGAAACAACCCTGATTATGAACGTATTCTCAAATCAAAACCGGAAAACCAGTCCAAATAATCAAAAATGTAAAATAATTTTATGTTTTGTTGATAAACACTTGCCAAAAGCTCTATATTTGAGGTACGAAAACCATTTAATAAATCTGAAATAACCGGTTTTCTACTAAAAGATACCAGAGGAGTTTTATCTGTATTTAACTGATAAAGAATCTATTATATACTAAAACTATCCGTTGGAAGTATTCTCTAAGAATTTCCTTCCGGTGGATTTTTATCTCGTTTAACTATCCGATCACCTGCTCCCTTTCAGTAAGTTTAATAAATTGTTGTAATCCCCATTTTGATTCTAACTTACATAGGGTCTTCTATCACAGCATTTTACAACTTAATTTTAATCTATTATCCTTAAATAAAACCTGAATAATGAAAAATATAATAATAACACTAATCGGTATTGGATGGATATTTCTCGCTCAGGCCCAGGAAAGGTTTGTTGTCCGGATTGAATCCCCGCAGGTCGCTGATTTAAGCGAATTCCTGAAAACCGGCTTTGATATTGCCGCTTTCAAGCCCGGAAAATACATCGATCTGGTTATCAACCATCAGGAATTACAAAACCTTCAGTCCAACGGGTTCTCGCTGGAGATTACCCAGACTGAAAGGCAACTGAAGGAAAACATGGTCGCCGGAAAATCCCTGGCCGGCTACCGGACCTACACTGATCTCTACACTGAATTGCTGAATCTTCAGTCGGCGCACCCCGATATCTGCAAGCTTTATGACATCGGCGACAGCCGCGGAAAAGAGTATACCGCTCCTGCTTACAACAATTACAAACATGAAATATGGGCCATGAAAGTGTCGGATAATGTCGCTACCGAAGAGGACGAACCCTGCATCTTCTATATGGGTGAGCACCATGCCCGCGAACCGATCAGTCTGGAAGTAGCCATGTATCTATTGAATTACATTGTTTCCAATTACGGAACAGATCCTTCCATCACCAACAGTGTGAATAACAAGCAGATATGGTTTATGCCGCTGGTAAATCCGAACGGGCACAAGATTGTAACCGATGAGGTTGACGTTTGGTGGAGAAAAAACATCCGCGACAACAATGCCAGCAATACCATCAACACCGGAACCACCGATGGTGTTGACCTGAATAGAAATTATGGCTGGGAATGGGGAGGCGAAGGAACCTCTACCAATCCGTCGGATATTACCTATTGCGGCCCGTTCGGATTTTCAGAGCCGGAGAGTATGGCGATGAAAAACATGATTGACCAGCACCATTTTGTTACCGGCATCACCTATCACAGCTACAGCCAGTTGGTGCTTTTTCCTTATGGATATTCAACCGGGGCCTTTGCACCCGACCATACCAGCCTTGAAGCGCTGGCGGTCAGTATCGCCAATACCATTCCTGCCGACGGCGGCGGAAATTACACCCCCGATAAATCTTCAGGCCTCTACCCTGCTTCAGGCACTGTCGACGATTATGCTTATGGTGAACGGGGAATTTTTTGCTATACCATTGAATTGGGAACCCAGTTTATTCCTCCCGCCAGTCAGATTACAACATTATGCCAGAACAACCTGCAGGCTGCAATGATCCTGCTTCACCGGGTAGATCAATCTACCCTGACAGGGCTGGTAAAAGATGCAAACACCCAGTTACCCCTTCAGGCTGAAGTTTACATTGCCGGAATTGACAATACCGGCGCCTACCGGGCTCCCTACATTTCTGACGAGGCATTTGGCCGATATTACAGGATGCTTCCCGATGGCAACTATACTGTCACTTTCTCATTGTATGGCTATATTCCGCAGACTTTTACCAATGTAAACATCAACAACCTGGGCCAGACCATCCTGAATGTGAATATGGTACAGGCACAAACCGTGGAAATTACCGGTCTGGTTACAGACTTTACAACCGGCCTTCCCATAGAAGGTGCCACCCTGGAAATCGTGGACACTCCGCTGTTACCGGTTAACACCAACGCGGCAGGTCAGTATTCTTTCTCCGGCGTAATGGAAGGCACATATAATTTCAGGATCAGCAAAGCCGGATATGCCGGTATTATTCAGCAACGCGAAGTATCTGTTGCAAATCATGTATTTGATTTTCAACTGACGGAAAGCATAGCATGGAGTTTTGAAACAGGTGCCTTTGAAAATGGCTGGAGCTTTGGCGGCAATGCCCCCTGGACAATCTCAACTGAGAATCCTTACGACGGACTCTATTGTTCAAAATCAGGAACCATTGGCAACTCCCAGACCTCAGAAATGAGCATTGAACTGTTTCTTTCTTCCGGCGGGAATGTGTCCTTTTTCAGGAAAGTATCTTCAGAAAGCGGATACGATTTCCTTAGGTTTTACATCGACAATGTGCAACAGGGACAATGGTCGGGTGTTGTTGACTGGAGCGAAGTCAGTTTTACCGTGACCGCAGGGCTGCACAATTTTAAATGGAGCTATTCGAAGGATGGGGGTGTTATTGGCGGCAGCGACTGTGCCCGGGTTGACTACATCATCTTTCCCCCGGTTGCGCCCATTCCCGATCCGGCTAACATTGCTGTTTCACCGGCTTCATTCATAAAAACACTCAGCCCGGGTAACACCGCAACCGATCTCATGACCATTTCGAACACCGGAGAAACGGATCTGACCTATACTGCACAAGTAATATATAATGCATCAACCGGCAGGGCTTCCTCAAGTGTTTATCCATTAAATGCAAACTACAACACAGGAACAACCACTTCTTCCGCCAAAAGCCAGACCAGCCTGGTAAAAGGCTATCCCACCGCCGAGGCCGGTTGGATGAAATTTGACGTGAGCTCAATCCCCGATGGGGCAACCATCAATTCCATTGAATTTCATGGGTATGTAAATGCCACAAATTACCCCTACTGGAACATTAACCCCGTAACCACAGATCCGGTCACCGCTTCACCTTCTACCCTATACAATGATATTGTAGCAGAATCCGCCTCGGGTTATTACCTGTACCGCAGCGAGGCAGGTACCTACGCTCCAGGCTGGAAAGTACACACACTCGGAGGCAATGCCAATGCCGACCTTCAGGCTGCACTGTCACAAAACTGGTTTGCCATCGGCATTATGGACCGGGATGGCAGCGCAAGCTACTACATCGGTTTCGATGGCTGGAATGAAACCAATAAACCTTACCTGCTCGTTGATTACACCTACACGCCCCCTTATACCTGGCTGAAGGTTAACGGGGCCGGAACCACATCGGGCACAGTTCAGCCCGGCGAAAACCAACAGATAACCCTTGACTTTGATGCCGGATCGCTCACACCAGGTACCTATACAGCAAATATAGCGTTAAGCAGCAATGATCCGGATCAGCCGGTAGTCATGGTGCCTTGCACCCTTAATGTTTTGGAGGATAAAACCCTGAAC
>JBBQBC010000218.1:0-6803 GCA_038317155.1 Bacteroidales bacterium
CCGGAGATCAACATATTGCCAATTGGCTGATTGGTCAGGTGCTGGATGACGATGCCGACCCCGATAAAATGGTTGCTTATGCCCGCGAAATCGGAGCCGATGAGCAGGAATACCTTGAAGCGCTTAAAAAGGTAAGGAGGATGCCTAAGGCACAATTCAACAGAATTGCCGATAGTCTTTTCCTGATTGCAAATCAACTCTCAGCCAAGGCTTTGCAGAATATTCAGCAGGCTCGTGAACTGGCAGAACGTCAGCGCATTGAGAAAGAAAGCGCAGAGATAAGACGTAAACTCGAAACCCTGATGGGCAATCTGCCGGGCATGGCATATCGCTGCCTTAACGACAGGTCGTGGACGATGGAATTTGTGAGCCGGGGCGCTTATGAATTAACAGGCTATTCATCAAAAGAATTGCTTGGAAACCGGCAGATTTCATTCAATGAATTGATTGTTAAGAAAGACCAGAGTCGTTTATGGAAGAAGTGGCAGAAGATACTTGCCAGCAAGGAAGTTTTTACCGAGGAGTATCAGATACGGACTGCAAGCGGTGAATTGAAGTGGGTATGGGAGCAGGGGTGTGGTATCTATAACAATACCGGAGATGTAATTGCGCTCGAAGGGCTTATTATAGATACTACCTCGAGACGTGAAGCAGAAGCCAGGCTGAAAGAAAGCGAACTAAGATTCAGAACGCTTTTTGAGGATTCTGATGATGCGAACCTTATCATTGAGAATGGGGTGTTTATTGATTGTAATGAAGCAGCATTGAGAATGCTCAATACCAGCCGCGACAAGATTGTGATGCAAATGCCTTTCCAGTTATCACCACCTGTGCAGCCAGATGGGTTGTCTTCGGAAAAGAAAGCCGTTAAGATGATCAGTATAGCCCTGAAAAATGGTTCGCAACGATTTGATTGGGTGCACAGGAGACCAGACGGCAGCGATTTCTGGGTTGAAGTTGTTCTGACAGTTATAAAAATTGGTAATAAAGAAATAATCTATACGACATGGCGCGATATAACCGAGAGAAAGCGTGCCGATCAGGAATTACATGAAATGAATGATAAGCTTGCTATCCTGAATTATGAGTATGTTAATCTGAATGCAGAGATTGCAATGAAAAATGAGGCATTGAAGGTGGCAATCGGCAAGGCAGAGGAGGCTGACCGGCTGAAATCGGCATTTCTGGCCAACATGAGCCACGAAATCAGAACGCCAATGAATGGGATTCTTGGTTTTGCGGAGCTTCTGCTTACGCCAGGTCTTCCACAAACCGATATGGCCGGTTTTGTTGAGATTATCAACACCTGTTCTGCTCAGCTAATGGCTCTTATCAATGATATTATAGATATTTCGAAGATTGAGGCAGGCCAGATTACTATAAATAACAGCCGCCTAAGTTTACAGAAACTGATGAGCGAAGTTTATTCCATTGCGTTGAAAAGCCCGTATCGCAAGGTAGAACTTATTGCAACCAATCTGGATGACAAGAATGATATAATTGTATTGGGGGATGATGTAAGGCTGAGACAAATCCTGTTGAACCTGATCAACAATGCACTCAAGTTTACAAAGCAGGGAAAAGTCGAATTCGGATATATTCCTGGGGAAGGTTTTATCGGGTTTTATGTGAAAGACACCGGAATAGGAATCGATCCGGAAAATCACGAGTTGATTTTCAAGCGATTCAGGCAGGTTAATTCTTCTGCTTCAAGAGAACAGGGTGGTACCGGCCTGGGATTGGCCATATCCAAAGCCCTGGCCGAACAAATGGGCGGGAAAATCCTGGTAGAGTCTGAGTTGGGGCAGGGTGCTGCATTTCGGGTTGAAATTCCATTTACCTTGATGGAGTCGGGTTTAGATGATAAAAACCCGGAGTCTCAACTCACTGACATTACCTACCAATGGCCTGACAAAGTTATTCTGATCGCCGAAGATGAAGAAACCAACTTTACCCTAATAAAAATGATGCTGAAATCAACAGCCTGCAGTCTTATAAGGGTATTTAACGGAAAGGAGGCGGTTGACACCGCTCTCAGCCAAAAGACCGACCTGATTCTAATGGATATAAAAATGCCTATAATGAATGGGCTTGAGGCTACCCGGCTGATCAAAGAGTCACTACCTGACCTTCCGGTAATTGCCATAACAGCCTACGCACTTTCGGATGATCGTAACAGGGCTCTTGAGGCTGGCTGCGACCACTACATTGCGAAGCCGATTACCAAAAAGGCTGTTTTAGGTATCCTTGCGAAGTATTTGACAAAATAGCTTGTAATTCAGGTAGTTGCATTTCTGAAGGATCAGCTTTTTTCTTTTTTCTTGAACCACCCAGGCACATTGCCCTCATTGTTTTTTCAGGAGTTCCTGATTATCCAGATTTCAATATTCAATATTATTGTTATCAGGATAAAATCATGAGATTCTTCGCTGCGCCTGTTTACCAGACGGCAAACGTTATAATTCTGTCATTCCGAGATACCAGCCCCGGAAAAAAGGTTTTAAAATTGAGGTGAGAAACCTCCAAAATGTATGTAGGCACACATTGGGAAACACGCGCCAGCGCATTTTGATAATCATGTGCCTGGTTATCGGAAATGTCAGACGTGCATTTTCGGCTAAAGCCAGGGATGGTGCATAAATCGGAATTCTGCACCGGGCTGAAGCCCGGAGAAATTGAATTGATTTGGCTAAGAAAAAACCGGTTCATTGCCACATCATTTTAGTCGATATTAAAAAGGATCGTATCAAAGTATCCTGTATGAGATGAATTCGACAACCGTTCAAAAGGAGTTTAAAGTGGAGATGACAAAACAACAAATTTATAAGGGCCCACATTGGGAACCATTCAACAGAAAAATATGGTAATCAGGCACATACAAAAGATGTCATTGGTAACTTGCCTGATTGCCGTCAGGCAGTGTAACGAAGTGAAGTGAAGAATCTCATTCTTGAAAACAGATTTAACCGGACAATAGATCAAATAGAAAGTGTCATAGAAAAACCATGAGATCTAACTAGGGCCTGCTGAAAAATATCTATATACTTCGAAATAAAACTACTACAAGGTGAAAAAGAGAATCAGGTGCATGGAATTAGGGTAATAACATCAAAAAACCGTGCATCTGGTTTGTGAATTCCACCACTTTTTATCATTCAGAGCCACAGAGTGGCGAAATGTTGGTAGTAAATTGCAGAATAAGAGGATTTTAAGGTGCAGAGCACCGTAACGTAAAAGAATGTCGTCTTTTTTGAGTTTTTCAGCAGGCCCTAACTACACCTTGCCGGGACAGATCGTGTCTCCTTTATGATTTCGTTGATAGCAATTATACAGATGTTAAATTGATTCTGAATTGCGGGATTATGGACAAGGCGATGCATATGCATCATGAACGTAACGATTTAATGACAACAAGGACACAACACGCCCTATCCACGCCATTCATATTATTATTGTCAATATTAAAACAATCTTTAGAATCTGAACCAGGGCCGGTCAACTCCCATCATACCCATGGGTATCATGATCAGAATCAGCAGGAGCGCAATCCCTGCCCAGATCAGGGAGAGCCTGTGTTTATCGCGGTCTGCTGTTTTTCTTTTGACGAGAATACTGCCGGTTTGGGCAACGCCAATGGCTATGATGTTTAGAAATGAATGTTCCACTGCCCAGAACCGGACTGTGCTGTCTTTCATAGCTGCCCCGAAATCGCTGAGCGCATGTGTTGTTGTAGGACTGGCAACGAAATAGAGCAGCAAACCAACAAGAAGCTGAAGGTGAAGCGTCAGTATAAAGTAGAACATACTTTTTTTGTTGAAGTCAGTATAAGGAGTGCGTGCAGCTAATCCTTTGACAGCATATATGATGACAACGGTACCTAAAATAAGCACAGCCCATCGGTTCCACGAATGAATAAACAGCGTAATAGAATAGAATGAATTCATAAGTCAGTCAGGTTTTCATGAATAAACCCTATTCCTATGGATTTGTTTTGCATTAAGGCCAGATAATCCGGTATTACCGCATATCAACGACTTCTACTCCCGGATGTTCAGCGGGTTTAAATACGAAAGTATTGTCTGAAAAAGGAAGGTCAGTTTCAAATTTGCCAATCTGGTAGGTGTAAATACTGCCGTTTTTGTCGTAAATCGACAGACTGCTTAACATCTTTTTATCACTTTCAATGGTAACTTTAACTTTATTGAAGTTTTTCTTCTGGATTGGGACCAGTTCAATTATTTTTTGCTTTGCTGTTTCCTGTATGAGTTTGGCCTTGTAATTTTCGTTGTAGGTGCTGAGCAGATTTGTCGGTGTAAAGCTGTCGCTATCCTTGCTTACATCATTAACCTGAACCTCGTTTGCATCCTTTACATAAGTCCATACCATTTTCCCATCGCTGATTACGTCCTGTCCGGAGAAGGAAAGTTTATATTTATCGCCTTTCGAGATGAGCACCCCCTTGTAACTTTCGTTTATCTTTTGAGCAGTATTTTCCATCTTGTAGATAAATTCAATCCTGATGGTTTTATAGGTTTTGGTTTTAGCTGATACTTCGTCAAGAATGGTGCGGGCTTTTTTATCAGTCTGGGTAAATGCTGAAGTTGCAAAAAGCAATGCAATCATTGAAATGATAATTCTTTTCATATTGTTGGGTTTCAATGTAAGATTATTTCAGAATTCGTTATTTCTGTTATCGGACTTCATGTCCTTCAAAAACTGTTCCAAAGCCATCTCATTGGCAACTTTTACATCGCGGGCTTTGCTTCCTTCAAAGGTACCGACAATGCCGGCGGCTTCCAACTGATCGATGATCCTTCCTGCCCGGTTATAGCCGAGTTTGAGCTTACGCTGCAGTAATGAGGTGCTTCCCTGCTGAGTGGCCACAATGATCCGGGCTGCATCTTCAAACAGTTCATCGCGCATGGAAGGGTCAAAATCAACTTCTTTTTCATCACGCTCATCGGCAAATTCTGGAAGATGGTATGCGTCGGGATAGGCGCGCTGTGACCCGATGAACTCGGTAATTCTCTCGACTTCGTGGGTATCAACAAAGGCACACTGTAACCTGATCAGGTCGCTGCCTGTGGAAAGCAACATATCGCCCCGGCCAACCAACTGATCAGCACCTCCGGTATCGAGGATGGTTCTGGAGTCGATTTTAGAAATTACCCTGAAGGCAATACGGGCAGGGAAGTTGGCTTTAATGGTCCCGGTAATGATGTTAACCGATGGGCGTTGGGTTGCGATTATGAGGTGAATTCCAATAGCTCTTGCCAATTGGGCAAGGCGGGTCAACGGGGCTTCGATTTCTTTGCCGGCTGTCATAATGAGATCGGCAAATTCATCAATAACGACAATGAGGTAGGGGAGGAAGCGATGTCCGTGAAGCGGGTTAAGTTTCCGGGCAATGAACCTTTCGTTGTATTCCTTGATATTTCTGACCTGGGCATCTTTTAAAAGGTCGTAGCGGTTGTCCATCTCAATATTCAGGGAATTGAGTGTACGGACAACCTTTCGGGTATCTGTAATAATGGCTTCTTCCGAATCGGGCAGTTTGGCCAGAAAGTGCCTTTCAATTTTCGAAAACAGGGTAAGTTCAACTTTCTTCGGGTCAATCATCACAAACTTAACCTGCGATGGATGCTTGTGATAAAGAATTGAGGCAATGATGGCATTCAGACCTACCGATTTTCCCTGTCCGGTAGCTCCTGCCATCAGGATATGGGGCAATTTCGTGAGATCGGCAACATACGGCTCATTCTGAATGGTTTTTCCCATTCCGAAGGGAAGTTCAAATTTGGTATTTCTGAATTTCTCAGAGCCCATTATCGATTTCATGGATACGATCTCCGGATTGAGGTTAGGCACTTCAATACCAATGGTCCCCTTTCCCGGGATGGGCGCTATAATCCTGATGCCCATTGCAGCCAAGCTAAGGGCGATGTCGTCTTCAAGATTCTTGATTTTTGAGATGCGCACACCCGGAGCCGGAATAATTTCATACAGCGTAACTGTCGGCCCTATGGTAGCCTTGATCTTATCAATCTGAATATTATAATTGGCCAGGGTAGCAACGATCCTGTTTTTGTTGGCTTCAAGCTCTTCTTTCTGCACATTGACTGAAGTCTGACTGCCGCCATAGTCATCGAGCAAATCGAGGGTCGGTCGCTGATAATCGGGTAAATCGAGGGTTGGATCGAACTCAGTATCAATGGTATAATGAATCGGTTTTTCCTTATCGCTATCCGGAACACTTACTGTTTGATGCTGTTCGATCGTTAATTCTACTTCTTCGGGTTTTACCTTTGGAGCATTTTTGAAGGGGGGCAGAAATGGTTCTTCCTCTTCATCTTCCTCTGTTACATCCGGAAAAGTTGGTTTTGTTTTTAAAATCTCCGGTTTATCATCATGAGTTATAGAAAACTCAACGGTATTGTATTTATCTTCGGGGGCTACTCCGGATCCGGTTTTTCCGTCCTTCCGGCGAAATGAGTTACCTAAGCCGGCCAATTCACCGTCAGATTCATCGGTTGGCATGTCATCGCTGCCAGGCCTGGCAGGCAATTCGAGTGGCATATTAAAGGCAACTACAAGGATAGCGATTAAAGTAAAAAATAGGGTGATGGCAGTTCCCGTTGTGCCGAGCAATCCCTGGAGCCACAACGCGCTCTGGTATCCGGTAACGCCGCCTAAAACCGCATAATCGGAATCGCCCAGCAGAAAACCCAGTGCCACCGGCAGCCAGATGAGCCCAAGCAGTGAATTCCGTATGGTTTTCCATACCGGCAAAACGGAAATTTTGA
>JBBQBC010000219.1:0-6795 GCA_038317155.1 Bacteroidales bacterium
CGGTGATATTGAGCAACCGCCCCAGCAGCGACTGGCTTTCGGTTGCACTTTTCCTGAGCCGTTTGGCAATCCCTGCAATCAGCGAGACTGCTATCGGGAAAAACACAACGGTAAACAAGGTGCCTTCGGAAATTACGACATTCACGAAACCCCGGCCCCTGTCAAAACGGTGGTCAACCCCTTTCTTAACCTTATCAATATCATAAGGAAATTCAGGAAGCAAACAAATTTCAGCACCACCGGCAACGGCAGCATTCAGCGAAATCCAACCGGCATTGCGTCCCATAACTTCCAGAATCTGAACACGGTTGTGGCTTGCAGCGGTTGTTACCAGTTTATCAACAGCTTCTGTTGCAATCTGAATGGCTGTCTGAAATCCGAAAGTAGCATCTGTAGCCGAGAGGTCATTATCGATGGTTTTGGGAACTCCGATGATGTTAAGGCCTTTTTCAAAAAGTGCCTGAGAGATGCGTTGCGAACCATCGCCACCTACGTTTATAACAGCATCAATACCAAGATATTGAATTTTCCGTATCATTTCATCAGAACGGTCAACCGCAATGAATGTTCCATCGTTCTGCTTTACAGGCCAGGCAAAAGGCCCTCCCTTATTGGTGGTTTGCAGAATTGTGCCACCCTGATAGTGAATGCCGGAAACAGCCTTTTCGTCAAGTATAACAATTTCAGTTGGTTCGCGTAAAATACCATTGAATGCTTCAATACTTCCTACCACTTCCCAATCTTTTTCGCGGGAGGCCCGCTTCACAACAGCGCGGATAACTGCGTTAAGTCCCGGACAGTCACCTCCTCCGGTAAGAATCAATACCCTCTTCATCGAGTCTTTTCTTTAATAATGAATAACTTAAGTCTTTTAGTCTTGTTTGTGAAAAAACGATGCAAAATTACAAAAAAATTAGTCGCATATCAGACCATCCCTGATTACGCTCAGATTAAGGTACGATTTAACACAAACTTAACAAGAAATGACTATTTTCGCACCTTCAAAACCCCTTATGGAAAAAAGGAAAACACTGGCCCTGGTTGCTCACGACAACCGCAAACAGGATCTGATTGAATGGGTTGAGTTCAACGTCCTCAAGTTGCGCGAACACCACATTGTCTGCACAGGTACCACCGGAAAACTTATTGAACAGCAGTTCAGATCCAGCCTTTCAGAAGAGCAATATGGCGAATTTGAAGTTATTAAGCTGAAATCAGGCCCCTTAGGTGGCGACCAGCAGTTAGGAGCTATGATTGTGGATGGCAAGATTGATCTGATGATCTTTTTCTGGGACCCGATGCAGCCCCAGCCTCATGATGTGGATGTAAAAGCTTTACTCAGAATTACAGTGCTCTATAATATACCAACCGCATGTAACCGTTCAACAGCCGATTTCCTGATCTCTTCGCATTTGTTTACAGAAGTCTATCATCCCCGGATCAAGGATTATGGCACATACATTAATCGTGAAGTAAAGATGTAATGAATACAGGTTTAACTGTAATCTTTGACATGGATGGCGTACTGGTCGATAATTTCGCCTGGCACCTGCTCGCCTGGGAAACATTTTGCAAGCGACACAAAAAGTATATTTCGGCTGATGAATTCCGGGATCATGTGTTCGGTGGCAATAACCCCGACCATTTAAGGTATATATTTGGCAATGACCTCAGTAATGAGTTGATTACAAGATATAGTCTCGAAAAAGAGGACATCTATCGCGGACTTTATGCCGGCAAAGTTACTCCTGTAAAAGGATTGATTCCTTTTATAAAAGATCTGAAAAAGAGAAAGGTACCGCTGGCAATTGCCACTTCGGCCGAAAGATCGAATGTGGATTTTGTACTTAGCGCAATCGGTTGTACTGGTTTTTTTGATGTGATTGCAGATGCTTCAATGATAAGTAAGGGTAAACCTGACCCTGAAGTCTTTCTAAAGGCTGCTGCCTTATCAGGTACTAACCCTGAAAAATGTGTTGTTTTTGAAGATTCACTGAAAGGAATTGAAGCCGGTCTGAGAGCGCGTATGAAGGTTGTTGGTGTAGCAACTACCCACTATTACGCTGAGTTAACCGAAGCCCACCGGGTAATTGCCGATTTTACAGAAATTACCCCAGATGATCTGATGTTGTTAATAAATAATTCCTAGTAATTCACCCCTTAATCACTCAATTATGTTATCATTTAGAAAAGTAGTTGCAATGGCTGTATTGATCTGTATCAGCAGCTATGCTCCGGCCCAGAGCAGGATCGACTTTACGGAGTTCGACCTCCCTAACGGGCTGCATGTGATCCTGCATCAGGATAATTCTACGCCAATTGTTGCAGTAACCATTTCCTACCATGTAGGATCAAAAAACGAAAATCCGGAAAGGACAGGTTTTGCCCATTTCTTTGAGCACCTTATGTTCGAAGGCTCAGAAAACATCCCCCGGGGGCAGTTTGACAAAATTGCCATGAATGCCGGAGCCCAGATCAATGCCAATACCTGGTTCGACCGGACATTCTATTACATCCTGCTGCCGTCCAATCAGCTTGAACTCGGACTCTGGATGGAGTCGGAAAGGCTGCTGCATCTGCGCATCGACAGCACCGGAGTTGAAACGCAACGCCGCGTTGTAAAGGAGGAGCGCAAACAATCATACGACAACAGACCTTATGGTTCTTTAATTGAAAAAACTTTCAGCACTGCCTATAAAGTTCACCCCTACCGCTGGACTCCAATAGGGTCGGCCCAATACATTGACCAGGCCAAACTTGAAGAATTTATTGAATTCCATTCGATATTTTACGTCCCGAACAATGCCATACTTTCCATTGCCGGCGATATTGATCCGGCGCAAACCAAAGCGCTCATAACAAAGTACTTTGGCGATATCCCAAGGGGAACAAAACCTATCTACAGACCCGACCTTGTTGAGCCTAAGCAAACTGCCGAGGTGCGCGATACCGTTTTCGACAACATCCAGTTACCTGGCGTGGTTGAGGCCTATCATACACCCGCTATGGGAACTCCTGATTATTATGCTTTGAGTATGCTTACCAAACTTTTATCTGATGGTGAAAGTTCGCGTTTCAACAAATCAATTGTTGACAAACAACAGAAGGCCCTGTTTGTCGGCTCATTCCCTATTCCGCTTGAAGAGCCCGGACTGTTTATGGTATTCGGGATTGCAAACATGGGTATCGAACCAAACGACCTTGAAGATGCCATAAATACCGAAATTAAACTTGCACAGACGCAGGAACTGACCGACCGGGAGTTCGAAAAACTCCGCAATAAAATGGAAACCGACTTTGTGACCGGTAATTCAACCATGGCCGGTATTGCTGAAAGCCTGTCGGACTATAAGATGTATTTTGGGGATGCCAACCTGATCAATACTGAAATTGACAAATATATGAAGGTGACAAAAGCCGACATAATGCGGGTTGCCAACCAGTATCTTACAAAAGATAACAGAGTGGTGCTTTATTACTTACCCAAACAAAGCCAGTAATCAGGAGGAAAAATCATGAAAAAATTTATAACTATCACCATAATTGCTGCCTTACTGGCTGGTGCTTTTACCGGTAATGCGCAGGTTAAAAGCGACAAAAAGCAAACAACCGCTAAGACAGCTATTGACCGGAGTGTAAAACCACTTCCCGGACCTGCACCTGTGATTAATATCGGAAAATATGAGTCTTTTGAACTGGATAATGGTCTGAAAGTATTCGTGGTAGAAAACAAAAAGATACCCCGCGTGTCATATTCGCTCATTATTGACTATACGCCAATGCCCGAGGGCGAACTAACCGGCCTGGCCGATATTACAGGTCAGATGCTCAGAAGAGGAACAACCACACTGGTAAAGGATCAACTTGACGAAGAGATAGATTTCATTGGAGCTACTCTTTCAACAAGTGCCACAGGACTTTATGCTTCATCGCTGAAAAAGCACAACAACAGATTGCTAGAACTGATGGCTGATGTATTGATAAACCCAACATTCCCGGGTGAGGAACTTGAGAAGATCAGGGTTCAGACTATTTCAGGTCTGGAAGCTGCAAAAAATGAACCTTCAGCCATAAGCGACAGGGTTGGAAAATTACTGGTTTATGGTGCCGGTCATCCCTATGGGGAATCAATGACTGAGAAAACCGTCAGTAACATTACAATTGATCAATGTAAAGCTTTCTACCAGGGCTTTTTCAGGCCACAAATTTCCTATCTGGCAATTGTCGGCGATATTACCACTTCTGAAGCTAAAGAGCTGATCAGCAAGTATTTCAGCAAATGGGAGAAAAAAGAGGTGCCGGAAATTGATTTCCCAATACCCGCTATCCCGGCTACAGATGTTGTGGCACTGGTTGACCGACCCGATGCCGTTCAGACCACGCTCAGTATCAGTTATCCGGTTAATTTCAAACCAGGTAATCCGGATGCCATTAAAGCAAGGGTTGCCAATACCATACTTGGTGGAGGTACATTCAGACTTTTCCAAAACCTTCGCGAAGAAAAAGCTTTCACTTATGGGGCCTATTCAAGACTGAGCGCCGATAAACTTGCCGGCAAATTCGAAGTAAGCACCGAGGTGCGAAATTCGGTTACAGACAGCGCCATCAATGAAATCCTTTTCGAAATGAAACGCCTGCGCGAAGAGATTGTTCCACAGAACGAACTGGATCTGGTCAAGAATTACCTTACTGGTTCTTTTGCGCTTTCGCTTGAAGAACCACAAACAGTGGCCAATTTTGCTATAAATACTGCCCGTTACGGGCTGAGCGCCGATTATTATGTTAATTACCTTAAAAACCTTGCAGCAGTGAATTCAGAAGATGTGAAAGAAATGGCCGTTAAGTACATCAAACCTGACAATGCTTATATTCTGGCTGTAGGTAAGGCTTCTGATATTGCCAACAAACTGCAGAAATTTACCAGCGGAAAGCCCATCCGCTATTTCGACTATGAAGGTAAGGAATACGATCCCAACAAAAAGGTTAAACCTGCACCTGAAGGCCTTACCGCTGCTGATGTAAACAAGGCATATATTAAAGCCATTGGAGGTGAGAAAGCATTGATGAAAATCAAAGACATAACCATGATGGCCAGCACCGACATGCAGGGAATGACGATCGGATTCGATATCTACCATAAGGCTCCGGATAAATATATGATGAAAATCGGAGCTGGTGACATGGTTTTCCAGCAGATAGCTTATGATGGAGTTACTGCGAAAATGGTATCTCCCATGGGTGGCGAAAACAAAACCCTTGAAGGCAAGGAACTTGAAGATATGAAATATGAATCAATGTTGAATATCGAACTTCAGTATGATCAGTTAGGCATTAAACTGATGCTTGAAGGTATTGAAGAGATAAATGGCACCGATGCTTATAAGGTGGTGATAACGTATCCAACCGGAAAAGAAAATACACGTTTCTTTGATGTAAAGACGGGTCTTCTAATCAGGGAAGTTGGAGAACAGGGCATTTCAGAATTCACCGATTACAGGGATGTTAACGGGGTTATGTTCCCCTTTGCCATTACCCAGCAAATGGGCCCTCAAACCGTAAAATTAAATGTACTTTCAATTAAAATCAATTCGAAATTGAAAGATGAATTGTTTAGCATAAAATAAGGCAGTCTTATTCAAAAAAAGCCATCCTGTTGGGTGGCTTTTTTTCTTTATAGGAATCATTTTCAACGAGGGGCCAACTCTGCTGCAGACCGTTTTACCGCTATACGATCACAATCCCTTCTGATTTAACAGTCTGGATCAGCGGAGAATTTGAATCGTTGTTGAATCTGTCGTTACCAGCAAGGTGTGGTTCTATTTTAGTACTGACTTTTCTGATAAGGCTCCAGATTTTGCCAATGGTCATATCATCGTTTTCGAATGAATTATCCGAAACAATCATCGGTTGGTAGATTCGCGATGAGCGGGCTTGTTTGCACAAATGTTTATGCGGAGCACTAAACTTACTGCAACCACAAAACTGTCTGCGGATTACCAGACCCCGCCTATTGCAAATGTATGGTTAGCTGTTGGAAATTTCTTCTTGCTATTACAAAAAGTGATAATAAATTATTTCTTCAATTTACCCTTAAGTTTCTTTTCAATTAAATAGTCCTCTCTAATTTTAAACAGGTCAATTTTAGAACAGTCTGCAAATAATTGTCTTACTATATCTATAGGCATTTCATCCGTAGTATTGAAATTGATACAGCCTTTTTGAAATTTTGCTTTAGGTAAAAGCACTTTAAATTCCGTATATAATTTCTCTGAGCTATATATTGGTAGAACATGCAGCGACATATAATTCTTCACGCTTGCAAGTGCATATTTCATCAAACCTTTTCCCTTATAGACAATCATTTCCTTTCCCATCATTAATTCTACGACTGGAACAACTGTCTTGTCCTCCTCAACAATTATTGAATGAATATTTGTCATAATTATCTGCCTGTCGGAGGATTGTTCTGATATGTACTGTTTAACTTTTGTGTCCATTTGCTAATTTTTAGAGTTTCGTCTTGGTTGCAACTAACAAGTCATAATCAATGGTGTCTGTAGCCTGGTTTCTGGCATAGCTGCCAAAAAGAAAGGCCTTATTAACCGGGATTCCCTCCGATCTGTCAAGTTGCAGATATTTCTTCAATAATTGATAACCTCGTTTGTAGCCATTTTAGTAAAAGTTTCGATTGCGAAAGATAATCATTAATCTGTTATTTTTCAGGAATGTATTCATTGAAAATCCATACCGAAAACCAATTATTTGATACCATCCCGATTCCGTATTTAGATGATC
>JBBQBC010000220.1:0-6785 GCA_038317155.1 Bacteroidales bacterium
GAATAGAAGAAGACGGCGATCCGGTTCCGTCACAGTTCATGGGTGAATTTCAATTGATGTACACTTTTGATATTGTAACTCTACTTTCATACTATGACAAGGTTTTTACCAGAAGAGCTTTAAGCAGGCTCACAGGAATAAATGAAAGCTTATTGAGCCAATACGCCAGCGGATTAAAAAAACCACGTCCGCTGCAAACCCGGAAAATTGCTGATAACCTGCATAAATTAGGACAGGAGCTTTTACAGGTTCAATTCTGAAACTTACTTTCGCCCCGCTGTTCGGAATTTAGCTTTGTTGAGTTCATTCATTCGGTTGTAATTCTGGTTAAATCATGACAAAATATTCAGATACATATAAATATTTAATTTTATTTGTAATAGAGCAGTTTTCTTTATATCATCAGCAAAATCAGTTTTTTATTCTAACATACACATTTCTAATAAATTAGATTATTCCTAAATAAGCTCTATCCGTTTATAACCGATTACAAACGACTACATCCGTAAGTAAATGACTATTAACCGAATCGGGTTAGCGGTCCGTTGTAGTTTTGCTTCATCGTTCAATCACAACAAGTCAGGATTGGAAAAGTAAAGTTAAGTAAAATGTTGAACAAGCCCGAGTAAGGGCGCAAAACCAAAAACAATGAAAGCATTAAACAACCGCGTACAGTTGATCGGCCACCTGGGGGCAGATCCTGAAGTAAAAACATTCGAAAACGGAAGCATGATGGCCCGCCTGTCGCTGGCAACCTTTGAGCGTGCAACCGGGTCAAAGGGCGAAAAGGCCGTGCGTACCCAGTGGCACCAGTTGGTGGTATGGGGCAAATTGGCTGAAATCTGCGGCAAATACCTGCAAAAAGGACGCGAAGTAGCCGTGGAAGGGCGCATCGCTTACCGCACATTCACCGATGGTGAGGGCAATAGCCGCCTGATTACGGAGATTACTGTTAACGATCTGCTGATGATCAGCGGGCGCCAGGCAGTCTAAGTCAAACGAATAACATAAAAATTAAAAAAACATTAAGATCTTTAAAAACCTACAACCATGAATAATCTTAAAAATACCGTACAACTGATTGGTCGCCTTGGTGCTGATCCCGAAATAAAAACCCTGGAGGGAAACCTTAAAGTTGCCCGTCTCAGAATGGCAACCGATGAAGAATACAAAAGTAAAACCGGTGAAAAGGTAAAACAAACCCAATGGCATAACCTTGTTGCCTGGGGCAAACTTGCAGATGTCTGCGAAAGCTATCTCTGCAAAGGTAAAGAAGTTGCCATTGAAGGCAAACTTGAATACCGGGTTTACACCGACAAAGAAAGCAACAAACACTTTATCACCGAGATCAGGGTAAATGATCTTATGATGGTAGGCCCTAAACCGGCAGCAGAATAAACCAAACAGCATTCATTCAGATAACAGATTTACAAACAACCTCAAAACAAACAACCCATGAACTCATTAAGAAACCGCGTACAACTGATTGGCAACCTTGGAGCCGATCCCGAAGTTAAAACCCTGGAAGGCAACAAAAAGGTAGCCAGGCTGTCGATTGCCACCAACGACGAATACACTGACAAGAGCGGGCAGAAGGTTAAACAAACCCAGTGGCACAATCTGGTGGTGTGGGGCAAACTCGCCGACACCTGCGAAAAGTACCTCACTAAGGGCAAGGAGATTGCCATTGAAGGCAAACTCACCTACCGCACCTGGAACGACAAGGATGGCAAGACCCACAACATTACCGAAATCATCGTGAATGAATTGCTTATGATGGGTGGCAAGGGAAAAGAATAATTTTTGCCTGATCAGTCAGCAAAAAGGGGCAGGGAACTGCCCCTTTTTTGCTGTTATTAACCATTAACCTACCGACACTTTTGATACAATGGGTTTCCCGCCCTTGTCCGTTGAATATTGTTAATAAGCGACTGTAATATACATTAATACAGGTAGTTATATCGAAATAATTTTGTTATTTAATAATATTTTTTCATGTCAGATAAGGATTTGATTGTAATTATATTTACGACACAGATAACATTATGAAAACAATAGCAATGATTGCTTTAGCAAGTGCGTTTTTCATTGGAAGTAAGGCCCAGAATGTTACTCCCACAGCCGTGGGAATGGTTGATCTTCAAAAATATACCGGTTTGTGGTATGATATCGCCTCTTTTCCTGTCCGCTTTCAAAAAGGCTGCCATTGCACCACTGCCGAATACACCATGATGCCGAAAGGGTATGTGAAAGTGGTAAACAAATGCCGTAAAGGCGGATTCAGTGCGAAAGTTAGTGGAATAACAGGGAAGGCCTTTCCCGTGAAGGGAAGTAAAAATACCAAACTTAAAGTGCAGTTTTTCTGGCCTTTCAAAGGGGACTACTGGATTGTGAAACTGGATCCTGATTATAGCTGGGCGGTTGTTTCATCCCTTGGAAAGGATTATCTGTGGTTTTTAAGCCGGAAACCTGTGGTAGAGGAATCACTTTATGATTCAATAATTAATTCGTTGAAAAGTGAAGGCTACGATACCGCCAGGTTGAAGCGAACACCGCAGGGCTGTGATTAATATACTTAAATGAAAACTTCGTAATATGACTAAGAAAACACTAAAGGATGAAGTAGCTGAAAGAATTCACACTGCCGGAAGTCCATCTTTCAAGGCAAAGAGAACAACTCAAAAAACCGGGATTTCCAAACCTGGAAGAAAAAGGAAATCCGAGTTTGAAGAGGAAATCCAGGTTTTTCCTGAGCTTTTAAACGGAAAATCAAAGGTTAGGTTAAAAACCGGTAAATCAATTTCCGTATTTGATGATCCGGTTAAAAATAGAAAAGCAGTTACCGGAAAAATAACTGAAACTGAGCCTAAACCAGCCTTTAAGCAAAAGAAAAAGGCATCCGGTCATGGATTATTTGCCAGAAAAGAGCCCCTGATCAGTGATCTGCCGGAAGGGGTTGCGCCTGCTCCCAGGGTAAAACCGGTAAAAACCTCCGGCCAGAAAAAGATCTTTGTTATTGACACTTCGGTTATTTTGTATAATCACGATTCGATCAACAACTTTGATGACAATGATGTAGCAATTCCTATAACTGTACTTGAAGAACTCGATAACTTTAAAAAGGGCAACGATACCAAGAACTTCGAAGCCCGGGAATTTATCAGGATTATTGACGCACTCTCCGAAAACGGGATGCTCACCGAGTGGATACCGCTGGTAAAATCGAAGGGTGGAAAGTTTAAAGTTGTGATGAATGAAAAAAGTACCCTGGATGCCCGGCTGATTTTTGATGACAACAAACCCGACCACCGTATTCTAAATGCTGCACTCGCGCTGTCGCAGGAAAATCCTGACAGGAAGGTTGTATTGGTGAGTAAAGACATAAATCTGCGGCTCAAAGCAAAGTCGCTGAATATTGCCGCCGAAGATTTTCTGACCGGTAAAATTAAGGATGTTGAAGGGCTTTATACCGGAATATCTACAATTAACAACCTGAGCAGCAAGATTATAGATAAACTCTATCAGCAGGGTTATTGTTTACCCAAAGATATCGGGGTAAAGAATCCAATCCCGAACCAGTATTTTATCCTGAGAAATACCACCACATCGGCACTGGCATTCTATAACTCTCAAACCAAAAAGGTTGAGCGTATTGAAAAGAGGTCGGCTTTCAGAATTACACCGCGTAATGCAGAGCAGGTATTTGCTCTTCATGCAATCCTGAATCCTGATGTAAAACTCGTTACCCTCCAGGGTGTGGCAGGTACCGGTAAAACCCTGTTGGCATTGGCTGCTGCTCTTGATCAGAAACGCAATTTCAAACAGGTATTTCTGGCCAGGCCTATCGTGCCTTTGAGCAACAAGGATATTGGTTTCTTGCCGGGCGATATTAAATCGAAGATTAATCCCTACATGGAGCCGCTTTATGACAACCTCAAATTTATACAAAGCCAATACAGCGAGAAAGACAAGGAGTATAAAAGCATTACCGACTCCCTTGATAACGAAAAGCTGGTGATTCAACCCCTTGCTTATATCCGTGGGCGGAGTATCTCGAATGTATGTTTTATTGTGGATGAAGCCCAGAACCTGACCCCCCACGAGATAAAAACCATTATTACCAGGGCCGGACAGGGGACCAAGATTATTTTTACCGGCGATATTTATCAGATTGATACGCCATATCTTGATGCACAGAGCAACGGGTTGTCATATCTGATTGATAAGGTTAAGCACCATTCGATCTATGCCCATGTTAGACTTGAGAAAGGAGAACGGTCAGAACTGGCCAACCTTGCCAACGACCTGCTCTGACCAATTGACTGAAAGGGTAGTGTTTATTATTCTTTATTGATTTTTCATCGCAGGCTCATAGTTGGGCTTAATCAAAGAATGCAAAAAGGTAATCCTGGTATGCATAAAGAACAAATCCGATCACTGTTTCCAATCACAAAACAAGCTGTTTATCTTAACAGTGCCTCACAATCTCCTCTAAATTTATTGGTTTACGATAGACTTCTGGCTAATTTAAAAACAGAATTAAATCCGGTTGGTAAAAAAGCGTTTTATCGCGATAACACGCGTGTTTTACTATCTAAATTGTTGGGTGGTTCGCCAGAGGAATATGCTTTAGTAACAAGCACTGGTGTAGGTATAGGCATCGTGGCGCAAGGCATGGATCTAAAAAAAGGCGACAATATTGTAATCCCTGAACGCGAACATTGGAATAACACCTTCCCCTGGTTACAACTTGAAAAGAAGGGTGTTGAGATTAGATTCGCAAAACTAAATGAGGATAATAGTTTTGATCCTGAGGCAATCGAAAAACTTATCGACTATAGTACACGAGTTGTATCAATCGCCGCTGTTAGGTTTAACAGTGGTTTCAGGCCAAATCTATCCGCCATCGGAAAAATTGCCCACGTGAAAGGTGCATTGTTTGTAGTGGACGTGGCCCAGGCGGCGGGGATGATTCCAATTGATGTTGAAAAGGATCAGATTGATGTTATGGCGGGCTGCGGTTTCAAATGGCTACTTGGAATGCACGGAACAGGATTCCTTTATGTTAGCAAAAGAGTCGCTCAACTGATTAATCCGGTTTTACCGGGTATGTTTGCCGCTGAAAACCATTTCGACAAACTTTCATTTTATGATGATTCCAGAAAATTTGAGACCGGCACCATTGCATATCCGCTCTTTGATGCCTGGTCTGCGGGGCTCGAATTGCTTCTTGATGTCGGTATCAAAAATATTTATTTAAAAGCGCTGGAAAACACAGATCTTCTGATTGATGGGCTCCATAAAAAGGGATATCAAATAGTGACGCCCACAAAAAAACGAGAAGAGAGAACAGCAATCGTTCATTTTAATACTGGTTCCTTTGAAACTACCAGGAAGCTTTATCAAAAACTTATAAATGAAAGGGTTCTGGTAACTTTGCAGGCTGAAAATATCAGAGTGAGCCCGAATTTTTTTACCACAAAAGAGGAAATTGGAATGTTTCTTAATTGGGTTTAAGTGTTCGTGAAATCACAAACACTTATATCTTTCTAAGGTTACGGTATATTACAGGAGAATAGGATATCCCGGGTTTTGCTGCCAAAAACATCGACTCGCCGCGATCAACCTTACCACCTTCCTGTTGGCCTGCCATTACTACTTTGATTCGTAAACAGCTGTGAGCACTACGTGGTCGAAAGCGTGAAGCGTCTGTTTGCTAATATTGCTCATGTCATCGTTAACAGTATGCCAGTATTGGAAGAAACCTTTTTCCCTTTCCTGGGCATTTTGCTCATACCTTCAAAAAGTTCTCTTGTCAGCCATGTGGATATTCCCTTAGAAATTTCAGGCTTGAAATGTAATTCAGGTACTACGTCCAACTTATGAAACGGAACAGAAAGATGGTGCTTCAGATGAAGTTATTTCCTTTGAATTGAAGGGTTGGCCTGGCCTATTTGTTTTGATTAAGTTTAAATCCAACAGGTTTTATGCGTTTGTTGGCCTTTTGATGCAAGGCATCAAGTTTGTCCAATAAAAACCTGAAAGCCTGGTTGAGTTTGGCATCGAGTTTCAGAATTTCTTGTCTCAGTTCTTCGTTTTCCCTTAACAATGCCCTGTAACGGGCAAATGCACGCATAATTTCGATGTTGATTTTGATTGCTTTTTCAGACCTCAATACCGATGAAAGCATGGCAACGCCTTGTTCGGTGAAGGCCAATGGGTTTACAGAAGAATGTTTCAGAATAGCTAACCGGTCACAATTTGTGACCAGTTCATCTTTCTCTTCCTTAGTAAGTTCAAACATAAAATCTTCGGGAAAACGTTCAATATTACGTTTTACCTGTTGCTTCAACGCTTTTGTCGGAACACCATATAAAACTGCCAGGTCAGTATCAATCATCACTTTGAAACCTCTGAACTGGAAAATCATGGTTTCGTATTCCGGTTTTATTAAACTATCCATTATTCTTGTTTTTGTTATATTTCGGGGTTTACCTATAAGTAAAGCGCTTTTTCACTGGCTCAAACCGCTCAACTTAGGTTTCACTTGATTCTCAGCAACTTCTAAAGCTTCAAGCCCAAATTCTATAATAGGTATATACGCTTAGGCATCCCAAAATATTTATCTTTGTGGGATGGAGACCAGGGATAAATTCATTGGCGTTAACTCGATAAAATTCAATAAACGTTTCACAAGTGATGCGGATTGCTTTTTATACTTGTCAACTATTAAATGGGGGAAAGGTTATTGCTGTAAAAGGTGTGGCAATGTGAATTTCATCAAG
>JBBQBC010000221.1:0-6759 GCA_038317155.1 Bacteroidales bacterium
GTGTTTGAAAACGGGTACCAGTTGGCCGGCCCGCCGGGTTATGCCTCTTATCTGTGGAATACCGGCGACACCCTGCCCGAAATAACCGTAAACACCGAAGGCCTATACACCCTGCTGCTCACCACCCACAATCAATGCTCAGGGACAGACTCCACCTTCCTTAAAATGCTGGAAGCTGATTCACCTTTCCTGATCCCCACCGACTTCACCCCCAATGGCGACGGCCTCAACGACACCTTCCGCCCCGTAACTGACTACGACCGCTTTAGCAAATTCAGCATGGTCATCTACAACAGTTGGGGCCAACGTCAGTTTGAAACCACCAACCCCGCTGAGGGCTGGGATGGCAAGGATGTCGCTGCCGGAGTTTACGTTTGGATAATTAATTATGCGGATTTTTCGGGGAAAGGGTTTACGTTGAGAGGGAGTGTTACAGTAATAAGGTAAGAATTTCTAATTTCTAATTTCTAACCTGCACGACTGACCAACGCGATATTTATTGAGAAGCAATCATTAGTCGGTTAGGCGGGTGTCTAATCCCGGTAGGTATCTGGTGAAATGTCAAATAACCAAATATATGAAAAAGTATTCTTTGAAACATTGTAGCTCTTTGATATGGAGATAACTCCCTCTCCTTTAGGAGAGGGCTGGGGGTGAGGTAAAACGCGATATTACCTTTAAGTTAAAAACCGATTAATAATAGTATAACATCAGAATTTATATTACTTTTGAGATTCGTTTTTAAACCTTACCCGTTTATGAACCTGCAATACCTAACCGAAAGCACTTATATCCGTAATTCCTAAAATTCAGGCCAGGAGTTTCCAGAGCCTTCTGGTCTGATCTTTACCTTGATTATGAAAAATAACTTATTCTTTATAATATTCTTCAGTTTTTTCTTTTCCGGGGTTTATGCCCAAAAGGAATCGAATAACTGGTATTTTGGAGAAAATGCAGGAATAGAATTTTCCACTGGTGTGCCTCTGATATTGAACAACAGTGCGATGTACACATGGCATGGATGCTCAACCATTAGTGACACTGCAGGCAACTTATTATTTTATACTGACGGAGAGGTAGTTTACAACAGAAACCATCAGCAAATGCCAAACGGTTCAGGCTTGCTGGGCGGTTATGGCACCCAAAACTCTGTTGTAGTCCCTTATCCCGACAATCCGGGTCTATATTATATTTTTACTGTAGGTGTGGAGGAAAACTACCCACCTTACCCTTGTGTAGGTCTTTACTATTCAATCGCAAATATGGCTCTTGATGGGGGCCGGGGCGACCTTGAACCATTTTTTAAAAACATGCCTTTGCCCAGTTCTGACAAAGCTACTTACAAAATTACTGCGGTAAGACATCAAAACAACAGAGATGTATGGGTTATTGTACGCAACCTGAGCGCTCCAGCCAACGAATATCAGTGCTATCTTATTACACCGGCAGGTATCAACTCTATACCTGTAAGATCACCTTGCATAACTTATGTTAATGCAACCAATTCCGGAGCAGGGAGAGGACAAATGAAAGTTTCACCCGACGGGAAATTAATTTTTGCATCTATTTCTGGTCTTCCGTGCAATGAAATCGGATCATTTAATGCGAGTACAGGTGAAATAAATATCTGGTTTACATTTTACCCCAATATAATAAATTCCGAAATATGTGGTGTTGAATTTTCGCAAGACACACGATTCTTATACCTAACAACTTATTATACTTCCAATTACAGCAGGTTACTACAATACGACGTTTCTCTTCTTCCAGATGAAAGTTCATTTCTTTCATCAATGAAGAAAATAGCTGAACCCGCAGGTGTTGCCAGGGACTTACAGATGGGCCCAGATGGGAAAATATATGTTGCCAGGTATAACAAAGAATATCTTGGAGTAATAAACAGCCCAGGAGCAGAAGGTATTGCATGCGGATATGATACATTAGGCGTTTATCTTGGTGGACGGAAAAGCAGAAATGGATTACCTCAGTTTATTCAATCCTATTTTTTACGCTTCAGTTTTGAAGGCAGTTGTGCCGGTGAGCCATTTCAATTTACCCCTAACTTTAACCCGCAACCCGATAGCATCCATTGGAATTTTGGTGATCCGGCCAGCGGTGCAACCAATTTTTCTAATGAAACCGATCCACAGCATTTATTCAGCCAGGGCGGTATATTTACTGTTACTGCTTTTGTAAGATACCCGGAAGGCCGGACAGAAACCGCCACCCGCGAAGTAATCGTCAATGATTTGCCAGCACCTTACCCCGGAAATGATACCATAGTTTGTAAAGGAACACCAGTTACACTTCAGGCGAAGTCGGGGTATGAAGGCTACCTCTGGAGCAACGGGATTATTCTACCAGCAATAACCGTGAGTGATACCGGAAATTATTGGGTTGAAGCTGTAAATGCCGAAGGCTGTTTTGGCCGCGATACAGTTCGTGTTAGTTGGTTTCCACTGCCAAACCTTGATGAATCCAACCTCATCCTCTCCCCCACCACTTGCGGCAACGCCACCGGCGCCATCCGCGGAATTGAAATTACCGGTACGCAACCTGTTACCCTGGAATGGAAAGATAATAATGAAATAGTCATCTCCAACGATCCTGACCTCTACAACCTGCCGGTAGGCAATTACTTTTTATGGGTCACCGATGGCAATGGCTGCACCAATCAGTTAGCTCAGTACCAGATTTTTGATCAGGGCGATGTATTGATTGATTCAGTTGACTATACCAATTCGTATTGCGGACAGAACAATGGCAGCATTACCGTTACTGCCGTAAGCGGGCTGAGCGATATGCTCGAATACTCCATTGATAACGGCAGCAATTGGTTCAGCAATGAAGGCGTGTTTATTGACCAGCCACCCGGAACTTATAATGTTAGGGTGCGCGTGCCTGATGGATCGGGATGTCAGGCTGTATTTATTGGTAATCCCGTTCATATTGGGGACTTTGCCGGACCACAGGTAAGCTACACCACCAACCCGGCCACCGGCAACAATCCCGATGGAACCATCACCCTTACCGCCACCGGATCGGGCAGTCTTACCTACAGCCTTAACGGGGGAACACCCCAGGTCAATGGCAATTTTACCGGTCTTACCACCGGGCAGTACACCTACCGGGTTGAAGATCAGAATGGTTGCTTTACGGAAGGCACAGTTGAAGTCGGACAGGTTCCCGGTTTCATTCTTTCGGCCATTGCCGGCAACGATGCCCAATGCCTGGGACAGTCGCTGGCAGCCCCCGTGTTGATTGATAATTTTATAGGCGTGGAAGCCTTTTCGGCTACCCTTGCCTACGATACCACCCTGGTTAATTGCGAAGGCTATTTGCCCGGCAGCCTAAACCCGGAGCTTGCTGCTAACCTCGAAGCCATAGTTTATCCGGATGCACAGCGCATTGTCATCACCTGGTCGGGAAGTATGCCGCTAACCATCAGCGGAACAGCCAGCGTTTTGGAACTCGTTTTCACCTCAAAGCAATCGGGCAACAGCTTCCTCACCTGGGACCAGGCCCCTTCTGCCACCTGGTTTACCGGCGAATTCGGGGTTATAGAACCAGAGTTCAGCATCGGCAGTCTCATCGTACACGATCCGCCCAAATTAACACCCTATACTGAAACCGTTTGCGAAGGGGATTTCACCTGGCTATCGCCCAATGTGCAGGGACTTGAACCCTTTACCTACCAATGGCAACTGCCCTCGGGACAAAGCTATTCCGGCACATCGTATATGATTTTTGCAGCCGGTTTGCAGGATGCCGGAATTTATAAATTCAGCGTAAGCGATCAATTTAGCTGTTCCGATTCCACAATCGTGCAACTGAATGTACTACCCAATCCGCACGACTGGTTTTTGCAGGATACCATTGTGTTTGAAAACGGGTACCAGTTGGCCGGCCCGCCGGGTTATGCCTCTTATCTGTGGAATACCGGCGACACCCTACCCGAAATAACCGTAAACACCGAAGGGCTTTACACCCTGTTGCTCACCACCCACAACCAATGCTCAGGGGCCGACTCCACCTTCCTTAAAATGCTGGAAGCAGAATCGCCTTTTCTGGTTCCCAACGCCTTCACCCCCAACGGCGATGGCCTGAACGATAGCTTCCGCCCAGTTACCGATTACGACCGGTTTAGTAAATTCAGCATGGTCATTTACAACAGTTGGGGCCAACGGCAGTTTGAAACCACCAACCCCGCCCAAGGCTGGGATGGTAAAGATGCCGCCGCAGGCTTTTATGTATGGGTGATAAGTTACTCAGATATGTTAGGGAGGGTTTATAAATTGAAGGGGAGTGTGACGGTAATAAGGTAAGAATTTCTAATTTCTAATTTCTAATTTCTAATCCTGTTAGGTATCTGGTGAAATGTCAAATAACCAAATTATGAAAAATCAACCTTGAAACATTGTAACTCTTTGATATGGAGACAGCTCCCTCTCCTGCTATCGTTCCAATAGCTATCGGAATCGCTCAGGCAACAAAGGAGAGGGTGAAGTTGCGTAAAAGGTTGGTAATAAATTACAAGCCGATACATTACGCTTTCAGGCGTTACGCCTTGAAGCGTAATTTGATGTATTTTTTATTATCTTTGTGAAAAAATAAGTCTAATGAACCCTTTCAAATACGGTACAATTGTTAGAGGCGATTTCTTTTATGACCGGAAAGAGGAAACTGAGCGAATAATAAGTACGCTAAAGGCTGGCAATAATATGGTATTATTTGCACCCCGCAGATATGGCAAGACTTCTCTTGTTTTTCGGGTCATTGAAATATTAGAGAAGCTTGGTTATACATGTATTTATTTTGACTTCCTTCCTGTTTATTCGGTCGAATCGTTTGTTAGTTTGTATATCAATGCGATTGAAAAAAAACAAAAAAATCTTACCCGTCTGGTTCAGATCATTTCTAAAGTGGTCAAAAACATTAGGCCTAAGCTAACTTTTGATTCGGCTGGCAATCCTGAATTTGGGGTTGAAATGGCTGAAAATGACGTGTCAGTAGAAACACTTTCGGAGGTTCTTGATTTACCATCAAAACTCGCCCAGTCTGGTAAAAAGACTATTGTTATATTCGATGAATTTCAGGAAATTATCAAGTTAAATAAGATTGGTTTTGAAAATCTGTTACGAAGTAAAATACAACAACAGGAAAATGTTAACTATTTATTTTTAGGAAGCAGGACTCATATATTGAATGACATGTTTAACAATAAAAACAGGGCATTTTACAACTCAGCTTCACACATGCAATTAGATGCATTGCCAATAAAGGATACTATTAAGTATCTGAAGGATAAGTTTTCAACATCAGGCATACAAATCGAATCTGCTGAAGCCGAATACCTTATCAGCCTCACCTTTAATATTCCCTACTACATTCAGCTTCTGTCTGCTGAGATATGGCAATCAATGATAACTACTCTGGATATTGTTACGAATGAAATTATTGACAATTGTGCTGAACAAATCATTATTCATAAACACGATTATTACCATGAATTATTTGACAGGCAATCAACTAAGCAAAAACAACTCTTGTTAGGTTTAATTCATACGGGAGCTAATATTTTCTCTGCACAATTCACAAAAAAATACCGGTTATCGACGCCCTCAACTACTCAAAAGTCAGCCTCTTCATTAATGGACAGTGGAATTATTGACAAGACCGGCAATAACTATTTTATCAGTGATCCTTTTTTTAAAAGGTTCTTAGAAAAATATGGGCTATAAGGATATTTACAATCATAATATTTTAGTAATGTCTAATATCTAATGTCTAATGTCTAATATCTAACCTGCCCGACTGACCAACACGATATTAATTGAGAAGCAATCATTAGTCGGTCAGGCGGGTGCCTGATCCCATTAAGTATCCGGACAGATGTCAAATAACTAAATATATAAAAATCCTCCTTGAAATATTGCAACTCCTTGATATGGAGATAACTCCCTCTCCTTTAGGAGAGGGCTGGGGTGAGGTTATATGCGGATTATTTGGAGAAAGGTTTATTTGGAGAGGTATTGAAACGATTGTAAGATAACCACCTCACCACAGCCTATTCTATATCGTGAGTATGAAACAGGCCATCCGGAATGACTGTTTAAAGAGATTTGGGTCATAAAGATAAAGATTCCTCATTCCGCTTCGCTGCATTCGGAATGACATGGAAGGCGCAATTATATAAAGGTGTAGGGGAAATCAGGGGCGGTTCCACCACCCCTGATTTCCCCTACACCTCTCCACTATAACATGATAAAATGTCATTCCGAACTTGTCTGCTTGCTTATTTAGCAAGAGGACAAAGTGATGAATCTTTTACTTAAAAAACACATCTCAAGTAGAATTAAGCAATCAATATAAATCCGGGTAACAATCGGCCACGTTCCATAGCTGCGAAACGAAAAATTATGTTTGCAAAGTAGTAATATGTTAACCAAATAACAGCAAACTGTTTCTTACCTTTGCATTTCCAAAACAAAATACAATGCTTGAACTGAATTATATTCGTGAAAATGCTGCTGAAGTGGCCGCCAGACTAGCCATTAAAAATATTGATGCTGCTGAGGCACTACAAAAAATCATAGATATTGATGCCCGTCGGCGTGAGGCGCAGAAACAACTGGACGATAATCTGGCCGAATCCAATGCCATCGCCCGCCAGGTTGGTGATTTGTTTAAATCGGGCAAATCGGCCGAAGCCGGAGAATTAAAGGCCCGCACTGCCGACCTGAAAGTTCTTGCCAAAGA
>JBBQBC010000222.1:0-6722 GCA_038317155.1 Bacteroidales bacterium
AGGTATCCATGCACGAATAACCCCGCCATGCGCATTTCGTGAAATAATTTCCGGAATAACTTTCTCTTTCAGATTCTTCCAGACCATATTGTCGCGAAAGAAATTTGTTACACCGATCAGCAGTTCCTTGAAAAGGATTTCTGTTTCCTTTGGATTTTCCTGCAGGAAATGCACATAAGAGGCAATCTTATCAATTTTGTGCACACTCATGCGTCTTTCGATGCGGCGATATACGGTATTTTTCTTGTACAACGAGAAGTCGTTGCCAGTTTGCATACGCAACAGGATAATAATCTTTTCGAGTGCACTTTTGTCTTTTATCTCGATTTCCAGATTAGATTTGATGATCGGGATATGCCTAAGAAAATCAACAATCCTGATTGGCAAATCCTGCGCGGGAGCAATGATGTCAGCAAGTACAGAATCAATGGCATTTCGGGGCATGCTGTCGTATTTGGCCGTTGCAGGTTCCTGCACTACCACAATCCCGTTCTTTTCTTTAATTGACCTAAGGCCTGCAGAGCCATCTGATCCCATTCCGGAAAGCACAATACCAATTCCAAGTTCTTTGCAGTCGTCGGCAAGTGACCGGAAGAAGAAATCCACCGGAAGGCGAAGCCCCCTCGCTTCTACCGGATCAAACAAATGAAGTACACCTTTTAAAATGGACATGCTTTTGTTTGGTGGAATTACAAACACACAATCGGGTCTGACCGGCATCCGGTCTTTGACCACTAGAACTTCCATAGTTGTGATCCGCTGAAGCAACTCAGGCAAGAATCCCTTTTGTGTAGGATCAAGATGCTGAATAACCACGTAGGCAATCCCACTGTTTTCAGGCACACTGCGCAGAAACTGCTCCAGTGCCTCCAGTCCGCCGGCCGATGCTCCGATTCCGGCAATAGGGAACGGACTAATATCTTTATCTGCATTCTTCCTCTTTGCGGATGCTGGAATTTCAGATTTCATGGTTAAGTCCTTAATTAAATATCGAAATTACAAAATTTTAAGGTGATGTTTAAGAAAGTTTATTAAAATAATCAGTATTGCCCGATTAAAATTCTTCTTCATGAAAGAGATTCATCATCGAAACGCGATCCCTCATCGTCGCTATGCCGGGAGGTGCTCTCCGTTGAGTGGTTGCCGAATTCATGTCACCAAAGCCTAACGCCGCTTTTTGGGCTAAAGCCCCCTTTTATTGTACGTTTTTATTTAACCCCCGGCTGAAGCCGGGGGTAATTGAGACGATTCTTTTTAAAGCCGCTTTTTGGGCTAAGCCCCTGTTATTGTTCGTTTTTATTTACCCCCGGCTGAAGCCGGCGTATTTGAGACGATTTTTTTTAATATCGTCTTAAGTAGATGACAATAAACCGCTTTTTTCTTTGCCTAATCAATTTCAATTTCGCCGGGCTTCAGCCCGGTGCAGAATGCCGTTTTAAGCATTATCCCTGGCTTTAGCCGAAAATGTACTTCTGAGGTTTCCATATAATCAGGCAGACTTCCAATAAAATTTTTTGTAAGTGATAGATTATCAAAATGTGCTGGCTGTTCTTAGGGCTAAAGAATTCAGCTAAGATTCACCTATCCCTTTTTCTGCCTATCCAAATCTTCCAATGATTTTGAAAGTTCATCAAGGTCTTTATTAATTTCAAACGTAAATGATTCCCAGTCCCCTTGAATTTCAGGATAAACAGTGATTCTTTCTTTCAGAAATTTATTTTTCTGTTCATAGATATTAATCCATTTCTCAAAAATCATATCGCTCTTTTTCCCTGATGATCTGACCTTCATCCTTAAATTGGTGAGGAGTATTTCGTTATCCTTTAATCTGTTGTCAGCATTGATCCTGAATGCTTCCCATTCCCTGACGCTGACAACTGCAAGCACCGCCTGATTTGTGTCATTCCGCATGGCTTCCAGTCTTCGGCTGGATTTATACATCTGTTCATTTGCTTCAAATTCTTTCTGAGCTGATGATTCACAACCGTTAAGAATTCCACCAATCCAAACAATCAGCATAGATGAAACAGCCAGTTTAACAATTGATCTTTTCATATTCATCGGTTCTATTTTTTTAAATATCAGTCTGAATTATAGCGGGAACCTTTATGACTAAGCGAAAAAAATCAGCACAGTTTCGATAATTCATGCATTCCGGCCTGCGTTGTCAAAAAACAGGTTCATCATTATTCCCATTTTGGGAATTCGAAAACGATTCATTATTCTCTTTTCCGGCCTGCATTAATATTTTCGGAAATTCCCAACCTGATCCTGCTCACAGAAAAAATGAATATTGAACCGAATACAAAGATAATTGCCCGAACACCAATCAATGTTATAAAATATTGAAAAGGAGTTACATGATTCACACATTATATTTATCGCATCTGACAGAAAAGGTAATCAGCCGGATAAGATTTAACGAATGGTCATAGAAAGGCCTTCAATTCAATATTTATAATAGGAACGACAGATGTGTGAATCATGCAACTTATAATCAAAGTTATGTAACGTTCACAGGTATTAGTGGACCGATCTTTGCATACCATAACGGCAGTAGCCTGAATACTGAAATGCGTTTGTTAATCCTTAGTATATTTTCTGAATATGTTAAAGGAATATCAGAGAATTTCAGAAACCGGGATATCTGCTACAAACAATATTGTCTTTGATGAATAGCAAACAGACTTCATTAAAAACATAGATTTAACAATTAAAAACATTGATTATGAAAAATTTGAGATTGAGCTTTATCATGCTTTTCAGTGTGGCCCTGATGTTATCGGGCTGCTCAAGTTGGAACAAAACCCAGAAAGGTGCCGCAGTAGGAACTGTATCGGGAGGCGCCATGGGTGCTGTAATTGGTAAAGCGACAGGCAACACGGCCCTGGGTGCGATTATCGGAGCTACTGTTGGTGGCGCAACCGGAGCCATCATAGGCCATCAAATGGACAAACAGGCTGCAGAAATTAAAAAGACAGTTCCCGACGCCAAGGTTGAGCGCGTGGGTGAAGGTATTGTTGTTGAATTCAACAGCAATGTTCTGTTCGGATTTGACAAATCGGGCATTTCGAATGATGCAAAAGTCAACCTCGACAAACTGGTAACGGTTTTGAACTACTATCCCGACACGGACATTGAAATACAGGGACATACAGACAGCAAGGGTACCAACTCTTACAACCTGAAGCTATCTGAACAACGCGCCAGGGCAGTGGCAGGTTATCTGACCAATAATAACATAAACAACAACCGCATAAATATTAAGGGATTTGGTGAAAGTGTTCCCAAATACGACAACAACACTGAAAATGGTCGTGCCGGAAACCGCAGGGTTGAATTTTTAATCTCCGCCAATGAAAAAATGAAGGCCGATGCCGAAAAAGAAGCCGGCAAATAAATCTGATTTAAAAATAAACACTAAAAATCAATAAAATGAAAACAAAAATTATTTCCTTTCTAACAATTGTTATGCTCTCAGGTACTATGGCATTTGCCCAGGGTGTGGGAATACTCGGAGGTGTAAACTTCCAGAATCTGAACGGCAAAGACTACAAGGGTGACAAACTTACAAACGATATGCTGATTGGCTTTCACGCCGGAGTTAATTTACAGATACCAATCGCACCTGAGTTTTACTTTCAGCCAGGCTTGCTTTTTTCAACGAAAGGCGCTAAAAACGTAACCGATGTTTTGGGTACAACCTACACGACTACAACCAAAATATCTTACATTGAATTGCCACTGAACCTGGTTTACAAAGGTGCCCTGGGCAGTGGATTTGTACTCGTTGGCTTTGGCCCTTATGTTGGTTATGGCATCGGAGGAAAGGTAAAAACCGAAGGAGGTATTATTGCGCTTGATAACGACATAGAATTCAAAAATGTCGTTGAATTAGGCGATCCTATTGCAGTACCTTATGTTAAAGCTTTTGATGCGGGTGCCAATATTTTTGCCGGTTACGAAATGTCCGGTGGACTGTTTGTCCAGTTGAATGCTCAGTTGGGTATGCTTAAGATTAACCCTGAAGACAAACGAATTCCTGACGATAAAACCGTTGTTAAGAACACAGGTTTCGGTCTGTCGCTCGGTTATCGTTTCTAAACAACGCCTTAATTAAAAAATGACCATCTCTGTTAACAGGGATGGTCATTTTATTTTACTCTAAAAAGATCAGGGCATCGTGAAAAATGAAAATCAGGAATTGAATAATCTCACCTGTCCGGGAGCAAAAATAATCGGCTCAAGGTTTCGTCGACCCTGAATGATTTATTAAAACGTCCAATGAACTATATCCCAATCCCTGATTTTCCTTACAAATCATATTCAACATATTCAATCGGCATTTGAATTTCTCCTTTCGGATTCTAACCATCTCTTGAATAATGTCAAAAAATCTTTTTTCTATAACCTGCTCATCGCACAAATTGAAGTTCAGTTTTTCCCAGGAGGCCTTCTTAGCAGGATATTACTCCCATTGAATTCAGAAAATATTCCCTTTCATCTGGTCCAGTATAATTCCGGTTGTCAGTTCCCTTTTTTCTCGCTTTTCCGATTGAAAGAATCTTCCTCTCATCAATAGCCTATCATAAATTGACGAATGCTCCCGTCCGGCAAACACCCTCTGCAAATTCTTAACATCCACTTTTAATGAATATCCAACCATTTGTAACAAATCAGCTTCAGGCGATTCATGATACTGCAAATCATCGTCTGAAAGTTGCGGATACTTTAGCTTTAATATTATCTGAAGTTGATTCCACTGCTCAGGGCTAAGGATTTCATCCATTTCATCGGGGGTTTATGTCAAGTAAAAAAGTCTAAAGTAAAAAGTTTAAAGTAAAAAGCGATGAGCTGAGCGCAGTCGAAGCTTAGAAAGCGATGAGCTGAGTATAGTCGAAACTTAGAAAGTCTGCTCAACTGACCAAATTAGAGTTACTGTATAATGAATTAGTCAAACAGGCATCAGGATAAACGGCAATTCAGGATTCAAAACCGAAAACCCATTCCCCGAACTAATCGATTTTTAACAAAGAGCAAAACCAGAATAATCCGGATTCACAGATTTAATAATGAACATTGTGTCCACTCCAAAAACTAATTATTTGACACCAAACCACAAAAACACCAAAACTCACCAATTTCAATGCATTGATATACAATATCATACGCAAATTAGTGTCTTGGAGACTTGGTGTCTATTCATTTTTATTTACTTTTGGAGCAGACTCAGCATTGGCATTTATCGAGTTGGATAAAAATACTTCTGAACTCTAAGAAAAACGTTATACAATTATCGCAAATAGTTCTATTATTCACACATCTGGCTGATATGCATATTATAAATTCTGAAACAGGTGCCTAAGTAATTTAAATGTAAATTTTAGATAATCACTGTTTAACAAGGGGTTGCAAACCCCGTATTACAATGGTGCTGTACAAAAAATAAAATATTATTCAGAACATTGACTTGAAGCAAGTAAAGCCGGAATTAGCGCTTTATATAACGATTAACTCATTCATACAATATAATCGGACTATAAGGTGGAGTTTGTGCGCATTGGTTTCTCTGAATCTTTTAATTCGCTTTCCGATCGTTTTCACCACCAGCATTTTTTTCGCTTTGCTCAAATCGCTCAACTTAGGTTACATCTTCTCCATATACCAATTCAGGGTCTTTTCTATCTTTTGCGTATACATGATGGCTTCGATAACTTTTTGCAACCTGAAAAAAGCTGTTTCACTTTTCACAATATAGTCAAAAGCTTTGTGGTGCATACAATTTACCGCCACTTCAATTTTATCCTGGGCAGAGAGCATCACCACGGGAATTGCCGGATCGAAAGCCCTGATCTTATCGAGTGTATCAATCCCGTTCATGGCTGTTTTATCAATCCCGTCCAGTAAATAATCCAGGATGATAATATCCGGGCCTTTATACAAATTCTCAATGCACAACTCACCTGTTGCAAAAGTTTCGATTTCAAAATCAGCATGTTGCAGAAATTCAATTTCCAGTGATTTTAAATAAAGGGAATCATCATCTACAAGAAAAAGTTTGATTTTTCGGGCATTATTCATAACGTTGATTTTTTCATGATGTTAAATTCTTCTTCCAATTCTTCGCAGGCCTGCACACATACTCTTTCCAGTTGCATAACCATTTCAGGAACTCCATCAGTTTGTTGCTGGTTATTGGCGTACTCCTGAACCTTTCTGGCCATATTTTCAAAATCGGGGCTGATACCCATGATTGAAAATGAAGGTATCATTTTATGAACCGCTGAATAGAGTAATTTCCAGTCCTTTTCATGCATGCTCTGCTTCATCGCAATGATCAGCGGCGGTGTTTGTTCCAGATAGAGTGAAATCATCTCCATCATCAGCTTCGGATTGGATTTTGTCCGCTTAATCAGGTAATCCAGATCAGTGCATTTTTCCCTTTGGTCTTTATTGGTCTTTACCTCTTTAAAATCTTTGATGAGAACTGACTTTTGAACAAGTTTAACAATTTTCTTGTACAACAATCGCTCATCCACCGGCTTGGCAATGTAATCATTCATACCAACAGCCTTGCATTTAGCCAGATCAACCGTGGTTACATCGGCTGTAAGGGCAATGATCGGGATTTGGGATTTCATTTTATCCCGGATATAATCGGTTGCTTCAAACCCGTTCATTTCAGGCATCTGCAAATCCATCAGGATAATATCGTAAGAATC
>JBBQBC010000223.1:0-6689 GCA_038317155.1 Bacteroidales bacterium
TGAGAGACTTAGAGACTTAGAGACTTAGAGACTCAGAGACTTAGAGACTGAGAGACTTAGAGACTTAGAGACTTAGAGACTTAGAGACTTAGAGACTTAGAGACTTAGAGACTGAGAGACTTAGAGAAATGGTGACGGATAGATTGGGAAACTGAGTACCCCTGCGCCCTTCGCCCTGTGCCCTTCGCCCTGCGCCCTGCATCATGCCTGATTAATTAAAGTTATTCACACCTGCCAGTGATTTCTTGATAAAGGAATAAATAATTGTACCTTTGTAAATCCCTTCCAGGGTCGACTGATTATTCACAAATAATTGACTACTAAGCAACTAAAAATATAATGGGAAAAGTTATCGCCATAGCAAATCAAAAGGGAGGTGTAGGCAAAACAACGACTGCAATTAACCTTGGGGCTGCATTTGCTGTACTTGAGCGTAAAACATTGATTATTGATGCCGATCCTCAGGCCAATTCAACTTCCGGGGTTGGTTTTGATCCGAAAAATATTAAAACCAGTATTTACGAATGCCTGATGGATGAAGTTGAACCTCAGGATATTATACTTTCAACCAACACGCCTAACCTCTTTCTTCTCCCCTCACACATCGACCTCGTTGGTGCTGAAATCGAAATGATTAACCAGCCCAACCGCGAAAAAATGATGAGAAAAGTGGTCAATAAGATAAAAGATCTTTATGATTTTATCGTCATTGACTGCTCTCCCTCACTTGGTCTGATAACTGTTAATTCTCTGGTTGCCGCTGATTCGGTGGTTGTGCCCGTGCAATGCGAATACTTTGCTCTTGAAGGACTCGGCAAACTGCTGAATACCATTAAAATAGTGCAGGCAAGGTTGAATACCGACCTCGATATTGAAGGTATTTTGCTTACCATGTACGATTCTCGTCTGAGGCTCTCGAACCAGGTAGTTGATGAAGTTAAAGCACATTTCCAGGATATGGTTTTTGAAACCATGATCCACCGGAATACCAAACTGGGTGAAGCCCCGAGTTTTGGCGAATCCATCATCATGTTCGACATTAATAGTACAGGCGCCGTAAATTATCTCAACCTGGCCAGGGAAATCCTTCAAAAAAATGAACTGACCAGATTAAAAGCATCTGAAAAACAAATCAACACTGAAAATGAATCCTAAGAAAAAAGCGCTTGGCAGGGGTTTAAGTGCCATTCTCGAAAGCCCCGAAACCGATATAACCTCAAAAGATATTTCCGGAAGTTTTGTAGCCGGTGCCATTGCCTCTATTCCGCTGAGCCAGATAGAATCGAATCCGTTTCAGCCGCGCGAAGATTTTGAGCCTGAAGCGCTTAACGAACTGGCTACTTCTATCAAAGAACAGGGAATAATCCAGCCAATCACCGTCAGGAAGATGGGGTATGATAAATACCAGCTTATTTCGGGTGAACGCCGGCTGAAAGCTTCCAGAATTGCAGGACTTGATGAGATTCCGGCATACATCCGCATTGCCAACGATCAGCAAATGCTGGAGATGGCACTGGTGGAAAATATTCAACGCGAAAGCCTGAATGCGCTCGAAATTGCGATGAGCTACCAAAGACTGATCGATGAGTGTGAACTTACCCACGAGGAACTAAGCCAGCGCGTTGGTAAAAACAGAACAACCATTTCCAACTACGTCCGGCTATTGAAATTACCGGCTGAACTGCAAATTGCTATCCGCGACAGTAAAATCACCATGGGCCATGCAAGGGCGCTCATCAGTATTGAAGACGAGGCAACCCAGGTAACAATACTCCGCAATATTATTTTAAAAGACCTTTCTGTTCGCGAAGTCGAAGAGATCGTCCGTAACCTAAACCGCCAGCCTGCTCAAAGAAAAGCGCCGCAAATTAAAGAGTTGCCCGCTGAAATCGATCATAAACGGATAGACATCGCTGCAAAGCTTAATACCATTGTCAACGTTCAGTTAAGCAATAAAGGTAAAGGTAACATCGTTATAAGTTTTAATTCCCGGAAAGAACTCGAGCGCCTGCTATCTGATTTAAACGGGTAATTTAAGGGCAAATGAACCGGGCATGACATTTTTAACCCAAGGACTTATCAGTAATCGGTTTTTCAGGACCAGCCTGCTTCCCAGGGTGGTCTTTACTGTTTTAATATTCCTGCTTACTATGGTTTCTCTGAAGGCTCAGGATACGATTCCCCTGCAGAAACTTTCCGGTAATTCCGACACTTTGCGTGCAGAAATGCACTCCGCGCACAAAGCTACCATCTATTCACTCGTTTTGCCAGGTCTTGGACAGGCTTACAACAGGAAATACTGGAAAATACCGATTATCTACGTTGGATTTGGAGCGTTTGCATACAACTTCAAGATTAACAACGATGAAACAAAAAAATTCACAGAAGCATATCGCTATGTGATTAATAAAGATAGTTTCCCCATTGATAACGAATACATTAAACGATACCCTGACCCCAATGACCTGCTGCGTGGACGCGATTTTTACAGAAGAAGGGTCGAATTGACTGTTATATTTTCCACTGTCTGGTATATACTGAATGTTATAGATGCGGCTGTGGATGCCCATTTCTTCGATTACGACATATCAGATAACCTGTCGCTCAATATCGGGCCTGCGTTCATGATGCCTGCCGGAAGACCCGACAGATTTGCCAATGGCATCCGGCTGTGTTTAAACCTCTGAAAATCATTACAGAATTGAGAATTATAATTTCAGGATACGGCCGTATGGGCCATGAAATAGAAAAAATTGCCCTCGAACGGGGACATTCAGTTATTGCCACACCTGACAAAAGCACAGATTGGAGCAGCATCAATCTGACCGATGAAAGCTGTGATGTTGTCATTGATTTCAGCACTCCGCATTCCGCTTCATGGGTGGTAAACCATTGCCTGAACGCCGGAATCGCCGTGGTATCGGGAACCACCGGGTGGCAAACTGAACTTGAACTTTCAAAAGAAATCTGCAAAACAAAACAGGGATCATTTTTCTATGCGCCCAATTTCAGCATTGGGGTCAACATCTTCTTTGAAATCAACAGAACACTGGCGCGATTGATATCGGGGCATAATTATCAGGCCCGGCTGAATGAGATTCATCACATTCACAAGCTCGATGCACCCAGTGGCACGGCAATTGCTTTGGCCAACGATATTATTGAGGTAAGCCCAATGTATTCAAGATGGGCATCCGGCTTAACAACTGACCCTCATACACTTCCGATAAACAGTGAACGCTCGGGTGAAATCCCGGGAACACATACAATTTACTGGGAATCAGAAGCTGATACAATTGAACTAAAACACACCGCCCATAACCGTAAAGGATTTGCACTGGGGGCATTGCTGGCAGCCGAGTGGCTGATGGGGCGCAAAGGCTTCTTCAGTATGGCCGATTTGCTTAATTCGGGCAGGTGAATTGATAAAAAGCGTAAGTTTGCAAACAATCACAGATAACTCTGAGTATTCTTCAAAAATGATTATATGTCACTCTCTTTGATTCTAATCCTGATTTTCCTGTTTTTCCCGGTTTTGTTATGGAAAATATTTGAAACTGCCGGTGAACCAGGCTGGAAATCAGCAATCCCGTTCCTTAATTACTACATTTGGCTCAGAATCATCAAACAGCCACTCTGGTGGTACATCTTTCTGATCATGCCTTTCATCAATGCCTTTATGGTGATGTTGATGGTGGTTGAAACACTGAAGTGTCATAAAATTTACGATCTCGGAAGTCAGGCACTGGCTGTTCTTTTTCCCTTTATATATCTTCCATGGCTCGGCCTGAAAAAACAAGCCGATTATGTGGAACCTGCCAACAGGGTTAAAATCAAGAAGACTCCTGTCCGCGAATGGGTGGACGCCATAATTTTCGCGGTCATTGCTGCAAGCATCATCAGGATATTCATGGTTGAAGCTTACACCATTCCAACTTCATCAATGGAAAAATCGCTGTTGGTCGGAGATTTTCTTTTCGTCAGCAAGCTCAGCTATGGACCGAAAGTACCGAATACTCCCCTCGCTTTCCCTTTTGTGCATCATACCTTACCGCTCACAGCAACCACCAAATCCTATGTTGAGTGGATTAAACTGCCCTATTATCGCTTCCCCGGCTTAACAACCATAAAAAATAACGATGTGGTGGTTTTTAATTATCCCGATGGCGACACAGTGGCCCTGAATGTTCAAAACCAGAGCTATTATGCGTTGGTAAGGGATTACGGACGGTACAGGGTATGGAATGACAAAGCCAATTTTGGCGATATTATTGCCAGGCCGGTTGACAAACGCGAAAACTACATCAAAAGATGTATCGGAATACCAGGTGATGTCCTCGAAATAAAAGACCAGGTAGTTTACATCAACGGCAAAGCAGCCGAACTCCCGGAACAGGCTCAGTTCAAGTACATCATAAGAACTGATGGTACCAGAATTAATCCAAAAGCACTCGAAAAACTCGACATTACAGAAGAGATTTCTATGGCTGGCCCAGACGAAATAGTTATGACCCTTACCAATGAAACCGCTGCGAAAATCAAAGGCTTCGTCAACGTGAAGGAAGTCAGAAAAATAATTCAGCCCAAAGGATTTTGGCAACCGTATATCTTTCCTTTCGATTCAGCATACCCCTGGAATGTCGATAATTTCGGCCCGCTCCAGATTCCAAAAAAAGGAACCACCGTTGAACTCAGCACTAAAAACATAATGCTGTATGCCAGGATTATCAAAGCCTATGAGCTTAATGACCTTGAAATTGAAGGAGAAAAGATTTTGATCAACGGGAAACCGGCTACCAGCTATACCTTCAAACTCGATTATTACTGGATGATGGGCGATAACAGGCACAATTCCGCCGACTCCAGGTTCTGGGGTTTTGTTCCCAATGATCATATTGTCGGAAAGGCAGTTTTCGTGTGGCTGTCGCTCGACAGTAACAAGAGCCTTTTTGGTGGGAAAATCAGATTGAATAAACTGTTCAGAACAATTAAATAAACAGAAAACTCAACACATAAATTCATGTATAAAGCAGAAATTCACACCACTAAAGGTGTAATGAAAGTTAATTTTTTTGAAAAGGATGCGCCGGAAACAGTAGCAAACTTTGTTAAACTGGCCAAAAAGGGCTTCTACGACGGATTGAATTTTCATCGTGTCATTCCTGATTTTGTAATACAGGGCGGATGCCCGAACGGCACCGGATCGAGTGGACCTGGCTATTCAATTAAGTGTGAACTTGATGGCGGCAATCAATACCACGACCGCGGTGTGCTCTCCATGGCTCATGCAGGCCGCAATACCGGAGGTTCCCAGTTTTTCATCTGTCACAGCAGGAACAATACCAGCCACCTCGACCGTCAGCACACCTGCTTTGGAAAAGTTTATGAAGGTCTCGAAGTAATTGACCTGATAAAGGCTGGTGATGAAATCGAAAAAATTGTAATCACGGAGAATGAATAGCCTAATCTGAATTCAACACAAAAACTGATTGAAATGAAAAGAAACCACACTTATACGACTTTAATTCTTGTTTTCACGCTCATTGCCGGTCTTGCCGGATTTGCCCAGAAAGCAGGGACTTCCTTCAAAGGGGTCATCAACTATAATGTTACCTACCCCGACGCAAAAATGGAAGCCTCGCAACTGGCCATGTTACCCAAAAGCATGAAAGTTTCTTTAAATGGCAACAAGGCCAGAATCGACATAAACATGCCTTCGATGAGCCAAATCTTACTGCTTGACTCAGACCAGAAAACCACCACTGTATTGATCGAAATGATGGGCAAAAAAATTGCAATGAAACCCAACAAAAAAAACGATGCAGCCCATGCGAAAGAACCAATCGTGGTAATGACAAGCGAAACAAAAGAAATAGCTGGCTTCGTTTGCAAAAAAGCTGAGATTAACTTTGGCGACGAAAAGAGCAAGGGTTCTCCTATTATTGTCTATTTTACCGATGCCATTGGCAACAATAAGATTTTTTACGACAATGAATACAGAACCTTACCCGGTATTCCCATGGAATTTCAATACAAAATGCAGGGAATGAGCATGTTACTTACAGCCTCTTCGGTTGAAAAAGGCAAAGTTTCAAACCGCGATTTTGAAGTCCCATCCGATTATAAAGAAATGACACCTGATGAGCTCAGGCAAATGTTCGGAGGAGGTCAGTAAAGTTCACATACTTCCTCCGGGAAGGCCAAATTGCCGGTTGATTCTATCAGTCTGTTTATATAGAAAACCCATGTTAACAGCAACAAATAGAATCAAGCGGTTTTGTTCTTTTGCGAAACCAGTAAATATAATTCCTGCACATGGCAGTTAAAGGTAATACGCTTAAAAAAAGCAAACCAAAGGATGAATTTGACGAAAAACCCGCCAAAAAACCCGGGAAAAAGGATCGTTCGTTCCGATTACCTTTGTGGGTAACCGATGGCCGTGGCAAAAAAATTACAGGGGTTTTCTTCATTTTTGTGGCTATCTATTTACTGTTCGCGTTTTCATCCTATCTTTTCCTTTACTTCCAATGGGGAGCCGACGATCTTTTCTCCTCGTTTTCGTTTAAACGGATACTATTCGATAGCTCAACAGAAGCCAATAACTGGGCCGGCCGTCTCGGTGCTGCACTCTCAATACTGCTGATTAAAAAAGGATTTGGCGCTGCAGCTTTCCTGTTTATTCTGATGCT
>JBBQBC010000224.1:0-6646 GCA_038317155.1 Bacteroidales bacterium
GGACAAAACCTATGCCCTTCAACAGGAATATGTTTTCCGACATCATATTGATCTGGCCCGGGCCTATAATCTCCCGTTAATCGTTCATATCAGGGAATCATTTCATGAAGTGATCCGGATTTTAAAAGATGTCAACAAATCGGACCTGCATGGTATTTTCCACTGTTTTTCCGGAAGTTTAGAACAGGCTGTGCAAGCCATTGGCTTTGGATTCAGTCTTGGACTGGGCGGTGTAGTTACCTTTAAAAACAACAAAATGCAGGAAACTTTAAAACACATTGATTTAAAACATCTTGTTCTTGAAACCGATGCTCCTTTTCTGGCTCCAATGCCGCATCGCGGTAAGCGCAACGAGCCTGCATACATTCCGCTGATTGCGCAAAAAGTAGCTGAAATAAAAGGAATAAGCCTCCAGGAAGTAAGTGAAGCAACAACCGCGAATGCTATGAAGATATTCGGACTTTAAACTGCTTTTCTGAAAATCCGAATTTCCAAAACTTCTGAATCCAGGCACTGCAATTAACTTTTTATTTGAGACTTTTTACTCTTTACTTTAGACTTTGAGCTTTGAGCTATATACTTTGAGCTTTTTACTTTTTACTTTGAGCTTTGAGCTTTAGACTTTGAGCTTTAGACTTTTTACTTTTTACTTTTCAACCCCATGGAAACCAACATCCTTGTAATTTACACCGGCGGCACAATTGGCATGATTCAGGACCCTAAAACCGGCGCCCTGACTCCGTTTAATTTTGATGCGCTATACAATCATATTCCTATTCTGGCGAATTTCAACTACCAGATTAATTCTTTTTGTTTTGATCCGTTGATTGATTCATCGAACATGAATCCGGCCTTTTGGATAAAACTTGCAGAAACGATAGAAGAAAATTACGAGAAATACGATGGTTTTGTTGTATTGCATGGCACTGATACCATGGCCTATACAGCCTCGGTTCTTAGTTTTATGCTGGAAAATCTCAACAAACCGGTAATATTCACCGGGTCGCAACTGCCGATGGGCGTTCTGCGCACCGATGGCCGGGAGAATTTCATCAATGCCATTGAAATTGCCGCGGCCCGCGAAGACGATACCCCGGTTGTTCCTGAAGTTGCTATCTGTTTCGAAAACCGGCTGATGCGTGGCAACCGAACTAATAAATTCAATGCGGAAAACTTTAATGCATTCCTGAGTGGCAATTACCCTCTGTTGGCCACCGTGGGCGTACATATAAGGTATAACACCCAGTACATCATAAAACCAAACTTCAAAAAACTAAAGGTTCACCTGAAACTTGATCCTAATGTAGCAATTCTCAAGCTATTTCCGGGCATTACTGAAAATGTGGTTCAAAGCATACTTGGTACTTCGGGCCTTAAAACAGTAATCCTCGAAACCTATGGAGCCGGTAATGCACCAACAGACAAATGGTTTATCCGGGATCTGAAATCAGCAATAGAAAGAGGTATAACCATCTTTAATGTTACGCAATGCAAGGGCGGTTCTGTTGAAATGGGTAAATATGAAACCAGCGTTCAATTGGAAAGTATCGGCGTTGTTGGAGGGTACGACATAACTACTGAATCAGCCATTGCAAAAACCATGTTTTTGCTTGGGGAGGGATATTCAGGCGAAGAATTTGCGAAAAAATTACAAAATCCTTTGCGGGGTGAACTCACAAATGAATAAAAAATGTGCAAGACCATGAATTCTGATAATAATCCTGAAGTTTTTTTTGAAGAAAAGGGTGCTTATAAATTTTTTATCCAATTGTATATCTGTTATTTAGCCTACAATGTTATGTAGAATCAGTAAAATTTAACTTAATAAATTTTACATCATCTTTTTTTTGTATTTTAGCGCCTTGAAATAAAAAAGGGCGTAAGATTGAGCCTGTTTGGAGAGATGGCCGAGTGGTCGAAGGCGCACGCCTGGAAAGTGTGTATATGCCAAAAGCGTATCATGGGTTCGAATCCCATTCTCTCCGCCAGATGTGGAATGATAATTTACGATTAGCACAATAAACAGAAACAAAAACAAGTTCCTTAAAAACAAAAATCAATACCATTAACTATGAAAAAATTAATTGCGTTTTTGGCAGTAGCAGGAATGCTCACATTTGGAGTAACCAGCGTAGTTATGGCACAGGGAACCCCTGCTGCTAAGACTGGACAGGTAGTAAAAGATTCAGCCGTTGTAGCCGCTGATTCAGCAGCAGCAGCAGTTCCCCAGGAAACCCTGGTAGCTGAGGAAGAAGCTCCTAAATCATTTCATCAGGTTCTAAAACAAAAATTCATTGAAGGTGGTGCAATCTGGATGTTTCCTATCCTTCTTGTTCTGATTTTCGGTTTAGGACTAGTTATTGAAAGGGTTATTTATCTTAACCTTTCTACAACCAACACCCAGAAACTACTGAACAAAGTTGAAACTGCTCTTGAAATGGAAGGGGTTACCGCCGCCAAAGAAATTTGCAAGAACACAAGGGGTCCGGTTGCGAGCATTTTCTTCCAGGGACTTGACCGCCACTCAGAAGGCCTTGAAATTGTTGAAAAATCGATTGTTTCCTATGGAGGTGTGTTGATGTCCCGCCTGGAGAACAATCTTTCGTGGATATCTCTCTTTATTGCACTGGCACCGATGCTTGGATTCCTCGGAACTGTTGTAGGTATGGTGCAGGCTTTCGACGCTATTGAAGCAGCCGGAGATATTTCACCAACCGTTGTTGCCGGAGGTATGAAAGTGGCTCTGTTAACTACCGTATTCGGTCTGATTGTTGCAATTATTCTTCAGATCTTCTACAACTACCTTCTGTCAAAAGTTGAAGGCATTGTCAACTCAATGGAAGATGCCACCATCTCCTTTATGGACATCCTTGTGAAAAACAAAAACGTTAAAAAATAACTGTTATGCAAATTCTCATAAACTTAGGTTTTATCGTAACCTACATTTTGCTGATGGTTGCTATTTTGGCGTCTTTAGTATTTCCGATTATTCAAACCTTCGGAAATTTAAAGGCTGCAAAAGGAGCGTTCATAGGCATTGGTGCGATACTGGCAATTTTTCTGATTTCATACCTTGTATCACCCGCTGACACAGGAACCTTTTACACCAAATTTGGGATTTCACCAACATTGTCTAAGGTTATTGGAGGAGGTTTGGTTGCTACTTATGTGTTTTTCATTGGGGCTGCCGGAAGTATTCTTTATGCTTCGATAATGAAAATTTTTCGTTAATAAATGCCTAAAATAAGCAAAAACTATGGCAAGAAAAATTCCAGAAATTAATGCCGGTTCGATGGCAGATATCGCTTTCTTGCTTCTGATCTTCTGGTTGGTAACAACTACCATGGATACAGATACAGGTATTGTGAGAAGACTGCCCCCGCCCCCTGACATAACTATAAAACCGCCCGATGTTAAGGATCGTAATGTTTTCAACGTACTGATTAATAAAAGTGACAGGCTGTTTGTTGATGGTAAAATTGGCAGTATTAGCACCCTTCGCACCGAGGCAAAGGATTTTCTGTCTAATCCAACGGATCGTATTGACCTACCAGAAAAAAAGGTTGAGAACATTCCTGGCCTTGGATCATACTCAATCTCAAAGGGAATTATTTCTCTTAAGAATGATAGAGGTACTTCCTACGACATGTATATACAAGTTCAGAACGAACTTACTGCTGCAGTAGCCGAACTGAGGGACGAACTCTCCAAACAAAAATTTGGGGTTAAATTCGCGGATTTAAAAATAAAATCATCTGTTGAAGCTATTCAGAAAGCAATACCGGTTTCTATTTCTGAAGCAGAGCCTGAAAACATAGGAGGTAAATAACATGGCCCGTTTTAAAAAAGAAGGTGGTAGGGAACTACCTGGTCTGAATACATCATCAATGCCGGATATCATATTTATGATGTTGATATTCTTCATGATGACAACCTCAACAAGAGAAGTTCAGTTGAAGGTTCGCACAAAACTACCAGATGCTACTGAAGTTCAGAAACTTGAGAAAAAAGCACTGGTGAGCTACATTTATATTGGGCCTCCTGTTGAATCCAAACTGGGAACAGAATCCAGAATCCAATTGAATGATAGTTTTCAGAGTCTGGCTAAAATTTCAGAATTCATCATAGTCGAGAGAGAAGCTCGGGCTGAAGCGGATAGACCATCGATTACCACCTCATTAAAGGTTGATAAAGAAGTAAAGATGGGGATTGTAACCGATGTTAAACAGGAGTTACGTAAAGTCGGTGCATTTAAAATCAACTATTCTGCCCGCAAAAGAGCGGCTAAAGCCAGAAATTAAAATTTTCATAGTTAATTTAAGACGAGAGGCGGTTTCATAATGAACCGCCTCTCTCTTTTTGTCCGTTTTCTGAATCAATAAATGAATTGAATCATTGGTTATTAACCAGCTGATTTACAGATCATACTCATTGCCGACCGATGGGATTTCAATACCTGTAAACCCTGCCTTTATAAGCTTTTCGCGATATTCAGACTGAGCTCCGATTTCGCCATGAACTAAAAATACTTTTCTGACCTGTGCTTTATCCTGGCAACTGATAAACTCAAGCATTTCATCTGCATCGGCATGACCACTGAAAGCTTCAATCCGTTCAATTTTTGCACGCACTTCATGCAAAACCCCGTAAATCGAAACTTCCCTGTCACCTCTCAGTATGCGAGCGCCCAGCGTTGAAGGCGCACAATAACCTACCGCAAGAATGGTGTTTTTGGGATTGCTGATGTTGTTGGCAAGGTGGTGTTTGATTCGTCCGGCCTCCATCATTCCTGAAGCAGAAATGATAATACACGGTTGTTTTATTTCATTCAGTTTTTTCGATTCTTCAGCAAGTTTTATGTAATGAAGCGAACTAAAACCAAACGGATCAGGGTCAGTTTCCATAACATGTATAACTTCCTTGTTAAAACACTCCGGATGCATTCTGAAAATCTCCGTTGCATTCACTGCCAGTGGGCTATCAACATAAATGTTAACCCTGGGCAGCAAACCTTCATTGAAATAATTATTCAAAACAAGCACAATCTCCTGGGTGCGGCCTATGGCAAATGATGGAATAATAAGCTTCCCGCCCCTGTCAACACAGGTTTCTTTAACGACCCTGAGCAGTTCTCCTTCAGCACTCTGCAATTTCGGATGAATGCGGTTTCCGTAAGTAGATTCCGTAATAAGGTAATCGCATTGCGGAAATGGTTCAGGAGGTCTCAGTATCCGGTTCTCAGGCCTGCCAATATCACCGGTGTAAGCAATCCGCGTAATCTTTCCCTTTTCCTCTATCTCCAGACTCACAACTCCACTACCAAGCATGTGCCCGGTATTGGTAAATTTCAGCTTGATATCCTGGTCAATGTGGAATTTCCTGTTATATGGAACCCCTATAAATAGCTCCATACACTTGATTGCATCCTTTTTTTTATATAGTGGTTCCACGGGGGGTAACCCCTGATGAGCCCTCTTTTTATTAAACCGCTCGTTATCACCTTCCTGAATGTGGCCGCTGTCGGGCAACATAATAGCACACAAATCGCGGGTAGCATGGGTGCAAATAACCGATCCCCGGAAACCTTTGCTGTAAAAGTAAGGAATCAGGCCCGAGTGGTCGATGTGTCCATGCGTTAGAATGATGTGGTCAACTTCGTGAGGAATAACCCCAATATTCCGGTTCATGGCATCGGTTTCAAGTCCTTTACCCTGATAAATGCCACAATCAAGTAAAATCTTCTTGCCTTTATCAGTCGTTATCAGGTGTTTGCTTCCGGTTACTTCACGGGCGGCCCCGAGGAATTGAACTTTCATTTGATTAAAATTTATGGAACTTAAAACATGGTTAATCTGTATTCAAAAGTAACCATTTTCGGGTAACCTGTATGAATTAAATCCTTGTTCATAAGGCTAAATATTATTCTGAAGTGCCGGAGAATTATCACGTTCATCAAACCTTTGGGATACCCTCATGAAAGGCATCAGCCAGGCCTGTATGAAATTTTCATTTTTCGTTTGTGAATTAGAATAAATTCATGTAGGTTTGAATGCTTTTGATCCTATCTGTATAGCACATGGTTTTAAACTATATCTGGGTTGCTTTTTTCATTATCGCGTTCCTCGTTGGCCTGATCCGGCTGATTTTTCTGGGCGATACCGGCATTTTTCCCGATATGATGGCCAGTACATTCGAGATGGCTAAAACAGGGTTTGAAATCTCTTTAGGGCTGACCGGAGTGATGACGCTTTGGATGGGATTGATGAAAGTGGGTGAATCAGGCGGTATCGTCAATCTGATGTCAAAAGCCGTCGGACCTCTGTTTAGCCGGCTTTTCCCCGAGATACCCAAAGGCCATCCTGCCAGTGGTTCCATCATGATGAATATTGCCGCTAACCTGCTTGGGCTTGACAATGCAGCCACACCGCTCGGTCTGAAAGCCATGACACAGTTGCAGGAGCTCAACAAAGACAAGGATACGGCCTCCAACGCCATGATTATGTTTCTGGTGCTGAATGCATCGGGCCTGACCCTGATTCCAATCAGCATCATGGTTTATCGCACCCAACTGGGTGCTGTTGATCCCTCGGATGTTTTTATCCCTATTCTACTGGCCACCTTCGCTTCTACCCTAACCGGGATCATT
>JBBQBC010000225.1:0-6496 GCA_038317155.1 Bacteroidales bacterium
AAAATCAAAAAAGTTTTTGGAAGCTGCAATTATTCCGGGACGGTCAAAATAGGTTTCATTACTCACTACCACCTTTTGAGATGATGCCGGACTCAACCGGCAGAAATCTTCAACCTGGGCAAAATTGGCTTTAATATATTCGGCCGAGCCCGTTTTGCACAAATACATTTTCCCGGATTTATTAAATATATCATCACATTTTAAGGCATAAATCTGTTCTTTATTAGCCTGAAAACCATCGGTATTAAATTCCCGATTAATAAAAAGAGCAATCAGGTTGACACAAGACAATCCGATGGTCAGGCTGATAACAATGATTCCTGTGTTCAATTTTTGTCTTAACAGGCTTCGGATAATGATGTTTAGCTTTCTCATATTACAATAGTTTAATTAAAATTATTTTGTATCCATTTGCAATTATTCATACCTCAGCGCCTCCACCGGGTTTCTCGTGGCCGCTTTCCAGCTTTGCCAGAATGTCTCGAACTTTGATTCGTTTGATTTCATGAAGGCTCTGATTTCTTGTTCATAACACGTTTAAAATCCAAACTTTTACTGCCAAAATTAATGAGCAGCCCAACTTCCATTTTATAGGCTTCCAGATAATTTATTGCCTGTGCCAGATGAACATCTTCAAGTTGAATGATCGCTTTTATTTCGACCATCACTTTATCCTCAACAAAAAAATCCACCCGTCTTGTACCAATATGCTCTCCCTTATAGAAAAGTGGCATCTCAAATTCCCTGCTGAATATAACACCCTGTAACGGAAATTCGACGGCCAATGCCCTTTGATAAATCACCTCCTGGAAGCCATTTCCTAAATGTTTGTGGACTTCTATCACACACTTAATTATCTTACCTGTCAAATCCGAAAGTGGATATTTTTCATTGATGTATAAACTTTCACTCATAGCGATTTAATTATAGTTTTCAATCAATCATTTAATCACAGTTCCAGACTATTCATACCGCAACGCCTCCACAGGGTTTCTTGTTGCAGCTTTCCAGCTTTGCCAACTAACAGTCAGCAAAGCAATTCCCAATGCCATCAAACCTGCCAGGGCAAAAATCGACCAGCTAATCTCTTAGTATTTTGAATGTAGATTTTTCAAGTAAAATCCGGTAATTATCTTTTTATTCCTTATTTTTATCCTATACAATAATTGATCATGAAAACGATTACGTTACAGGTAGATAATGCTACTGCCCAAAAAATTGAATTTTTGACAGATGACAAGAAAATACAATTGGCGCGTCTTATTGATCTATGGGTTTCGGATCCTAAGCCAATTTTGCAAGTAATGGAAGAAATTGGAGAATATGCTGCTAAACAAGGTCTTACACAAGAAAAGCTTGGCAAATTATTAGACAAATAGATGAAAATTGTATTTGATAATAATGTATTAATCAGTGCTGCATTGTTAAAAAATTCGATTCCGTTCAAGGCATTTGAGAATGCAGTAAAGCACCATGTCGTTTTAAGGTCACGAAAAACTTTTCTCGAACTCAACACTATTTTATTTAAATCAAAATTTGATCGATATTTTGAAGATAATAACTCCAGATATGCTTTTATCTTTTCATTCATAAATGCTTCTGAAAGTATTGATGTGAGACACCATATCGATATGTGTCGCGATCCCAAAGACAATATGTATCTTGAGCTTGCATTATCCGGGAAAGCAGACTGTATTGTTACAGGCGACTCCGATTTGTTGGTTTTACATCCATTTGAAAAAATTCCGATCATTACACCTAAATCATTTCTTGACCATTCATTTAATCAATAGTTAATTAGCCTATTCATACCGCAACGCCTCCACAGGGTTTCTTGTTGCTGCTTTCCAGCTTTGCCAATAATTTCCACCCCTAAATCCCCTAAAGGGGACTTCGGAGCGCTTATCAACAATTCTGGCATACTCTTTCAATTTCTCTTCTGACTTGATCAATACCTTTCTCAACTTCTTCATTTGTAAATCGTATCACCCTAATTCCATAGCGACCTAATTCTGCTTCCCGGCCAATATCATACTCTTTCTGTTCTTTCGATCTATGAATTCCTCCATCAATTTCAATGACCAGTTTAAGTGTATGGCAATAGAAGTCAGCAATAAATAGGTCGATCGGATGTTGTGTCTTAAATCGAAGTCCCCGCATCCTTTTAGAACTCAATAATCCCCAAACGGCTTTTTCAGCCTGGGTCATATTCTCGCGCATTGCTTTTGCCCGTTCAAAAATGATTGGTTTTGCATTGTAAAACATCGAAACCTGATCACCTATGCTCATGTTTGCACAATCTTAAGCCCCTTCAGGGGTTTGGGGTAAAAATTATTCATACCGCAACGCCTCCACCGGGTTTCTCGTAGCTGCCTTCCAGCTTTGCCAGAATGTCTCGAACTTTGATTCGTTTGATTTCATGAAGGCTTTGATTTCTTGTTCATAACACGTTTAAAATCCAAACTTTTACTGCCAAAATTAATGAGCAGCCCAACTTCCATTTTGTAGGCTTCCAGATAATTTATTGCCTGTGCCAGATGAACATCTTCGAGTTGAATGACAGCTTTGAGCTCAACCATCACATTTTCTTCAACGAAAAAATCAACTCTTCTTGTCCCAATATGCTCTCCCTTATAGAAAAGTGGCATCTCAAATTCCCTGCTGAATATAACACCCTGTAACGAAAATTCAATAGCCAATGCCCTTTGATAAATCACCTCCTGGAAGCCATTTCCTAAATGTTTGTGGACTTCTATTGCACACTTAATTATCTTACCTGTCAAATCCGAAAGTGGATATTTTTCATTGATGTATAAACTTTCACTCATAGCGATTTAATCATAGTTTTCAATCAATCATTTAATCACAGTTCAAGACTTTATTCATACCTCAGCGCCTCCACCGGGTTTCTTGTTGCGGCTTTCCAGCTTTGCCAACTCACCGTTAGCAGTGCAATTCCCAATGCCATCAAACCGGCAATGGCAAAAATCCACCAGCTTAATTCTGTTTTGTAGGCAAAGTTTTCGAGCCATCGATGCATGGCATACCAGGCAACCGGCACCGCCAGGACGAATGCAACAACCACCCATCTGATGATATCCCGATTTAGCATTTTCATCACCTCAGCAATCGTTGCACCGTTTACCTTTCTTATTCCGATCTCCTTAACGCGGTCGCGGCAAATAAAGATGATAAGTCCCATCAGGCCGGTAATGGCAAGCAACATACACCACATGGCCACAAACTCAATCAATCGGGACATTCTCTCCTCTTTTTCGTATAGCGCATTTAGGGTATCATCCAGAAAGTTTATCTCAACCGGGTTTCTAGGATCAAATTTCAATGCTTGATTTTTAATGAAGCCATTGGTTTCGGTATAATTACCAGACTTAAGTCTCAACAATAGAACACTCTTCCTGGCATTGACATCTGTCAGCCAAAATTGCATGGGCTCGATTTCCTCTTTCAGAGAAGAGAAATTGAAGTTTTCGGCCACACCAATAATTGGTCCGGTAAAATCAAAACCCGGCATTTTTCTTTCGAGAGGATTGTTCCAACCAAATTTTTCGACGGCTTTTTTATTCAGGATGAAGCTATTGATATCTGCTGTTGATCCCTTCAGGAACTTGCGGCCTTCTGCCATCCTAATACCGAAGAAATCCAGAAATTTATCATCAACCGGCCAGCAGGTTAGTTGAATGTTCTGGCCATCAATTTCTCTCCCCCAACCCATCCCAACTTTGCCTGGAATAAACTGAGCATAAGTATAATCTACAATTTCATGGTTTTTCATTAATTCATCAGCAAACGCCTGGTTGTGTTTTTCAAGTTCCCATGTAGTCTTGAGATAGACCACATTTTCCTTGTTAACTCCGATGTCAAAATTCCGCCAGAAATTTAGTTGCTTCTCAATGATAAAAGCTGAAATAAGTAAGGCAATGGTAAAAACAAACTGAATGGTTACCAATGTATTCCTGAAAAATTTACCCTTTCCGGAGAAGTTGGATTTTCCCTTAACTGACAGTACAATAGGTGAGGACGTGATGTAGCGTGCCGGATAGAGACCGGCTAAAATGCCAAATCCGAAAGCGAAAATGAAAAACCATAGGATATACTGGTAACGACCGGCAAAGCTCAGTCCACTGATTCCGAAGAATGTTTCAATGGCTGAGTAACATAACTGATGAATTGCCAATGAAATGCACAATGCAAATAGGGAAAGCAATACAGATTCGGCAATGATTTGTCCCATAGAGGAGATTCGACTCCCACCCAACACCTGCAAAATGGAGAGAGCTTTGCTGCGCAATGGGGCTTGCGAGGTCGAAAAGTTGATGAAGTTAACGGCTCCCATTACGGCCAGGACAATTGCCAAAAGTGTCAAAACATTAAGGATCAATGGATTTGAATAAATATAGATCCCGCTCACAACAAAATGGATATCTGGTAAAGGACGCAAAATCAAATATGGCTGATTGGAATTGTTCTCTTTCATATCTTTCAAGGATTCCGCTATTTCAGGAATCCTCTCAATTTTATCAGCAACCTGAACCGGGTTACTTCCGGACTTGAGTCTGATGAAGATATTGTAACTCCATTCAGACCAATTATACGCAGCATCTCGTTTGTCTTTTAGCTTGGTAGCAAACGACAATATGCAATTGGCTGAAAAAGATGAATTTTTAGGAAAATCTTTCATCACAGCAGTCACTTTAAACGCTTCACCATTTTGAAAAATATTTTCACCAAGTGGATTTGCCGTTCCAAATAATTTTGTTGCCAATGACTCTGTGAGCACTACTGTGTTAGGCTCAGTTAAGGAGGTCTCCTTGCTTCCTGATATTAGCGGCAGAGTAAACAGATCAAAAACCGATTCCCCGGCATACAGAACATTGGAATAAAATGCTGTATTTGTCTCTTTCAGCTTAACTGTAGTTGTTTTTCCGGAGCTGAACCAAAAGACGGTCAATTTTTCTGCTTCAGGAACTTTCTGTTGGATAAGACCACCCATTACTGCCGGAATCGCATCTCCATATAATTTAGTTTCGATTCGATATACAGAATTGGCATTCTCATTGTAACGGTCAAAACTTTTTTCAAACAATACATAAAGTGTCAAAATAATAATCCCTAAAAATGAAATTACCAGGCTCAACAGTGTCAGACCGGAAGAAGTTTTGTATTTAAGGATGGCTTTATAAATTTGGTTCAATTGTATCATATGCGTTATTTGTTTATCATTCCTCTTGGTTTTTTAAGCAGCAAATTTTCCCTGAAGAAATGTAGCAGACCAGGTTTCCATCTCCGGCATCCGTTCTCCCTGCTCCTTGCCCTTTGCCCTCTAAATCAACAAATCGGCCATCTGCTTCTTCTCCTCCTCGGAAATGATCTGGCCATCAAACAGGTTTACCAAGCGGTGCGCAAATTCGGAGTCATGCATAGAGTGGGTCACCATCACAATAGTTGTACCCTCACGGTTGAGTTCGGTGAGCAGGTTCATCACTTCCAGACCATTTTTGGAATCGAGATTCCCGGTTGGTTCATCGGCCAGGATCAGTTTCGGATTGGCGACAACGGCACGGGCGATGGCAACACGCTGCTGCTGACCACCGGACAATTGCTGCGGAAAATGTTTTTTCCTGTGACTGATTTTCATCCGGTCCAGCACTTTTTCGACCATCTCTTTGCGCTCTTTGGCGCTCAGTTTTAGATAGATCAAAGGAAGTTCAACGTTCTCATAAACATTGAGTTCATCGATCAGGTTGAAACTCTGGAACACAAATCCGATGTTGCCTTTCCGGAGCAAGGTGCGGTTGCGTTCCTTAAAACCGCCGACTTCATGGCCGTCGAAATAATACTCGCCGGATGTTGGATTGTCCAATAGGCCGATAATGTTTAGCAAGGTTGACTTTCCGCAACCCGAAGGCCCCATAATGGCTACAAATTCACCCTTCTGAATGTGAAGGCTTACATCGTTCAATGCACTTGTTTCAATCTCTTCAGTGCGAAACACTTTGTTAAGGTTTACTGTTTTTATCATGACTAAAAATTTAAGATTTTATATAATTTATTCATTTCTAAGTGCTATAGGATTATCTCCTTGAAAACTTATTAACTTTGTTATTATTAAAAAAATCGATTATGGAAACCATATACCGCCTCAAAGTAAGTGAATTGGACATGCAATTTATTGAGTCAATAAAGAAACTGTTTAGCGATGAGGAAATAGTACTTACGATAGTTCCTGCGCGAAAAGCTCCCGGTAAAAAAGTACAGTATGCTGCTCGCCTACTCGATTCCGTGAAAAAAGTTAAAGAGGGAAAGGTTAAAACCTTGTCAGGAAGCAATTTTGAGGAACTAACCGATGAGCTACTGAAAAAATGAAAACAGTACAGTTTGAAGAGACTACTTATAGTGATTTTGTAAACTGGGCTTCCGATAATAAAACAATTTTCAAAAAAATAGCCGAACTTATTAAAGATATTGACCGTAATGG
>JBBQBC010000226.1:0-6489 GCA_038317155.1 Bacteroidales bacterium
TGTCTTCTTTCTTACAACTGCTGACTATGATAAGCAGCAACACCAATAACGAGCATAAAATCAGGTTTTTCTTCATTTTAAAATCAATTAAAGATTAGAATATTAATGAGAAAGTATGAATTCTTAACAATTTAATATTCAAATAAACTATACCAGACAAATATAATAACTTCTTTCAGTTAATAGCAAAAAAAAAGGCCACCGGAAAGGCAGCCTTATCAGAGATTTCATTAATGTTATTTTTCCATCACAACATCAATCTTCATTTTACTACCCTTAGTATAAAGGCTTACAATCTTGATCAGGCCAAGTTTGCCACCCTGGGTTTTAAAGAGGACAACATCACCAACTGCAAGTTGATTTGCTTTGGTTGTCTGCAGGTTAAGATTAAAATTCGGGAAAACGTAGTTGGTTCCGATTGCATCAAAATCAGCAGTAGAAATAGCGGTGGTATTAAAGCGGGTCTGATTTTTGTTTGTCCACAAATTCAGTTTGAGGTCTGAAATAGTATTGGCATCTATATCATCCGGTGAAGCAAGGGTGTTACCGTTTGTGGCTCCTTTAAAGAAAAGAAAGTCAATCTTGGCCTGTGTTGAAGGAATGGCTGTTTGGGCTACAGTGTATGCCAATCCTTCTGAAGTAGCAAAGAAACTACCTATCGGATCATCCCATGATCCCAGTGCAACGTTTGAATATTTCAACGTTTCCGGACCCTGAACAGTTACATTAAAACCTTTCTCAACCTTCATACCTCCCTTATCGGTGAGTTCAAAGGAAAGCCTTCCGGTACCTACACCCGTAAATTCAAGTTCGGTTTCCCAGTTGAATGAATCGGCATTCAGTGTAGTGTCCTTCAGCGTTGTTGGTACATTGTTGGCAGTGTAGATAAACCTGAATTTTGTCAGTTTATTACCTGAAACACTGCTCTTCCCGCCTACTACACCTACTTTAATGGTTGATCCGATTACAAGAATTGCATCTGTAGAAGTATACTCGGCACCACCTTTAAGCGTAAGTGATGGTCCCGGATCGGTTTCTGTAGTGTCTTTACCACAAGAAGATACAAATACTGCTGAACTCATCATTAATGCAGCAAAAAGAAATTTCCACTTTTTCATAATTGTTTAATTTTGGTTGGTTTGTATTTTTTATTTTGTGACTGAGTAATTGCGCTGAAAACAGGGCAAAGTTACAAAACAATTTAAATTTTCTATAACAAAAGCTGTTCCACAAATCAGAAAAGATGTAATAAACATATCCAAAGATAATAAAATTCGATAAAAAAACCTATTTTTATTTTTCGCCTTACCATTTCCCCGATTAAAATGCACACGATTAACTTTAAATTGATTATTACACAATGATATGTATATCAAATATTTAATCATCTGTCATATAGAGGTCATTTGGGGTTACCTGAAATTCCATTTATCATACAGTTAAATTTTAATACTTTGATAATCATTGTTTTATGAAATATCTCAAAAAAAACTCAGGAAACTTTCTTTGAGAATCTTAATCAAAAAAAATAAGGCTACACAAAATGTCGTATTTCATACAACATTTTATATGCTACCTGTCATTCTGGGTGTCTGATGTTCTTTGATTCATTATGACAACATTTTGCGAAACAGTTAATCCGGACATTTACCTCATAAAAGGATATGAAAACAATGCGGCAAAAATAATCTGGTGCTGATCGCTCATGAATATTTTTCAAAAAATACTTTTTTTTAAAGATTCCATTGTTACTTTGCAGTTGAATATAACCGAAGAAATAAACCCATTAAAGCAGGAGGCTGGTTTGGCAACAATAGCAATTACAGGCAACAAAGGCAAAGGCATAAGATCCGATTGCCAGGTATCACTTGAAATCAGGCAAAGTGGTGGAATCGACATCCAGCTTAATAGTAAGGTCAGGGTAATGTATGGGGAATCCATCCTCAGGTTGTGTAACGATATATTTCAATATTATGGCATCGCTGATGCTGCTCTCTTACTGGATGATTCCGGAGCACTTGAGCTTGTTATCGCTGCCCGGCTCGAAGCTGCCATCAGGCATCTGACCGGAAGTCCAAAAGAATATTTACCTGAGTTTCTTCCGCAGAATAACTACCAGACTACCCGGGACCGCGACCGCTTTTCGAGGCTTTATCTGCCCGGCAATAGCCCCAGCCTGATGATCAATGCCGGAATTCACAAGCCCAACGGCATTATACTCGACCTTGAAGATGCTGTAGCTGTTTCTAAAAAAGAAGAAGCCCGTTATCTTGTGAGAAACGCCCTGCGAAGTATTGACTTTTACGGAGCTGAACGAATGGTGAGAATTAACCAGGTTCCGGCCGGGCTGGCTGATCTTGATTACATTATTCCACACAATGTGAACCTAATTCTGGTTCCCAAGTGCGAAAGTGCTGAACAGTTGAGGCTGGTAAACAGCCGGATTGAAGAAATCAGGAAAGCCAAAAATATTACCGGAAATATCTGGCTGATGCCGATAATTGAAAGTGCCTTAGGCGTTCTGAAAGCGCTGGAAATTGCAACCGCTGAGAATGTAGTCGCACTGGCCATCGGGCTTGAGGATTATACCGCTGACCTTGGCACCCGCCGCACCAACGAAGGCACAGAATCTTTCTTTGCCCGCAGTATGGTCGTTAACGCCTGCAAGGCAGCCGGTATTCAGGCCATTGATTCAGTATTCTCAGACATTGCCGATATGGAAGCTTTGAAGCAGAATGTGTTAAGGTCAAAAGCACTCGGATTTGATGGTATGGGCTGTATTCATCCCCGTCAGATCAGGGTAATCCACGACAATTTTGCTCCCGACGAAGCTGAAATCGACAAGGCCAAAAAAATCGTAAATGCCTTTATAGATGCTACGGAAAAGGGACTTGGAGTTGTTTCATTAGGCACTAAAATGATTGATCCTCCGGTTGTAAAAAGGGCTCAGCATACCATTAATCTGGCTGTTAATATGGGAAAACTGGATGCTGACTGGCGGAATGAGTTTGTAGAAGAAGGAAGTAAAAAGTAAAAAGCGATGAGCTGAGCGCAGTCGAAGCTTAAAAAGTAAAAGCTCAAAGCTCAAAGTTCAAAGCTCAAAGCTCAAAGTTCAAAGTTCAAAGCTCAAAGTTCAAAGCTCAAAGTTCAAAGCTCAAAGTTCAAAGTTCAAAGTTCAAAGTTCAAAGTTCAAAGTTCAAAGCTCAAATTAAAAGTAAAAAGTTTAAAGTTAGTCCTGCTCATGCTCTTGATTCTGCTCTATTTTCACAGGTAAAATTTAGGAGAATAGTTTGAGTATCAATTCGAAGTCTTCTCAAGGAATCAATCTGTAAGTACCTGAAAAAACGCAAGTCAAACGTTGACATAACAACAAGAAAATCATGTTGAAATACGATAAAATTACGAACAACGCAGTGGGGCGGGAAGTTCCGCAAATAATCAATGGGAAAGAAGCTGTTCCATTTATGGGTGTAGGTAAATTCAGGCCCACCGGTCGAAAATATGCTCCGCTCATCAGCACCTGTGCCGATTTTCCTGACGATGGCAACAAAACCGTGCCTTCTATCCGCGAAGCGCTGATTCGCTGCGGACTTAAGGATGGCATGACCATTTCTACACACCATCATTTTCGCAACGGCGACCTCGTTGGTAATCAGGTATTTGATGCTGCCGCAGAATTAGGCGTTAAAAACCTCACCTGGGCACCCTCTGCCTCCTTTGAGTGCCACAGCCCGCTGATCAAATACCTCGAAGATGGAACCATCCACCACATTGAGGGAAGCATGAACGGTGCACTTGGCAAATTCGCTTCGGAAGGCGGCATGCAGGGCATGGGTATTCTCCGCTCGCATGGCGGACGTTATCAGGCCATACAGGATGGTGACCTTCATGTGGCTATTGCAGTGATAGCAGCACCGACAGCGGATTTCTTTGGGAATGCAACCGGCGATCGTGGCCCTGCGGCCTGCGGATTGCTGGGGTTTGCCCTGGCCGATTCGCAATATGCCGATAAAGTGATCGTGGTTACCGACAACCTGGTTCCCTTCCCCTGTGTACCCTGGCAGATACACGGAAATTATGTTGATTACGTTGTTGTTCTCGATAAGGTTGGTATTCCTGAAAAAATTATTTCGGGAACCACGGAAATCACCAAAAGCCCCGACAGATTGCTGCTGGCTGAACTGACTGCCCAATTCTGCGATGAAACCGGTATTGTCCGTGATGGATTCTCATTCCAGGCCGGAGCAGGAGGCACTGCGCTCTCTATCGGAATTTATTTTGCTGAAATGTTGCGTAAGCGCGGCATGAAAGCCCGTTTTGCCCGTGGTGGCAGTAACAAATACCTGGTCGGGATGCTCGAGGAAGGCCTGGTTGATTACATTCTTGATGGACAGACCTTCGATCTTGAGGGGGTAAGATCCATGCGGGAAAATAGTAATCACCTGAATACCAGTCCATTTACCAGCTACAACTACCATGGTAAAGGCAACTTTGCTTCTATGGTCGATGTGGTTATCCTGGGTGCTACCGAAGTTGACATTAACTTCAACGCCAATGTGGTTACCCACTCCGATGGTTATCTGCTTCATGGAATCGGAGGCTGGATGAACTGCCTGTTTTCAAAATGTGTGATTCTGCCCATACCGCTTTTCCGCGACCGGATGCCGGTAATCCGCGATCAGGTTACAACCATCTGCGGTCCAGGCGAACTCATTGATGTAATTGTTACGGAAAGAGGCATCGCCATTAATCCGCTGCGCACCGATCTGATTGACAAACTGAAAGGATCTTCACTGCCAATCAAATCTATTTATCAATTAAAGGAAGAAGCTGAAAGAATCTGTGGCAAGCCTTCGTTGCCGTTACTGAGTGATGAATTTATTGCCGCCATCAAATGGGTAGATGGCACCGTGATTGACGCGGTAAGAAAAGTGATTATATAATACAGTTCTTAATTCAATGGCAGGGATACGACATGCCTTATCGCTACGTGCGTAAACAAAAGCCAGATCATAGCCCTGCCATTTTTTAATACTTTCCCTGAAATGATCTGTCAATACCTTTTCGCTAATAAAGAATTTTTATAGTTATTTCCGTTGAAGACCGAAATTGAAAAATGCATACCTGTTCCGGGTATAAATAGCAGGATAACTTTTTGTAAAAATACTTTACCGATATTATATATTTGTATTTCAATGTTTTATATTATTATCATGTACCTGAAAAATAAAAATTGAAAAAAATTTTGCTTTCTTCAATTAAAATGTAGTAAATTTATCGTTGTTAAAATCTATTACATCACTAGATCCACTATGGTCAACTCTTAAATTCATTTTAATAATTTTTATTTATATCCATTCCAACTAATTAAAAAAGATGAGTAAAATTCTGGCTATTGACGATGATTCCATTATCAGGACATTACTGACAAATATCCTTACAAAGGCAGGATACGAGGTTGTTACCGCAGCCGATGGAGAATCAGGACTTGAGTTGGCGGTTACAACCAATCCCGATCTGGTAGTAACGGATTTTCAGATGCCTGGAATCAGTGGGTTGGATGTTGTAACGGAATTGCAGCGTACTCAACCTGGAATGCCGGTTATCCTGCTGACAGCACACGGTGATGTTGCACTTACAATAAAATCCATACAATTAGGGGCTTACGATTTTATTGAAAAACCAATCCAGATGCAGGAGTTACTGGATGTGATCCGTAACGGACTCGAGGTTTCCCGTCAAAGCCGCAGTCTGACAGAGGTAGTTTCACCCGAAATCAGAAAAGCCATTGAAGATAACCTGCTGGTGGGCAAAACACCGGTAATGCGTGAAATATTCAAGAACATCGGGCGAATTTCGCTCAACAAGGTTAATGTACTTATAACAGGAGAAACGGGCACGGGCAAAAAACTGATAGCCAGACTTATACATTTTAGTGGTATCACAAGGGAACATCCACTGATTGTGGTAAATTGCTCGACCCTGAATGAAAGCCTGCTCGAACATGAGTTGTTTGGCTATACACTGGGAGCCTTCCCAGGTGCGATGAATGAAAAAAAAGGAAAATTTGAACAGGCAGGAGAAGGAACCTTATTTCTGGATGAGATTTCTGAACTCACAGACAATATTCAGGCAAAACTGCTGAGAGTATTACAGGAACTTGAATTTGAAAAGCCTGGATCCGATGAACTCTTGCCAATGAAAGCAAGGATAATAGCCGCTACCAATAAAGACCTTGAATTGCTGGTAAAAAATGGGAAATTCAGAGAAGAGTTATATTACAGGTTAAAGGTATTCACAATTGCCCTTCCACCGCTCCGAAACCGGAAAGAAGACATCGGGGAGTTGGTAAAGCACATGATGGGCAAACTCAATCGCAAACTAAACAAGCGCATACTGAAGATAGGTGATGGGGTTCTTGACCTGTTGCATGATCACGACTGGCCCGGGAACGTCAGAGAACTCGAAAATACCCTGATGCAGGCGTTT
>JBBQBC010000227.1:0-6476 GCA_038317155.1 Bacteroidales bacterium
ATCGAGCACGCCAATGGGATCGGTATCGTTGTATGTACCCGGGAGGGCTGTCAGTGAATACCACTCTTTGTCCAGATACATACTAAAGTTATGCAACTGACCGGGCTTATATATTTGAGTTCCTTTCTCCTGAATATCAAATACTTTCCCCAGTTTTCCTATAAACTCAGCTTTAGTCAGATTGTTTAAATCTTTAACTACCCGGTTATAGTCAATAATCGTTAGCTGATTGGAAGGAAAATGAACAGCCAGGAAAAAATTATACTCTTCCTTTCCGGTATGGTTTGGGTTATTTCTTCTTTTTTCATTACCAACCAATGCGGCTGCCGCTGTACGATGGTGGCCATCAGCTACATAAGTATAAGGAACTCTGCTGAAAAGGGTGACAATTTCGCCAATGGTAACAGCATCTCTGATCACCCAAAAATGGTGACCAAATCCATCGTTTGAAGTAAAATCATACTCTGGTAAAGTGGTAGTCACAATTCGGTTAACAATTGTATCAATTTCCGCAACAGCAGGATAAGTAAAGAAAACAGGCTCCATATTCGCATTGGTGATGCGCACGTGTTTCATCCGGTCCTCTTCTTTGTCTTTTCTTGTAAGTTCATGTTTTTTGATAATCCCATTCATGTAATCTTCCACCCCGGCACATCCTACAATTCCGTACTGGGTTTTACCATTCATTGTCTGAGCGTAGATATACAGGTATTCTTCTCCGTCCTGAATCAGCCAGTGATTGGCACGGAATCTGACCAGATTTTCGAGTGCTTTTTCATACACTTCCTCAGCGTGTTCGTCAATGGTTTCGGGAAGATCAATCTCAGGCTTAATGATATGCAGCAGTGAATAAGGATTATCCTGTGCTTCAACTCTTGCTTCTTTAGAGTTAAGCACATCATAAGGTCTGGAGGCCAATTTCTGCGAAATTTCTTTAGGGGGTCTGAGTCCCTTGAAAGGTTTGAGGATTGCCATGTAAATATTATTTTGGGTTAGTGATTTCGTTTGTAAAAACGCTTTTTAATTAAAACAATCCATCCGGAAGAGCAAGGCCTGAAAAAATGACCCGTCTGCCGGATGTGACAAAAGTATAGAATTAAATTCTAACAATAAAATGAACCTGAAACAAGTAATAAAAAATGGTTACTGACTAATCCGGGTCTTCACCGTTAAGATCAGCCGATCGTTGAAGTGAACCGATTAACGCACCGATCATCTTGGTCATCTCCATCAATTGCTGACGCGATTCATCAGCTTCGTGTTCCGTAATGTAATCCAATTTGGTTGACATGGTAGTGAATACCACGCATTCCCTGACAGCGCTTTTCGCCATTTTCAGATAGTAGATAAACTGGCTTTTATTGCGCGCCGACCCTTCTGAAATATTAAGTGCTATTGCCTGGGCAGAAAGATTGAACCTGGTTCCTATACTGGCATGACTGTCGTTGGGGAATAATATGGATTTCTTTATAACCCACTCAATATAATCAAGTGCTTTATTATAAATTCTTAAGTCTTCAAATCTAAAGAACGTTACTGCTTTTTCGAGTTCAGAATCCATGTTTACTGGTTTTGTGGTTAATTTTTCTTGGAATAGCGGTTTTTAGCAAATAACAGTTTGTGTGAAAAGGAATAATATTTGGACAAAAATTTCAGTGGCTTTAGTATTGAGTCCGAAAATAACCCTTTTCAGTGGTGAATGTTCAATTTTGAGGTTTATTTATTAACCTGATAAGTGGTTATCCCATTTTCAAGAAAATTAACTATTTGCTGCGCCGCAGCCAGTCCTGCATTGATATTGGCTTCTGAAGTCTGCGCACCCATTTTCTTTGGTGTGAAGAAATACCGCCCGGCATATTTTTCAGCTATTTCTGCTTTGTGTTCGGGTTCAATATCGCTTAAGTATTTGAAATCAGGTCTTGCCTCGAAAACTCTCAGCAATCCGTCTTCATCAATCACCTCTTTGCGGGCAGTGTTAACCAACGATGCACCTTTAGGCATTAAAGATAACAGGTCAAATCCGATTGATTTTTTAGTTTGGGCGTTTGCCGGTATATGAAGTGAAATATATTGACATTTACTATACAATTCTTCCACACTTTGAACAGATGTTACCCCGTCTTTTATTATTTCTGATGCATTTACAAAGGGGTCGAATGCAAAAACTTCCATTCCAAATCCTTTGGCAATTCCAGCAACATATTTACCAACATTTCCATAGGCATGAATCCCCAGCGATTTACCCTTAAGTTCTGTTCCTGAACTCCCGTTGAAAGTATTGCGTGCCATGTAAACCATCATTCCCAGTGCAAGTTCGGCAACAGCATTTGAATTCTGTCCGGGAGTATTCATGGCTACTACTTTATGCTCAGTAGCGGCTGCAAGGTCAATATTGTCATATCCGGCACCGGCTCGTACAATAATCTTCAGGTTCTTTCCTGCCTCGATAACTTCACGGTCAGCAATGTCGCTCCGTATAATAATTGCATCAACCTGTTCAACTGCTTTTACCAATTCAGCGTGACTGGTGTACTTTTCGAGCAGAATTAATTCATAACCAGCAGTTTCGATTATCTGCCTGATTCCGTCAACGGCAACTTTAGCAAATGGCTTGTCAGTTGCAATGAGAACTTTTTTCATGTAGCGCGTAGTTTTTAAAATTTCCTATAAAAGTAAAAAGTATAATTGAGGTAAAAAAATTTTATATGAAATTTCTGTTCATTTCCGATCAAATTCAATGAAAGATGTTCATTATCGTACAATTGGTTACCTGTAATGTTAATGCGATGGTCATTTATTCCGTTGATAATTCTTTAATTTTATCAGATTGTCGTGTGGTATTGTCCTGGCTTTAAAATTGCTTTTCAATAAAATAGAGCAGGCGAGCTCAAAAAATAATGCTTTCTGAATTACATCCCGGTAACTGGACCCACATACAACCTGTCCGTGGTTAGCCAATTGCACGAGGTCGGAGTTCAAAATCTGCGCTGAAATTGCTTCAGCCAATTCAACGGAGCCGGGAGGAAGAAATGAGACAAACCCAACCTCACCAATATAAATAGGAACTTCAATGATTACATTATAATCGGGGATTAAATCCATGCAGGCAATGGTAGTAGCTGAAGGTGACTGGAAATGCAGAACGGTATTTACATCCGGCCTTTTCTGCATTATTTTCCTGTGAAACCGGAACTCTGCTGATGGCTTCAGGGTATTCAGCATCTGATCTTCAATTACTGAAATATGTGCGATTTCATCACTCTTTATTGTCGATAGCCATGCGCCGGTGGCTGATATAAGCATTGAGCCATCATCCAGCCTTTGCGATAAATTTCCACTGCTGCATTGAACCAGGCCTGTTCGCCCGGCTTCGTGCGCCCAAAAGACAAATTTCCCGGGATCATCCTTTTTCATTCAACTAAAATAGTCAATTTTAAAATCCAAAGCTGATCTCATCTGCGAATATCCATGAAGAGCCTCCGTTACCGGGATGCCATGCGGGGCATGGTCCCCGGTTAACAGCAATTATTTTAATGTACCTTTCTTTGATATTCAGGTTTTTAAAAGTAAAATCTTTGGTAAATGTACCCCATTTGTCAGCCGGAAAATCATTAGTGATAACTGCCATTTTTATAAATTCCTTCCCGTTGCCCGATGCCCAGAGTTCGACCCTTTCCGGCATAAATATCCACGAATTTATATCTTGAAAACAACCTAAAGTTACCTCTTTTAAAGGCCTGGCCTGCGTTATTTTAATGACGGCTTCTACATTCCGGCCTTCGAATCCCTGCCAGCCTCCAAGCCTGAAATCATCACTTCCTTTCAATCCATCTATGAGATTATCCTTTCCGCTGCCTGAGTATTGAGATGCAAATTCACTGAGAGTAATCATTTCAAGTCCTTCAGGCATTTTGGTAAAGCTCGATTCCTGGGCACTGCCTGAGACATACCCAGGCTTGTAGGCGTTAAATCTGAGCGTGGAAGTTTGAGTTATCCTGATGGGGTTCCGATATTTTTCTGATCCTGTACCCGGTTCAGAATTATCAGTTGTATAATAAATGTCGGCACCAGGCTCCGCTAAAAGTTCAACGGATATTTCCTTTTTGAATATCCGGTCAGAAGGGTGGACTATGGGTGCCGGTAATATTTTTACGCCTTCAATATAACTGGATGGTTCATTTTTCGGGCCCACACCAAACGAATAGGAAAGGGAGGGGCCCATTTCAAAAACAAGTTCTCCGCCAGCCATAATCTCCTGGTGATTAAGATATCCGCGGTTAAAGCTTTTTCCATTAAGGGTTGCACGCTGTATATAGATGTTATTGTCAGAAAGATTATTGGCTTTTATGATGAATTTCTTTCCATTTTCCAATTCAATAACTGATTCTTCAAACATTGGACTTCCAATTGCATATTGCACACTTCCCGGACAAACCGGGTAAAACCCCAAAGCGCTGAAAACAGCCCACGCCGACATTTGCCCGCAATCTTCATTCCCAATCAGTCCATCGGGTTTCGAGGTGTAGAATTCCTTTAAAATCCTGCTTACTTTTTCCTGAGTCTTCCAGGGTTGGCCGCAGTAATTATACAGGTAGGCAATGTGGTGACTGGGTTCATTCCCCTGCGCATATTGCCCGATGAGCCCGGTAATATCTGACTGGTCACGGCCGCTGGTTATGGAAGAAACTGAAAAGAGCCTGTCAATAAAATCTGCGGTCTTTTCTTTTCCGCCATGCATTTCCATAAATCCATTGAGATCCTGGCAGGCTGATAAGCTGTATTGCCAGGCATTGGCTTCGGTGTAATTGAAATTTACTTCTGAAGGGTCGAACGGGCTAAACCAGCCTCCATTATAACGAGCCCGCATGAAACCGGTTGAAGAATCAAACAGGTGCTTGTATGATTGCGCCCTTAAGTTAAACGCCCGGCTGATACTGTCATTGCCCAGGTTTTTTGCCATAACTGCAATACACCAGTCATCATAGGCATATTCGAGGGTTTTCGAAACAGATTCATGTTCAAGTCCGGCCGGGATATAGCCAAATTTTTTATAATACCCTAATCCGAAAATGTCTTTGGATGCACTGTTTACCATAGCTTTCAGTGCTTCGTTGCCATCATAGCCACGAATACCCTTCATCCAGGCATCCGCAATAACCGGAACCGCATGGTAACCAATCATACACCAGGTTTCATTGGCCGCAAGTTCCCAAACAGGAAGCATTCCGCCCTCCTGATATTGCCTAATAAAGGTATTGATAAATTCATTGGTTCTTTTATGGTTAATAATGGTCATTAACGGGTGCAGAGCCCTGTAGGTATCCCAAAGTGAAAATACAGTATAATTTCCTGTTTCTGTTTGGTGAACTTTAAAATCACGTCCCAGGTAGGAACCATCTACGTCATTATAGGTATTAGGGCATATCATGGTGTGATAGAGCGCTGTATAGAAAACGGTTTTTTTGTCATCGTTATCCCCGCTGACTTTGATTTTGCCAAGTTCTTTATTCCAGAGATCAGAAGTCTGACGTTTGACTTTATCAAAATCCCAGTCGGGAATTTCCTTTTCAAGATTCATTCTCGCATTTTCGGCACTGACTGCCGAAATCCCAACCTTAACAATCAGGGATTCTGCATCGTTTTCATCAAACCCAAACCAGGCTTTTATGTTTTTCCCTTCAGTTAAGAGTGTTTGACTCAACATTGTGTCATTCAATGCAATTCCTGATTTTATAAACGGTTTAGAAAACCTGGCGACAAAATAGACTCTCTGATCATGTGCCCAACCAGTCGAGCCTCTGAAACCCTCTACTTCATTATCTCCTATGATTCTGATCCATGAACCGGTTACCTGATCCCGATGCTTGAGATCAATAAGTACTGAATGGCTTTTCCCTTGCGGAAATGAATATTTATGCATCCCGACACGGGTAGTGGCCGTCAACTCAGCATTAATGTTATAGTCTTCCAGATAAACACTGTAATATCCGGGGCTGGCATGCTCTTTATCGTGGCTGAACCGGCTGCGGTAGCCTGGCTTACCATCAGCTCCGTTATTCAACCTGATCTCTCCTGTAAAAGGCATCAGAAGTACATCGCAGTAATCCGGTACACCGGTTCCGCTCAAATGTGTGTGACTGAAACCATAGATATACTCATCACTATAATGGTACCCACTGCAACCATCCCAGCCTTCGAGCCGGGTGTCAGGACTCAATTGTACCATTCCGAAAGGAGCCGTTGCCCCCGGGAAAGTATGCCCGTGACTGCCGGTTCCGATAAAAGGGCTTACATAAGCAACAGGTTCTTTAGTTTCCGGATTTATTAAACTTAATGAAAAGAATGCCGGAAGTATTGCTGCAATAGCAATTTTGAAGTGGTTCATGGTGCTGACTTTTTAAACGAATGCATGAAAAATGTGTATCATCGGTAACTTTCAGGATGTTCAAACCTACGGAATTTTTTGAAAAAACAGG
>JBBQBC010000228.1:0-6474 GCA_038317155.1 Bacteroidales bacterium
GTCATCAATAAAATAGATTCAGCAAGCCTCGAGAACATCAATGCAGTCCGTGCCAACCTGGCCAGGATCAATCCGACTGCAATTGTTGTAGATGCTGCTTCACCGCTTACCGTTGACAAACCTGAACTTATCCGTGGCAAAAAGGTTCTTGTTGTTGAAGATGGACCAACGCTTACCCACGGTGAGATGAAAATCGGAGCCGGTGTTGTTGCTGCCCTTAAATTCGGTGCCGGTGAACTGGTTGATCCAAGACCATTCACAGTTGGCAAACTCAGCGATACATTCCGCATTTACCCGAATATTGGCACACTGTTGCCAGCTATGGGTTACGGTGACGAACAGGTTCGCGACCTTGAGAAGACCATAGAGAATACACCTTGCGATAGCGTTGTAATCGCTACTCCGATTGATCTGAGCAGGATTGTTAAAATTAACAAACCCATTGTTAAAGTTGGATACGATCTTCAGGAGATTGGCACTCCCAACCTTACAGGCATTCTTGATGAATTTGTAAAAAAACACAATCTGGTAAAATAATCTGAAGCCCCGTTCATCGGGGCTTTTTTTTTAACTGTTTATGAACAATGGTTTTTGAAATCCGACTGATAAGTATTTTTGCAACTGAAGTTCTTTTTTCAAACAATAAAAAAACCCATGAAAAACCGAAGCCTGATATCGATTAACGATTACACCAAGAAAGAGTACATTAAAATACTCGATCTGGCTGAAGAATTTGAAAAACAACCCACCCAGAAAATTCTGGAGGATTTTGTGGTAGCGACACTTTTTTTTGAACCCTCCACCCGAACCCGCCTGAGTTTTGAAAGTGCAGCCTCGCGTCTTGGCGCTAAGGTGATCGGATTCTCAGATGCATCCAATTCGAGCGTCTCGAAAGGTGAATCCCTGAAAGATACGATTCTTACCGTAAGCAACTATTCAGATATTATTGTAATGCGTCATCCCCGGGAAGGCAGCGCACGATTTGCCAGTGAAGTTGCAGGAGTGCCTGTGATAAATGCCGGCGATGGCGGAAATCAACATCCAACCCAGTGTTTACTTGATTTATACTCCATCAGGAAAACGCAGGGCAAACTTGACGGATTAAATATTGCCTTCGTTGGTGATCTTAAATACGGACGAACCGTACATTCAGATGTAATGGCACTGTGTAATTTTGAAACAACTTTTCACCTGGTTTCTCCGATAGAGTTGAAATTGCCCAGTAATGTAAAAATGCACATCAAAAATAACAATCTGAAATACCATCAATACACAGATCTGAATGATGTTATCGCAACCGCTGACATTATTTATATGACCCGTATCCAAAAGGAAAGATTCTCAGATCCGATTGAATATGAAAAAGTTAAAAATGCCTATATTCTGACTGCAAGCATGCTGAGCGGTTGCAAAGAAAATATGCGGGTACTTCATCCGTTGCCAAGGGTAAACGAAATTACAGAGGATGTGGATAATACCAGTCAGGCTTATTATTTTCAGCAGGCAAAAAACGGAGTCTATGTGCGGCAGGCATTGCTGGCTACAATTCTGGGTGTTAAGTAATCAGGTTGAAACAATTAAAATAAATAACAATGGAAAACGAAAATATCAGAAAAGAGCTGGTTGTTTCAGCCATAGAGAACGGAACAGTTATTGACCACATTCCCTCTAAAAGTGTTTTCAGGGTGCTGAAAATGCTGAACCTTGAAGACACCGGAACACAGGTGACCATTGGAATTAACCTTGGTAGCCATAAATACGGAACTAAAGGTATAATTAAAGTCAGCAATGTTTTTTTTGAAAAAAGAGAAATCGATAAAATTGCATTAATTGCCCCAAAAGCCACGCTGATCGTTATCAAAAACTATAAGGTAATTGAAAAACGTCAGGTTGAAATCCCCGATGTTATTCATAAATTTGTCAGATGTGTAAATCCCAATTGTATTACCAACCAGGAAAATGTAAATACGCAGTTCAATGTTATTGATAAGGAAGATTTGAAACTTCAGTGCCATTTCTGCGAAAAGATAACGGGCAAAAACAATATTGTAATTTTGTAATCCCCGGAAAACAACTTTAGCCCCTGTCAATCCGGGACAAACCAGACGGACAGGGGTTTTTCATCTTAATCAACAAACAAATGAACAAAACATTAATTCTTTCCTGCTTTGTCATGGTTATATCCACAGCAAATGCACAAAGCCAGACCAGTTCAAAAGGGATATTCAGATTTTACGAACCCGGATATTACCAAAACTCCATCCTGAAAGGAATAGAAAAATTCGAAACAAAAAAACAAGCAGTAAAACAAACGGCAACATTTAAACTCGACCCGACCGGGCTTGACATCCCTGGCGATAAAAAAGCGTTTAAAACAACCTGGCATCAGCCTCCGGTATCGCAGGGCAATACCAACACCTGCTGGAGTTACTCGTCCACTTCGATGCTGGAATCAGAAATATACCGCCTTACCCGTCAGGAAATCAAGCTCTCTGAAATGTTCACCGTTTATTGCGAATATATTGAAAGGGCGGAAAGGTTTGTTGAATCGCGCGGAAGTATCAATATTGGCGAAGGCTCGGAGATGAATGCAGTCATAAAAATAATGAAAAAGTATGGCGCACTTCCTTATTCTGCATATTCAGGACTTCAACCAGGTCAGGAATTTCAGTCGCATGACAAAATGTTTACGGAAATAAAAAACTATCTGGATGGCGTAAAAACACAAAATGCATGGGATGGGGAAACTGTCGTGAATACGGTTAAGAGCATTATGAATTATTACATGGGTGCTCCGCCCATCACGGTAGCAGTAAACGGGAAAGAATACACACCAGAAAAATATCTTACTGATGTTTTGCGCATCAACCCAAATGATTACGTTGATGTTTTATCCTATCTGCAGAAACCCTACTGGAGGCAAGTTGAGTTTGAAGTTCAGGATAACTGGTGGCACGATTCAAGTTACTACAATATTCCGCTTGATGATTATATGAAAATATTGAAAAAAGCCGTGAAATCCGGCATTTCAGTAGCCATTGCCGGGGATGTTTCGGAAGCTGGATTTCTGGCTCGTGAAGCCAATGCTGCCCTTGTGCCTTCATTCGACATACCTTCATCTGCCATCGATGAAAATGCGCGTCAGTTCCGTTTCAGCAACGGAACCACTACTGATGACCATGGATTGCATATAGTTGGTTACCTCGAACAAAACGGTGTCACCTGGTTTCTGGTAAAGGATTCAGGTGCCGGCTCAAGGACAGGAGGAAAGGAAAAGAACCCGAATTTTGGTTATTACTTTTTCCATGAAGATTATGTGAAACTGAAAATGATGGTATTCCTGGTGAATAAGGAGGTGATGAAGGATTTGTTGCCGAAGTTTAAATAACTTAATTGAGCGCAGGGCACGGGGCTCAGGGCACAGAGCAAAGGGGCGCAGAGCAAAGGGAGACTTAGAGACTAAAAGACTGAGAGACAAAGAGAGGGAGAGAAGGGGACAGTTAGTGGTAACCGAGTGTTTTGCAGGGAAAATAATTTTAGGATTACACCTTTTAATTCCGCAAAATGTATCGAAGCCACAGAATGCAGGGCACAGAGTACAGAGCACATGGAGCGAAACGAAATCCCGACCACTTTGTCGGGAGAGCGCAGGGCACGGGGCACAGAGAGCACATGGAGCGAATCGGAATCCCGACCACTTCGTCGGGAGGGCAAAGAGCGCAGGGCACATTTTTCGGATTGCAAGACAGTGGAAAGCCCAGAGTTTTCTTTGCCAACTGCCAACTGCTAACTGCTAACTGCTAACTGCCAACTGCCAACTGCCAATTGCCAATTGCCAACTTTTAATTTTAAGCTTATTTCATGCCATCCCATATACAGAAACTTATCAGTGAAGGGGAACACCAGCAGCTCGATTTCAAATTCGGCATTACCGATTCTAAAAAAATTGCACGTTCCCTCGCAGCCTTCGCAAACACCGATGGCGGGAGGCTGCTGCTGGGTGTAAAGGATAATGGGGCCATTGCAGGTGTGCGGTCAGACGAGGAGTATTATATGGTCGAAGCCGGTGCCAGCCTTTATTGCCGGCCCGAGGTTTATTTCGAGATGAAAGAGTGGGAAGAAAATGGCCGGGCTGTCCTTGAAATTATTATACCAAAAAGTTTTGCCGGGCCACATTCAGCAACTGATAAAGATGGTAATTACCAGGTTTTTGTAAGGGTTGGCGATCAGAATTATCCGGCAAACGGTGTGTTGCGCAAGGTTTGGAAAAAGCAGAAAGATCCGAAAGGCGTCTACATCGAGTACACCATTGTTGAACGCACACTTCTGGCTTATCTGGAAATACACGAAAAAATAACACTTTCCGGATTTAAAAAATTATCGGGCTATTCGATGCAGCGTTGCGAACACAAACTGGCTGATTTTATTATCCTGAATATAATTAAAATGAATTACTCCGAAGCGGGCGTGTTTTATACGCTGAACCCGGAATTTAGTTCCGAACTGGGTTGACAATTGGAGGTCGGCCCTTCGACTTCGCTCAGGGGCCGAGGGCGGAAGTCAGAAGTCGGAGGTCGGAAGTCAGAAGTAAGAGGTCGGAAGTAAGAGGTAATAAGTAAGAGGAAGTCAGAAGGCTTTTGTCAGCTACTTACAGCACTTTAACTTTGAGCTTTTTTCTTTTAATTTTGAGTTTTAGACTTTGAACTTTGAACTTTGAGCTTTGGACTTTGAACTTTAAGCTTTTTTCTTTGCCAACTGCTTTCGTCCCAAAAGACGAGACCAAATATTTACAGCACTTTATCTTTGAGCTTTGAGCTTTGAGCTTTGAACTTTTAACTTTGAGCTTTGAACTTTGAGTTTTGGACTTTGAACTTTGAGCTTTTTTCTTTGCCAACTGCCAACTGCCAACTGCCAAATACTTACAGTACTTTAACTTTGAGCTTTGAGCTTTGGACTTTGAGCTTTTTTCTTTGCCAAATGCCAACTGAATTATTGAACCCTTGAACCCTTGAACCCTTGAACCCTTGAACATTTGAACCCTTGAACTTTTGAACCCTTGAACCCTTGAACCTTTGAACTCTTGAACTCTTGAACTCTTGAACTCTTGAACCCTTGCACCCTTGAACTCTTGAACCTTTGAACTCTTAAACCTTTAAACCTTATTCCAACATTCCATTTTTCCAATTTTAAACTGCATGATACGAATTGGTCTTCTTTCCGACACCCATAGCTACCTACATCCGAAAATAGCCGGTTTCTTTGCTGATTGTGATGAGATATGGCACGCCGGGGATATTGGCGATCTGGAAACAGCTAAAATTCTGGGATACATGAAAAGGTTAAGAGCCGTAACAGGAAATATTGACGGGAACGAACTGAAATCATTTTATCCTCATTACCAGGATTTTATGTGTGAAGAGGTAAAAGTACTCATCCTGCATATAGGCGGTTATCCCGGTAAATATACCCCAGAAGCCAGACAACTGATCAGGGATCTAAAGCCAAAAATCTTCATTACCGGTCATTCGCACATCCTGAAAGTAATCAATGATCCAAAAAACAACCTGCTGCACATCAACCCGGGAGCTGCCGGAAAACAGGGGTTGCACCAGATCAGCACCCTGATCAGATTTGTCATTGACGGGGCAGAAATAAAGGATCTTGAGATAATGGAATTAACTAAAAAGAATTAATTACCTACCTTAGTCTGTCGGCAGCACGGACAAGTTTATCGTCTTTTTGAATGCCCCGGTTGGCAAGAATGAACATCACAAGGGAAACCAAAACCAGGTAAATGCCAGTGTGATTGAAATCGGGAACCGTTAAAGTGGTTTTACCCAGTATATTACCATAATAAAAAAAGATCAGGGCGATCACGACTAAAACCATCACAATTCCCAACCTCACCAGACGCATCTGTAATTTTCGGTTTTTGAACAGGAATATTGCAAAAACTGCCATGATAATACTGATGAGATTCAGCAACTGCAGCGGCAGAAGAATAAGATTACTCAAACCGAGGGCCGGCGCTGAATTATCCTGAAAGCCCTTCAGATAAACTTCGAGCCAGATTTGCCCGTTGTTGATAAAACTCATAATCGGGAAAAAGAATGCAACCGCCAGCACTATTGCAGCAATGGCAAGATAAACTGTTTGAATTCGCTGAATCATAAGAATTGTCTTTTTATGCCGCAAAGATAATGACAAGTTATGATAGCAGTCAATTGAAAAGGGTAATTATATTTGACACGGCCCGTTTTGGTATTATCCTGCTGATTAAAAATTGCATGTAACATCAATCTGGACAGTCAATCATACCCGCATAAGTAAAAGACATACCTTTGCAAATCTATTTTTTAAGTACCCGGGAATTCCAACACATGAAGCACATCACCATCGTAAAAATCCTGGTTTTAGTGACCTCGCTGCTCTTCATATTCAGCCTGTGGCAGCGGTCACCCGAAATAGACGATG
>JBBQBC010000229.1:0-6417 GCA_038317155.1 Bacteroidales bacterium
GGTGGTTATGGCCATTGATGGAGATGACATTTACCGGGGTTGTGGTCTGGGATTTCATCATTGTGATGAAAATCAGCCCTGCCCCATTCACCATCATTTCAAAGCAATACGGAGCGACCTTAAAAAGATGCTCGAAAACACAACTTTACTTGAATTGTCAAAGGACATCAACAATGGAATCTCATTTTTGAAACGCTGACACAAAAACCAATTATCGTGCTTTATTAATAACCAATCTTTAATCATCATGGAACAGTACATATTAAAAGTTAAGTCGGTTGAAAACATCACCCACGATGTGTTGTGCATCAGGATTGAGAAACCGGAGCAATTTCATTTTGAGCCTGGTCAGGCAACTGAAATTGCTATAAATAAAAAGGGCTGGGAATTTGAGCTCAGGCCGTTTACTTTTACCAGTCTGCCCTCAGATGATTATCTGGAGTTTATTACTAAAACCTATCCTCAGCATAAAGGGGTAACCAACGAGTTATTGAGCCTGAAGGAGAGCGACGAGCTGATCGTGGCCGGGCCCTGGGGAACCATTGGCTACAAGGGGCCTGGCGTATTTATTGCCGGTGGTGCGGGCATTACCCCTTTTATTGCAATTTTCAGGTATCTGCACAGCAAAAACGAAATAGGAGAGAGCAAACTCATCTTTGCCAACAAAACAAGTGCGGATATTATCAATAAGGATGAATTCAGCAAAATGTTGGGTAAAAACTTTGTCAATATTCTCTCTGATGAAAAAACCGGTACTTATGCCCAGGGATACATTACCCGCGATTTTCTGAAAGAAAACTCGGGCAGGGTAAATCAATACTACTATGTATGTGGTCCTGATCCTATGATGGATATGATTGTTGACTACCTGCACCAATTGGGCGTGGAGGATAAATTCATCGTTAAGGAAGAGTTTTAAGTGATGGTCTGATGCTAATGACGACATTTTTTCACTTACTTTTTTTACTGGAAATGAATGACTTAATAAATGAATAACATCTTTCATCATGGAAAACAACCTATATCCAAAAGCAACCAAAGAACTGGCCGATAAAAGGACCAGTCTGGCACCTGAAACCATGGAAGCCTGGAGCCATTTCAGTAAAACCGTTTTTAAAGAAGGCGAACTTCCCGAAAAAACCAAACAACTGATTGCCGTGGCGGTGGCACATGTAACCCAATGCCCCTATTGTATCCGCTCGCACACCAAACAGGCCATGCGCAAAGGCGCCAGCAAGGCTGAAATTATGGAAGCCATCTGGGTAGCAGCAGAAATGCGGTCAGGTGCGGCAATGGCCCATTCGGCAATTGCATTGGATGAGATGGACTAAATATCAGTTATGAAAGTGATTAAAATCAAACGGATTTATGAAGATGCCGAAAGCGGAGACGGCTACAGAATTCTGATAGACCGCCTCTGGCCCCGTGGTGTGGCTAAAGATGAAGCCAAACTCGATGAATGGAACAAGGAGCTTGCCCCATCCACAGAACTCAGGAAGTGGTTCGATCACATAGCCGAACGCTTTGAGGAATTCAGAAAGCGCTACCGGGATGAGCTAAAAACACAGGAAGAAGAGATAAGCCGGCTTCATACAATGGCAAAGTCAAAAGACATTACCTTGCTTTACGCGGCAAAAAATGAAGAGATCAACAATGCAGTAGTGCTGAGGGAGCTTTTGATGGAGAAAAAATAGCCCTATAAGAGCACATGACCGACTTATAATGGTCTCTTAGCATCTTCTGACCTCCGGCTTCGGTCCATGAGCCTGTCTGCCTGCGCATACAGACAGGCGAAGCCGAAGGGCTGACTTCCGACTTCCGACCTCTGACTTCCGACTTCAGTTTAACGGATTCATTAATCCGAAATCTACCGTTTACCTATGAAATCCAGAGATATACACGTCCAGTTCTTCGATGGTTGATTCAAACGTAAAGGCATCATTCAGCCGGTAATAGTTGCCAATATCATAGGTGTAACCATAGGCATATTTGGCCAGATCGAGGCGGGTATCTTCAAAGCTGAACAGAAGCATAATCTCCTTAACCTGATCGCTCAGCAGACAGTTGGAAGAAATTACCTGTTTGGCGATGGTCAGACGGGTGTCGTCAAAGGTTTTACTGGCAATGGATTGCTTTACACTCTGAAAATCAACCTGACTCATAGGGTATGGGCAGCCAACAGATCCGTTGTAACCCGGCATCACGTAACCTGGTTGCGAAGGGGGTGTTTGTGGATAACCTTCAGTGGTTGTAGTGGTTGAGTAGGTTGTGGTGGTTTTCGAAGTAGAAACCTGACTACCAGATGGAATGCCTCCGCCAACATTTATATTCATACTTACACCCATTTCCGGATCGTTGATATTGATTCCCATCGATACATTGCCCTGCTGAGGATCTCCGTAAGAATCGGTTACCGCGGTGGTGGTTTGTGTTACAGTTGTTGATGGGGGAGGAGCGGCCTGCGTTGTGTAAATCACAACCTGTTGGCCGGCTGCAGGTGGTAAAGCCTGGGCGATAGGAACATCGTTCATCCAGCGAACGACATACTCATTTTTGTTGTTGCGCTTTATTACAAAAGTACTTTCATTTCCCTGCTGAAACATCAGGTTTTTATCTATTACGCCCAGCATCGGATCTTCGAAAATTACTTTCAATTTGTAGCTGGGTGCCGTCAGATCGGTGACTTTTACATTGGTTTCTGGTGTTGGATTTTGCCTTATACCATTCAGGATAATTGTAAAACGCTCGCCTTGTTCGGTAAAAAATACCAGGTTTGACCTAAGTTGTGCAAAACTGCTTAATTGCGCCAGTGCCAACATTAAAAACAGCATGGGTAGTCTTTTCTTCATGATTTTTTAGTGTTTGTTGAAAGTAATTTGTTTTTGTTGGTTGTCAGTCCGGATAAGGTATATCTGCATCCTTGATTCATACTTTTCACGGAAATTTACAAGCATTTATCGCAAGAATTCTGGTTTGTAACTGATGGATTTCGGGATTCAAATATAATTCCATTATAAAATCGCAATTACATGAAGGATGCTATTTGTAATAATTCTAAATTTCCGGAAAAAGCATTTACTGAACCTACAATTCCACCTTTTCAATTCGGTTCATTGCCCGGATAATGCGCTGTTGCTTGCGCTGAATATAAGAAGTAGGGGCGGCGGGGCTCCATCTGCGGGGATTGGGCAGAACGGCCGCGATGAGGGCTGCTTCACTAACTGTGAGGCTGGATGCAGGCTTACTGAAATAAAGTTGTGCTGCCATCTCAACGCCATAAATACCATCGCCCATCTCAATCACGTTAAGATAAACCTCCATTATGCGGCGCTTTCCCCAGAAAATCTCGATAAGTCCGGTAAAATAAACTTCCAGCCCCTTACGCAACCATGACCGGTCGGGCCACAGGAAAACATTTTTAGCTGTTTGCTGCGAAATGGTGCTGGCCCCCCTCAGGATTTTGCTGCGTTTGTTTAGTTCTTTTGCTTTTTTGATGGCATCAAAATCAACTCCGTAGTGCTTCATGTAGTTATTATCTTCTGAAGCAACCACAGCCTGTAACATGTTTGGTGAAATATTTTTCAGACTTACCCAATCCTTTGCCAGTTTCATTTTTTCGCCTTTGAAAGCATGCCCTGTAGCCCTTATCAACATAAGCGGGGTAACCGGAGGTGGAATAAAACGATAAAGTATGGTCACAGAAATGGTTGAAATAAAAAAGAAGAATACGGAGAACCTTATGATCTTAAATAACTTGCGTACAATTGATTTTTTAACTGACATGCAGGGGAAGGTAATAATTGAAACTGTTGCAAACCTAAGAAAATTTCTTTTCGCCTGATGCAATTTAACCAGCCGGCTTTTTTTAATGTTCGGTTTTGTCAAAATTATTCATGATGATTATAAAAGATAATCGACTAATTTTTATAAGTTTGCTAAGTTTTCAAAGTTACTTAACCCTGACTCAGAAATAATTAAATTTTGGAAACGAAGTACACCAAAATTTTAGTTTTTATTTGTCGTAGAAAATTTCACACTTTTAAGTCTCAATAGTCCGTTATATTTTTGCCTCACGCAATGACGCAATGCGATGCACTGAGCTTATCGAAGTGACCCCGCCGAAGTGGCGGGGCAGGCAGCAAAGGTTTGATTTTCAATCATTTAGAAATGAATAAATCATTTCATAATTAATTGATTTTCAGTCTAATGCAAAAGTTTAACGAAGTATTGAAGTCTATGATGTGTGAATTATTCGGGTTAAATATCAGGAAAAGAAGGAAAATATGAGTAAATTTATTGGAATCAGGCACGAAGACAAATATGTAATGGAGAGGCGTGCACCACTTACACCCAGTCATGTTGAACGGTTGATCAAGGGTAAGAAGCTTGATATCATCGTGCAGACTTCTGCAAAAAGGATTTTTTCAGATCAGGAATATATAAATGCCGGTGCCCGAATTGCCGATAATCTTGACGATTGTTCGGTAATACTCGGTGTGAAGGAGATGCCAATTTCGTATTTTGAACCTGACAAAACCTATGTATTCTTTTCGCATGTCATCAAAGGACAATCCTATAATATGCCGATGCTGAAAAAAATGATCGAAAAGGGTTGTAATCTTATTGATTATGAGAAAATTGTAGATGAGCAGGGGAAACGGCTTATATTTTTTGGACGCTATGCCGGACTCGCCGGTATGATCAACTCCTTATGGTCGCTAGGGCTGCGTTTAAACGAATATGGTTTTGAAACCCCTTTCCTGAAAATGAAACAGGCACACAAATATAATTCGCTCAATGAGGTGAAGCGGATTATATCGGAAATAGGGCAGGAGATTGCCGAAAAAGGGTTGCCTGCAGAACTCAGGCCATTTACTGTTGGATTCACCGGTTATGGAAATGTTTCGCAGGGTGCCCAGGAAATTCTCGGACTGCTGCCGGTTAAAGAAATCTCTCCGGAAAAACTGCTCGAATTAAGTCAGCGAAATCATTTACCCAATAACCTGATCTATAAAGTCATATTTAAAGAAGAACATCTTTCGGCTCATAACGAAGGTCTGAAATTTGAACTGCATGACTATTATGCTCATCCTGAAAATTATCATGGAATTTTTGAGCAGTACATTCCATGTCTTTCGGTTTTGATGAATTGTATGTACTGGGACACCCGCTATCCGCGCATCGTAACCAAAGACTACCTCGCAAAAGCCTTCAGCGAAGGTCGTCCGAAACTGACTGTTATCGGCGATGTTACCTGCGATCCCGACGGCAGCATCGAGATAACCCACCATGGAACAGAAATTGAAGATCCGATATTCGTTTATAATCCTATTACACGCGAACCGGTGATGGGATACAAAGGCGATGGAATGTTAGTAATGGCGGTCGATATCCTACCCAGCGAGTTGCCCCGGGATTCAAGCAATGGTTTTGCCGATGCGCTGGTCAATTTCATCAAACCTATTGCCGATTGCGATTTCGATGAACCTTTCGAAGATCTCGATATCCCGAGAGCCATCAAAAAAGCCCTGATATTGCATAAAGGAGATTTGACCCCTGATTATAAATACCTTGAAGAATACGTGAAATAACGCGGTCCCGGGCAGAATTTACCCGGTATTGTTTTAAATAAAATAACAATCAACAACCTTTAACCGATTTCGCACAATGAAGAAAGTTTTGATTCTGGGTGCCGGACTTGTAGTAAAGCCCATAGTAACCCACCTGCTTAGCAAAGGAATTCATGTTACGGTAGCTAGCCGTACCAAATCAAAAGCCGAAGCCTTGATAGCCGGCCATCCCAACGGAACAGCCGTTGCATGGACTGTAGAAGATGAACCAGCCCTTGACCAAATGGTTGCTTCCCACGATCTTTCGGTCAGCCTGCTGCCGTACACGCACCATCTGCTAGTGGCTAAATACTGCCTGAAGCACAAAAAGAACATGGTCACTACTTCGTATGTTAAGTCCGAAATGCAGGCTTTGGATGCCCAGGCCAAAGAAGCAGGCATCATCATTCTCAACGAACTTGGTCTCGATCCGGGCATCGACCACATGTCGGCCATGCGTATTATTGACCATGTGCATAACCGTGGTGGAAAAATTGAGGAGTTCTACTCTATCTGCGGTGCGCTTCCGGCACCTGAGGCTGCAAAAAACCCCTTTAAATACAAATTTTCATGGAGTCCTAAAGGTGTGGTAATGGCCGGCAACAACGACGGCAAGTACCTTCGTCATGGCAAAGTAATAGATGTTCCAACTGAGGATCTCTTTAAAAACCCATTGCAGGTTGATTTTGACAAAGTCGGACATCTTGAGGTATATCCAAACCGGGATTCCATTTCATATATAGACATTTACGGTATTCCGGAGGTGAATACTATTATGCGCGGCACCTTCCGGTACAAGGGCTGGTGC
>JBBQBC010000230.1:0-6345 GCA_038317155.1 Bacteroidales bacterium
GTAGGCAAAATCAAGGGCAGTGGAGCCGGCCTGAAGTGTTTTCTCCTGGCCTTTCGGGGTAAAAACAATAATTTCGTCGGCATAGAGATTCAGTTTAAAATCGTCGAGAAATGCCAGTGCATTTGAGTCGGACGATTGAAGTAACTCGTTGATTTTACCGAGCCAGCGGTCAAGGCCACTTTCGTTGATATTTTTCTCTTTATATTTCCAGTGTGCGGCATAACCCTTTTCGGCAATTTCATTCATTCTCTTAGTCCTGATCTGAATTTCAACCCATTGCCCTTCCTGACCCATTACAGTGGTATGCAACGATTCATACCCGTTGGCCTTTGGTGTCGAAACCCAGTCGCGCAGTCGGTTTTGTTTTGGGCTGTAGAAATCGGTTACAATTGAATAGGCCTGCCAGCATTGATATTTTTCATTTTCAAAGTTTGTATCGATCACAACCCGGACAGCCAACAAATCATAAACCTCTTCAAAGGGAATCTGTTTATTTTTCATCTTGTTATAGATGGAATAAACTGACTTTTCGCGTCCGGTTATTTCAAAAACAAGTCCTTGTTCAAGCAGCGCTTTTTTTATAGGGTAAATAAACGTATTGATAAATTTAGCTCTTGAAATTTCAGTTTCAGCAAGCTTTTTTGAGATAAAGGCGTAAACTTCAGGGTCAGTATATTTAAGTGCCAGGTCTTCAAGTTCACTTTTGATAGCGTACAATCCGAGCCTGTGGGCCAGGGGTACAAAGAAATAAATGGTTTCTGAGGCAATTTTCAGCTTTTTCTCAGTTGGCATTGCGTCAAGTGTCCGCATATTGTGCAGCCGGTCGGCCAGCTTAATGAGAATCACCCTGACATCATCGCTCAGGGTTAGAATCATCTTACGGAAGTTTTCAGCCTGTGCCGATGCAGTGGAATTGTCAAGCTGCTCTTTAATCTTTGTAAGGCCGTCGGTAATACGGGCAACTTTATCACCAAACATTTGCCTTATGTCATCCAGGGTATAATTGGTATCTTCAACCACATCGTGCAGGAGTGCACATACAATTGAGGTTTCGCCAAGCCCGATTTCACCGGCCACAATGCGGGCAACTTCAATCGGATGATATATATAAGGCTCACCACTTTTACGGCGCATGTCCTTATGCGCTGTCACTGCAAGATTAAAGGCTTTGCGCACCATGCGATGGCTCTTCTCCTGGCCTCCCTTATTCCAAACATTCAAGAGCTCCCTGTAACGATTCAGAATCTCTCTGCGCTCTTGCTCTGCGTTGATAACATACATGCAATACCTGGAATTATTTAAAGATATGTAAATAACAAAAATACACAAATAACAAATGCCGTTCGTACGTAATTTCCAATGAGCCTAAAAATTTGATTTATTGAAACAGACGTTTTACAATACGAATGGGAATTGTAGATAATCACTCTTATGTAACTCACGGTTAGATTTAGGTTTAGGTTTAGGTTGAGGTTTAGCCTGCCTGTCTGACAGTTCAGTTTCAAAAGAGAGTTTAGTCAGACAGTCAGACAGGGTTGAGCCTGCCTGTCTGACAGTTCAGTTTCAAAAGAAAGTTTAGTCAGACAGGGTTGAGATTGCGCCAGATGTAAATATTAAGTTGTGGAATCATGCTTAGGAACTGCGAAACCTTTAGCCTTAGCCTTAGCCTTAAACTTAGCCTTAGCCTCAGCCTTTTCAAGGCTTCGCATAGAAAATTATTCTCATTCGGGCTATAAAAATCTTTACTGAGGGACTAATTAACAAGGGGTTGCAACCACTTGTTGAAGTGGTGAGGCACAAAAAATACAACTTCATTTTGACCATTGCCTTGAAGCGAATAAAGTCGTAATTGGCTCTTAATAAGCGATTAACTCAATCATTAAGCCTGCTCCGAAAAGTCAATAAAAAAGAATAGACACCAATTATCCAAGACACCAATTTACGTATAATATTGTATATCAATATATTGAAATTGGTGTCCGCCAGCTGGCGGATAGTGTTTTTGTGGCACTTCGACAGGCCTGTCTGCAAGATGGCAATCAGGCAGGCTCAGTGCATCGCTTGGTGTCAAATAATTAGTTTTCGGAGTGGACTCATCATTTGAATTTTAGTAATATTGATTCAATGCCTGATTCATTTGATTTACTGTACAATCCTGTCAATAGTGCCATACCAAAAGAACCTGGTAATTTTGCATAATCCCCGATAACGAAAAAATCCGGTATTGTTTTTGCGGCATTTTTAAGCAGTTAAGTTAAAATTGTCTAATTTTGAATGTCTGCTGATACCAGAACCGTTTTATTTTTTCTACCTGATGAACCTTTTTCAAAATAATAACATCCGCTTTACAAAATTTTTAACTATATTGATGGTAGCCTTATTGCCTGCTCTTCAGGTTTTTGCTACACATCAGCGGGCCGGTGAAATAACTTACCGGCTTATTTCAGGCCTAACCTACGAAGCAACAATTACCACTTATACCTTTGCACCCAGTGCAGCTGATCGTTGCGAATTAACCATTAACTGGGGTGATGGTGAAAGCAGTGTTCTACCCAGATCTAACGGACCCGGCGGCCAAACCCCTGCAGGCATCTATTGCCAGCATACAGGTGAAAATATTTCGCCTGAAATAAGGCTTAACATTTATAAAGGTGTTCACACCTATGCATCTGCTTCTACTTACAAAATATGGCTCGAAGACCCCAACAGAAACCTGGGAATTCAGAATATCCCGAATTCAGTTGACGTTCCCTTATATATTGAATCTCTTTTGGTTATCAACCCATTTTTAGGAAGCAATAGTTCGCCTGTTCTTCTCTTACCGCCAATTGATAACGGGTGTGTTGGCACTCCGTATTTGCACAATGCAGGGGCCTACGATCCAAACGGGGACAGTCTTGCCTACAAACTGGTAAATTGCAAAGGAGCAGGGGGGCTGGATATACTTGGTTATAAACTCCCCAGCCAGGTAGATTCACAGAATCCCGGTTCATTCACCATTAACCCGGTTACAGGCGATATTGTCTGGGATTCCCCCACACGGCAGGGAGAATATAATTTTGCATTTCTCATAGAGGAGTATCGAAACGGCGTCAGAATCGGATACGTTACGCGCGACATGCAGGTGAATATCACATCCTGCAACAACTCTCCTCCTGTTCTTATGGTATCCGATACCTGCATAATAGCAGGTGATACACTATATCTCTTTGTTGAAGCCAGTGATGCTGATAATGACAAAATAACCCTTTCGGCTGATGGGGGGCCCCTGTTGCTTACTGTAAGCCCGGCTATTTTTGAACAACCCGCTGATTCGGTTGGTCACATTAGCCAGACTCTGGTATGGCCAACTGTATGCGCCCATGTCAGAAAGCTACCTTACCAGATTTATTTCAAAGCCATCGACAACGGAAGCCCGGTAAGGTTGTTTGACCTGAAGACAATTAATATTACAGTAATTGCTCCACCGGTAGTTAACCCTGGCGCTACTCCTTTGGGTAATAGCATGGTTCTCAACTGGGACAGGCATGAATGCCCTGATTCAAAAGGATACAGATTATACCGTCGGGCCGGTTCATCGGGATTTACGCCCGGACAGTGTCAAACCGGTGTCCCCCCGGAAACAGGTTACAGGCTGATAGCAGAAACAACAGATATCAACAATACATCTTATACCGATGATAACAATGGGAACGGCCTGGTTAGGGGAATCAGGTATTGCTACATCGTTACTGCCTGGTTTGAAGATGGGGCCGAAAGCATTGCTTCTGAGGAGTTTTGTGCAAGTCTGAAAAAGGATCTGCCTGTTTTGACCAATGTTAGTATTAATTCAACTTCTGTCAACAACGGATCCTTATTTGTTGCATGGTCAAAGCCTACTGAACTTGACTATAGCCAAACTCCAGGGCCATTTATATACAGACTCTTTCGTTCTGAGGGTTTTTCAAATGCTGTTAAACAGCAAATCGCCGAATTTGCCGACCTGAATGATACAACATACACCGATACCGGACTGAATACCAGGGATACAGCCTGGACCTATTCAATAGAATTTATCAACAACACCCTTGGCAACGTGTTCAGCATTGGTTTCGCGGTGCCGGCTTCATCACCGTTCATCCATACAACACCTTCTGATAAACAGATTAAACTAACTGCAATCACCCAGGTGCCCTGGGTGAACCAGGAATATACTATATACAGGAAGAATGATGTGACCTTGTTGTTCGATAGTATTGCCAGCACTGTTTTACCAGTATATACCGATACCGGATTGGTTAATAACCAGGAATATTGTTATCTGGTCAGGACAAAAGGCACTTACGGGACACCCGGGTATGTGGATCCGATTGTAAATTATTCACAGGAGAAATGTGAAACGCCACTCGACAATGTACCACCCTGCCCTCCCGAACTACTGTTTGAGGTCAATTGTGATGAGCAGAAAGTTATTTTCAGATGGAACGATATTTCGCTTTCCTGTGCACCGGATATCTCAAGGTATTATCTTTACCTCAAGGGGAATCCCAATAAGTTGATCAGCAGTTTCGAATCATCCGTAAATTCGTTTGTTTACGAGCCACCTCAAACCATTGCCGGGTGCTTTTTCGTTGTAGCGGATGATGCAAATGGCAATATTGATACTACAAACTACCAGCAGGTTTGCATCAGTATTGATAATTGTCCGAGGTATCGTCTGCCAAATGTATTTACGCCAAACAACGATACATTTAATGACTTTTTCAAACCTTACCCGGGCTATACTTCGGTCGAGAGGGTTGAAATGCAAATTTTTAACCGGTGGGGAGTATTGGTTTTTGAAACCATCGATCCTCAGATAAACTGGGACGGGCGGGACAAAACTTCGAAAATGGAGTGCGCCGATGGCGTTTACTTTTATACCTGCTATGTGTATGAAGTGGTTGGCTCGCCTGAAACGCCAGATGAGAAGCGGATTCAGAAGAGAACATTAATTGACAGTATCCATTTACTGAGATAAGTATTTCATAAAAAAAGCCACCTTAGGGTGGCTTTTTTTTCAGAGATATTCTCCTGTTAGAAAAGTTTTTCAACAAGATCAACAACGCGGGCTGAATAACCCCATTCATTGTCGTACCATGATAAAATCTTTGCTGTTTTACCGTTCACCATTGTACTCTTCGCATCAAAGATTGAAGAGGCCGGATTGTGGATAATGTCAACAGATACAATTTCATCTTCGGTATATTCAAGAATACCTTTCATAGGACCTTCAGCGGCTTCTTTCATAGCAGCATTGATCTGTTCTTTGGTAACTTCAACCTTCAGATTAACAACCAGGTCCACCAGTGAACCGGTTGGAGTTGGGACCCGAACAGCCAAACCATCAAGTTTACCTTTAAGTTCAGGAATAACAATGCCTACTGCTTTGGCAGCTCCGGTTGTAGTTGGTATTTGAGAGACAGCTGCGCTGCGGGCTCGGCGAAGATCACTGTGAGGCGCATCCAGAATGGTCTGGTCGTTGGTATAGGAGTGAATGGTAGTCATCAGTCCGTTTTCAATACCAAATTTATCGTTGAGCACCTTGGCAACTGGCGCAAGACAGTTCGTAGTGCAGGACGCATTTGAAATGCACTGATCGGTATCTTTCAGATCATGGTCATTAACCCCAAGAACAATAGTACGGTCAATGGTGTCTTTTGCAGGAACTGTAAGAATGACTTTTTTAGCACCATTTTTCAGGTGGTCGCCATATCCGCCTTTGGGGCTCTCTTTAGCGCGGAATATCCCGGTTGCTTCAACCACAACATCGGGTGTAACAGCCCATAAAATATTGGCCGGGCTTCGTTCTGCAGTTACCGGAATTTTTACGCCATTAACAATAAGAGATGTTTCGTCGAATTCAATTTTGCCATTAAAACGACCCTGGGTAGAATCGTACTTAAGGAGGTGGGCCAAAGTTTTGGTGTTGGTGAGGTCATTTATACCAACAACCTCAATATTACTTCTTTCAAGAGCCAGCTTGAAAACATTGCGGCCAATTCTTCCGAATCCGTTGATACCTAATTTAATTTTTGACATATTTTGAAATTTTAGTTAATGAATTCCTTAAAAAAAACAGTGCAAAGATAGCTATTATTATGCTTATATAAAAAACAAATAATATCGGAATATTTTCTGCAAATATCTGCTAAACAGTATTTTAATCATAATTATTTCAAACTGATAACCGAATACAAAATGCGTTGAAAAACCGCAATCGATTGCGATAATTTTACTTTTGTTATAGTATATTTAACCTATACAACATAAGGTATTTCGTCTTAAATTTGCAGGGATGAAAAATACGCGTAACTTTTGCATTAT
>JBBQBC010000231.1:0-6278 GCA_038317155.1 Bacteroidales bacterium
CTGTGAGATTCTGTTCATTGCATAAATGGCTTCATGCAGCGGCATTTCAGCGGTCAGGCGGCCGGCTTCACCCAATGCATAAATGGCATCGCGCATAAAGTGGCCGTTACCGATAAATCCGGCAATGTCGTTTGAGGGTACCACCACCTTTCTCATGTTTTTTGCCAGTTGGAGGGCGAATTCCTTCATCCCGGAAGGGTTAGAAGAAATGGTGATCAACTCAACCAGCTTTTGAACGGCAGGTGGGTTATAGAAATGGAATCCCAGAATCCTGCCTTCCAGCCCGGCATCCATGTCGAGCCCGCCAATGGGCACCGAAGAGGTGTTGGTAAAAATCCAGGGTTTGTTCGGGTTGTTTTCATTGATTTGTCTGAATAATTTGGTCTTGAGCGCAGCATTTTCACTGACAGCTTCAAATACCAGCGTACTCTCAAATGCCGCTTCAATCCGGGTACCGGGCATAATCAGGGTCATTACATCGGCGATATACGCTTCAATGACATCGCTGTTCTCAATCAGCTCTTTTCTGTCAGCATAAAGCTGACGCAACAACACTACCTTTTTCTCGGCAGCTTTCAGAACCTGGGCTCTTAAATAGGTCATCAACCCTGGTAAGGCAGCTGAGGTAACATCTACAGCATTTATCACAAAATGCTTCCCTTTGTTTTCCGGTTTGAGTTTAAGGTCGGCCACCTCCAGTGCACAAAGCAGCAGAATACCGCTTCCCATTTTCCCGGCAGCGCCGAGCACTGTTACGTTTGACAATCTTTCAGTGTAATCCATATCTGTTGTTTTTATTTTATTTATGATTTTGGAATCAGAGGTCAGAGGTCAGAGGTAGGAAGTAAGAGGTAGGATAAAAAATTCGTAATCCGTTCTTACCTCATCCGCCTTCGGCACCTTCTCCTAAAGGAGAAGGACATTACCCGGGGATGTCAGCTATTAAATCCGTAATCCTTAATTCTTAATCCGAAATCTGCAATCTGTAATCCGAAATCCGCAATCCGCAAGCAGCCAGACCGACAAAAACCATTTTGTTAATCAATAGTATATTGGTTTGTCGGGCTGGTCCGCAATCCGCAATAAATAATCCGCAATCCACACTCAATAATTCGTCATTAAAACTTATTTCCATTCAGGTTTCCTTTTTTCAAGAAACGCCTGCATCCCCACGGCGCCTTCATTGCCAAAAGGATCTCCAAAATGTATACTCTCTAGTTTCTCACCTTCCCGGTAAGGCAATTCAAGCCCTTTTCGCGTGACTTTTTTTACCAGTTCCACGGCCAGTGGGCCCCTGGAAGCTATAAGTCCGGCCAGGCGTCTGGCTTCTTCCATAAGGGTTTCAGGTTCTGTAACTTTCTGAACCAACCTCATTTGTAAAGCGGTCGGCGCATCAATCACTTCACCGGTTGTGAGCAGGTAGAGTGCATCGGCAAGGTTGGTGAGCCTTGGCAGGCGCTGGGTTCCGGCATAGCCGGGGATAAGTCCAAGGTTAACTTCCGGTTGTCCAAACTTAGCATTAGCAGATGCAATACGAAAATCGCAGGCCATTGCCAGTTCTAAACCCCCGCCCAGGGCAAAACCATTGATGGCTGCAATAACCGGGAAGGGTAAATCTGCCAGCCTGTTAAAAACAGCCTGTCCTCTCTCAGAAAAGCGCCTTCCCTCTTCAGGGCTCATATTTACCATTTCGGCTATATCGGCTCCTGCCACAAAAGCTTTGCCTTCGCTGGTAATGATCAGCGCCCGTATTCGTTTATCTGATGAAATTTCAGAAATGTAAAAATCCATTTCTTCAAAAAACTTTGAATTGAGTGCATTCAGGGCTTCGAGCCTGCAAATGGTTAATAAAGCTGTTGGCCCTTCCAAAGAAGGCCTTAGAATTTCATATTCCATAATGTTGTCAATTGAATTGATATATTAAGCTAAGGCAAAGTAAAAAGTAAAAAAGCTCAAAGTCCAAAGCTCAAAGTAATAAGTAAAAAGAGTAAAAAGTAAAGAGTAAAAAAAGTCTAATGCCTGTCTGCTTGACGCAGTCAGGCAGGTAAAAATCCGATTGAGTTTTGGAACTTTCACTTCATTCGATACGACATTTTACACTTGACGTAAAAATAGTAAACAAAAAGATTCTAAAAAAGGTTTAATTCTAAATTATTGTTGTCCTAATAAAATCATGAGATTCTTCACTACGTTCAGAATGACATGCTCTTACGAGATATTTGGAGATTTGGGGGTTGGAGGAAGCTCCACTTCCTCCAACCCCCAAATCTCCACTAATTAAACACGTTAAAAGTCTTTCATTCTGAATCCCGCAGGTGCGGGAAAGTGAAGTGAAGAATCTCATTCTTGAAAGCAGATTTAACCGGACAATAATGATTCTGAATCTAAGTCATCTAAAAAGATTAAACCCAATCCGGATTGTGGCAATAGGCTCGTTCTTTTTTAGCTATCGAAAGATATCAGGATTGCCTGGCTTAACTTAAAAATGATGCTTTGCGTCTTCAGTTACTGTGTTGTAAAAACTACAGGCTGAAATTTCCTTACTAAATGCAAGCCAGTCAATAATCCCGAGTGCCAATTCATGATCAAGACTGCTGATCGGGAAGGAATAGATTACATGAAGCTTATCAGATTCAGGAGATTTTCTCTTTTTAGTACTTTTATCCAGATTATTTAAGGTTTCACGGAGCAAAAAGTTTTCTTTCAATTCAATTTCGCACATGCTTTCCCTGCTTGAAATATTAATATAAAGTACCCTGATGTGCTTGAATTGATAAGAATTAAAAAATGGAATAATGCCCCAGAACTTACGACGATAAATCCTTCTGCTACTTGAGAAAATATTCAAATGGTTGTTAAGCCTGGAATCCTTTTCGCGGCCTTCCATTTTTTTAAATGGCTTATCTTCGGAAGCAGGCAGATTATTGGCCCTGGCTATAAGGTTGTGCAGATCTTTTGTAAATTCATCAAACTGACTGCCATTGTTCTTAACATTCTCCTGTATTCTCAGGGTTCTTTTTCTGATCCTGTCGGCATGAGAGGTTACTTCTTTCCGGGGATTCTGCTCTTTTTCAGTTTCTTCCAACCAGTGTTGCATATTGCAGTTCTTTTTATTTGTCAAACCTACTAAAAATTTATTAATAAATCAATCATTGTGATAAAAATCAGGAACAATTGAAACTAATTCCTGGCGAATTTTCAATGGTATTTATTCTTAATTTTCGACAACCAAAAATCATTGTAATTGTTAATAGAATCACAAGTTTTAAAACGCCAACGATGTTGACCAACATGACTCTTGAAGCGATGAATGCCCAATCGGAAGGCACCCTGATGAAACAGCTTGGCATCGTTTTTACGGAAGCCGGACCGGATTACCTTTGCGGATCCATGCCGGTTGACCACCGCACCAAACAACCCGCAGGCCTTCTTCATGGTGGTGCGTCAGCAGCACTTGCTGAAACCCTCGGTAGTATGGGTTCAATGTCGATTGTTGACCCTGGCAAACAGGCCATCGTAGGAATTGAAATAAACGCCAACCACATCCGAAGTGTGAAAGAAGGTTATGTTCACGGCAAAGCAACCCTGGTGATGCGTTCGCGCAAACTGCATGTATGGGAAATAAGGATCAGCAACGATGCCGGCAGCCTTATTTGCCTTTCCAGGTTAACTATTATGTTAATGGATAAAGAAACACAGAAATAAATCGCAATGTCAGTTTCGGACTCCGTTTTTAAACATTCAGCACAAGCAGTGGCAGTAAAAGCACCGGCAACAGTCGCCTACCGGCTTCCGGGTGAAGCCGGTAAAGTACTGATGACCGGTCGGTTCCACCTTATGGCTGATAATTCGCCGCTGAAATCAGACAAAGAGGGATTTATAATGGCGCCTTTCTCTGCTGATTATCCGATTTTATGGCTCGAAGCAAATGAAATAAAAAACTTTGGAGCCGAAAACCCATTTATTGTTAACTTTCCTGAAAGCAGGTCCGGATTATCTTCTTCTCAGAAAATGGTCTTTACAAATGAAAATGAATATCTTGATCAGGTCAACGAAATCAGGAAGCTGCTGAAAAGCGGATGTGCCGGTAAAGTAGTGCTTTCACGTCAGATCCTTATCCCTTTTGAAAAAGCAAATCCGTTATTTGAACTATTCGATCAACTGTGTAAGCTTTATCCGGATGCATTTGTTTACCTGGCCTCTTTCCCGGGCTATGGACTGTGGATAGGAGCTACCCCGGAAACCCTGCTTCACCATCAGAACCAAACACTTAAGACTATGGCTCTTGCCGGAACCCGTCCCATAGAAGTAACCGGTGAATGGAGTGAAAAGGACAGAGAAGAACACGCGTTTGTGGCTGATTTTATCAACGGGAAACTCGGAGCTACCGGTTGCCGTGACATCATCCGGTCATTGCCATATTCCGTTTCAGCCGGTAAAGTCTCACACCTGCGTACTGACTTTTCTGCCCGAAGTGAGCGGGTGAATGTTGCTGAAATTGTGGAAGCCCTTCATCCGACACCGGCAGTTTGCGGCTGGCCTTCCGACAAGGCACTTGAAATCATCGGAAAAACTGAAAAACACAGCCGGGCCTACTACACCGGATATCTCGGCCCTGTAAACAAGGATTCCGTTAAGCTTTTTGTTAACCTCCGCTGCATGCAGCTAGTTGAGGACAGCGCCATCATTTATGTTGGTGGCGGGCTCACAGCCCTCTCTGATCCGAAAGCCGAATGGGACGAAACTGTTCTTAAAAGTAAGACTATGTTGGCTGCAATCGAAAAAATGCGGAATTTAGCAGACTGATATGAACAATCATGAGTAAAGGGAAGGAACAGATCGGTCTGCTGGCAGCACTGATGATTGAAAAAGGGGTTGCCCATGTGGTGGTCTCACCGGGTTCGCGCAATGCCCCGGCTATTATCATGCTGGCACAACAGAAGAATCTCAACCTGATCAGCATTGCAGATGAGCGAAGCGCCGGGTTTTTTGCCCTCGGGATTGCCCTAAAAATCCGTAAACCGGTTGCACTGTTGTGTACTTCCGGAACCGCAACCCTAAACTATGCACCCGCGATAGCTGAAGCCTATTACCAGAAAGTTCCGCTCCTGGTTATTACTGCTGACCGGCCAATGGAATGGATTGACCAGGGTGACGGGCAGACCATACGGCAGGAAAATATTTTCGCAAACTTTATCAGGAAGAGTTTCAGCCTGTCATCTGTTGCTGAAACACCCGAAGCACTATGGTTTGCCACGCGCATCATCAACGAGGCCATAGACCGCTGCCTTTATCCCGTCGCCGGGCCGGTGCACCTGAACCTTCCAATCGCCGAGCCCCTGTATCGGATTGATATCGGCGAACCACTTCCTGAGGTTCGTAAAATCAGCATTGCTTCCACAGAGAAGCAAGTCAGCCCCGGATTTATGAAGATGTTGGCGCAACAATGGAATGGAGCAAGCTCAAAGCTGATTCTGGTCGGACAGTTGCCTGATGGCAATAATATTACCGGACATTTGACGAGGATTGCTGAAGATCCATCGGTGGTTATTCTGACCGAAACTACCTCAAATATTCACCTTGCCGGATCTGTCAATTGTATCGACCGCGTGATTGATGGTTTGAATGAACCTGAAATCCGGAGATTGAAGCCTGACATCCTGCTTACACTGGGTGATGCGATTGTCTCGAAAAAGATAAAATCCTTACTCCGGAAGATGAAGCCAGCCATACACTGGCATGTAAGTGAAGACCCGGAGGAGTTTTATCTTGACACCTATCAGTCGCTGACGCTTACCATTCCGACCTTAGCCCAGGAATTTACAGATCAGCTTGCACAAACAGCCACTCCTGTTGCGGGTGAATTCCGGCAACGCTGGACTGACCAGTCAGTGACACGGAGAAACCGTCACCTTCAATATATTGGTCAACTTGAATACTGCGACATGCAGGTTTATGACATCCTTTTCAGGAAAATTCCGGAAGGCACTGATATTCATCTGGCCAACAGCACACCGGTAAGGTATGCCCAACTTTTTGACCAGGGCCGAAACCAGCGGTTTTATGCGAACCGTGGCACCAGTGGTATCGATGGCTGTGTTTCGACCGCAGCAGGCTCGGCTTATGCTTCTGCAAACCCTGTTACGGTGATCTCAGGCGACATCGGGTTCCTTTACGACAGCAATGCTTTGTGGAACAACAACCTGAAACCGGATTTTCGAATCATTGTCATCAACAATGGCGGAGGCAATATTTTCAGGATACTCGACGGGCCTTCC
>JBBQBC010000232.1:0-6246 GCA_038317155.1 Bacteroidales bacterium
ACCTTCATTTAATGATGGCATAAATTCCTTACCGGTACCCGGAAATGCTTTTACCGGTTTTTGCCAGAAAGCAGTTTGCCTGAACTCTTTCCATCCCGCTTTTTCTGCACCCGTAGCAACAAAGCCGAATATTTTATCATAGCCCTGCCATACCAGCAAACCGAAGAGTAAAGTGACTGCCGGAATAAGCAAAAATTTGCCTTTATTTGCCAGGGCCCAACGGATAATTTCTTCATAATAATGCACCATCGACATCAGGGCAAGCAGAATTACCCCGATTAAAACAGCAACAAAAATGAAATTAACGAGAATGCTGTTGTGTGCACCCAAAGGCAGCCATTCAACAGAAAGGTAATACGCTGCCACAAGCACTGTAATCGCAATATTGATATAATTTGGAAATTCTATCCTGTCTTCTGACCAACGGTAATCAAGTAGATTATTGATCCCTACTGCCGTTAGCGCCAAAGCCGGCCATACCTGCCAGAAAATTACAATCAGTATACCAGCAAGAATCAGGCTACCATTAAAGAATTTGCGTATCCTTTTTGTATCAACACGAATCGAAAAGAAAAGATAGGTAATGGTTGGAAGGACAATTATTCCAAGTATAAAAGCTGACATCAGCGCAAAGGTTTTTGTAAAGGCGAGTGGGTGAAACAGTTTCCCTTCGGCGGCCTGCATGGCAAAAACCGGCAGGAAGCTGACAATCGTGGTGGCAATAGAGGTAACAACAGCAGCCCTGACTTCAGTGGTTGCCAGGTAGATTACCTGAATAAGTTTTTTGCCACGAATACCTTTGTTTTCAGGCATTTCCAGATGTCGGAGAATATTCTCCACATCCACGATCCCGATATCGACCATTACGCCAATGGCAATGGCTATGCCCGATAATGCCACAATGTTGGCTTCTATGCCGAAAAAACGCATCAGAACAAAAGTCATCAATACGCCAATGGGCAACAAACCGGCGACAATCAGCGATGCCCTGAGATTCATAACCAGGATTATAATCACAATGATGCTGATCAGGATTTCGTGCGACAGGGCTGATTCGAGTGTGCCGATGGTTTCCCTGATCAATCCGGTGCGATCGTAAAAAGGCACAATCGTTACTTTTGAAATAGAACCATCCGACAAAGTTTTTTGTGGTAAGCCTGCTTCAAGTTCCTTAATTTTACCTTTTACATTGTTAATGACTTCCATCGGGTTAGAACCATAACGGGCAACCACCACTGCACCAACGGCTTCCGAACCGGCTTTATCAAGCCCTCCGCGTCGGGTAGCCGGGCCAAATGCAACATGTGCCACATCTTTAATGCGCACAGGAACATTGTTTCTCACAGCGACAACTGATACTTCAAGGTCATTGAGGTTTTTGACATACCCCAGGCCACGGATAATGTATTCCACCTTGTTCAGCTCCATGGTTTCGGCGCCAATGTCAAGGTTGCTGTTGCGCACAGCATTCATCACATCCATAACTGTCACGTTGAATGCCTTGAGTGCTTCCGGATTCAGATCAACCTGGTATTCCTTGATAAAGCCACCGACGGATGCAACTTCTGAAACGCCCTCAGCAGTAGACAAACCATATTTAACGTAAAAATCCTGAATGGTCCGTAGTTCCTCCGGATCCCAGCCCCCGTTCGGTTTTCCGGTTTTGGGATCACGACCTTCGAGGGTGTACCAGTAGATTTGTCCCAGTGCCGTGGCATCCGGGCCAAGGGTAGGCTGGACACCGGCTGGCAAAGTTCCGGAAGGCAGTGAACTGAGTTTTTCGAGAATGCGGGAACGACTCCAGTAAAACTCGACATTATCATTAAAAATAATGTAAATAAACGACATTCCCAGCATGGATGTGCTCCGGATGGTTCTTACTCCAGGAATGCCCAGCAATGAGGTAGTCAATGGATAAGTTACCTGATCCTGCATATCTTTTGGAGAACGTCCCATCCATTCGGTAGCTACTATCTGCTGGTTTTCACCAATATCAGGGATTGCATCGACAGGAACCGGATCGCGGGGCAGGAATCCGGAATTCCAGTTAAAAGGCATGTAAACAATGCCCAATACCACAAACGTGATCAGAAATATAAAAGTGATCAGCCTGTTATCAAGAAAATATTTAACAAGTCGGTTAAGCATGATTGAGTTTTTGCAATTAAGGCGGTGAACAGGTTATTTATTTCAAATTTGCAAGAAATAAACAACTGCCAAACCATCTTCCTGTTACGAAAGATAGTTTGACTGTTGTGTGAAATCCGCTGTCAGTGACGGTGCATTGAACCGGTATCTGCATCCATCTGACCACCCATGTGCGTTGTGTCGGAAGTTTCCATTTTAACAAGTTCCATCCCGCAAATAGGGCAGTCGCCCGGTTTGTCTTTTACTATTTCTGAATGCATAGGGCAGGTGTACGTGGCCATTTCTTTAGTGGAAGCTTCAACTTTTGAATTGTTAGTTGCTGAATTGTTGCAAGCTGTAAAAGTCATAGCAAATGATGCTACAAACATGGAAATAATGATTTGTCTTTTCATGATTTTAGGTTTAAAGGATTGGAAAATAAGCTCCATTTCAAGATATTTTCAGCAATTTAACTGAAATTAAATAGCTCAATATCATAATTATACATTGAACCACATAACCGGCTGATTACATTTCTATCACCATACAGGTGATAGAATGTTCAGTTAAATATTCATTAAAATGAAAGTGAAAATGGGTTTGGGGAATCCTGATTTATAAAATCAGGCAGAAATGCTTTACTATAACTTCTTTCAGTTCTAATAAATGCAGAATCATCCCAGAAGAGTGGATTTCAGCAACGGAAATTGCCATAGAATGCCGGCGATCCGCCGGCTTCAAGATAGATGTTATCCTGCTGATTGATTGAGGAGAGGGTGTGGGTAATCAGTAAATGGTCAAACAACTCAACAAATTGGGCAGTTTGTAATAAAATAATTTGATCCGAAGTCAGAAGTGCCAGTGAAATTCCAGCTTCAAAATCATCATTGACTTTCGAGAACTTAAAAATATTATGGCATTTGTCACAACGGCTGTCGCAACAGGACTTAGGTATAGAAAATATGGAAAATGATTTTGCAGTTGAACCACAATAATGCCGGGTAAATGGAATTCCACCTGTTGCAATCAACAGAAGTGAAACAACGATTAAATGGGCAATCTTTTTGAACATAATATTATTGTGGTTATCATATAACGTTTCACTACCTGATTTGTTTTGAGGTGTCGGGCTTTTAACATTTAATTAACATTAATTGCCTCAGGTAAATTGTTACAGAAAACATCCAAGTCTGCTGTTAAATTGATCACTATTTTATTTATCGTTCATATCAGGCTCAGGTTGATCTTTGCCAACCAAAACAAGTTTTTCATTACAAACAGGACAATTTAAAGGCTGGTCATAGGTTTTACCTCCTTCGCATTGTACAGGGCATTGATAAATACTTCCATAAGGATCGCCACCTGGCTGTTGATTAAGTTTTGCATTTGAAGTGTTCATCTTTGTATCATCGGTTGTCATAGTTTCGAATTTTTCAGGGTTAGTCTTCCAATATTCCAATATTCCATCATTCCATCATTCCATCATTCCATCATTCCATCATTCCGTCCTTCCATCCTTCCATCCTTCCATTCCTCCTTCACCCTACCTCCCCACCTTCCCACAATTCGCGGAGTTGCGCTTACTCTTTTTTCTCTTTTTCTACTTTTTTGAAATATCCCCTGAGTAAAAAATTACTTTGAATAGCCTTTAAGTCTTCATCCAGTTTTTGGGAACCAGACTCTAAGTTTTTAATGGTTTGTTTGATTCGTGCGCCCGATTCTTCGTCGTGCATCAATACCCCGATGGCAGTATTCGGATTGTTGCCCGCCTTCTTTAGCTGGTTAACAAAAACAGCAGTAGTATCTGAAATATGCTGCAATTGTAATACTGACAATTTCAGAGAGTTGAAAACAACGGTATCGGTGGTAAGCTCATTGGCAAGTGTTCCTTTTTTATTGAGGTTTTCGCTGAAAGTAGTCAGTGAACTGATCAGTTTCTGGGCTTTATCAGAGGCCTGTTGCAGTGAAAGGGTAGTTGCCTCAAGTTGCGTATATACGGCGTTATCGTTTAATAATTTACCCACGGTTCCTTCACCTTTGGCAAGTTTTGCGCTGATTAACTTAAAATCATTGGTAATGGCCAGGAAATTCTTGTTGTTTTCCTGAAGGGTATTGATCATATCTTCTGAAGTAAAAGTTTTTTCAACTTTCAGTGTATCGCCTTCTTCAACCTGGGGCGAGAGGGACGATCCGCCATAGATAATCAGGATTTTGTTACCGATCAGGCCATCGGTGCTTAGTTTAACAAATGCATCCTTGCGGATATATTGCTGTGCTTTTTCTTCAAGTTTCATTACCACCTTTACTTTTGTCTGAGAATAAAATTCCAGACTGCTTATCGATCCGATTTTTACGCCTGAAAACCAGACATTGTTGCCTGCCTGCAGGCCGCTCACATCGTCAAACAGCGTAACTACCTTAATTTTCCTGATAAAGGTCTGATGAATGTTTCCGATGATGAGAATGCCTGTCAACAGGAAGATAAGACCTGCAAAAACAAATATTCCCACAATCACGGCTCGTTTATTTGCTGGTTTGATCATGGCTTATTGTATAAAATTGTAATTGTAAAAGCTTTTGGTCTGTTCATCGGTATCATTAAAAACATCTTCAAATTTCCCGATGTTGGTAAACCTGCCACCTGCGAACATAGCCACCCGATCACCTGTTTCCCTGGCGCAGGTGAGGTCGTGGGTAATGATGATGGAACTGGTGTTGTATTGCTCCTGCACGACGTTTATCAAGCTGTTGATTTCACTGGCGGTGATTGGATCCAGCCCGGAGGTTGGCTCATCATAAAGCATAATTTCAGGCTTGAGGATCAGGGTGCGGGCGATGCCTATTCTTTTGCGCTGACCACCGGACAAATCAGCCGGCATCTGATCAATTTTTTCTATTAATCCCACAGATTCCAGAACCTCCATCACCGATTTGTCTATTTCCGGTTTACCAATGCCCTTTATATTCATCCTGAGCGGAAACTCAAGATTCTGGCGTATGCTCATGCTATCGTATAATGCGCTGCTTTGAAACGAAAAACCAATGCGCAGGCGCAGCGCATTCAGCTCTTTTTCAGGAAGGGCATCAACCTGTTTACCCAGCACAACGACTTCGCCCTTGTCAGGTTTGAGCAATCCAACCAGTATTCTGATCAAAACCGACTTCCCGCTTCCCGACTTGCCCAGCACAGCGACATTTTCCCCCTTGTAAACGCTGAGGTCAACGCCTTTTAATACGTCGAGTTCGCCAAAGGATTTGTATAAATCTTTGATGAAAATGACTGGTTCCCCGGGCCTGACGATAACCGGTAATGGTTTGTTTTCCATTGCTAAAAATATCTTATCCAGTTAGAAATCTGAACCACTATGATTTCTTCAATGAAAATCAGGAACATAGCCATTACCACGGCCTGATTGGCAGCTTTACCCACGCCGCGCGTTCCTGAAGTTGCGTAGTACCCTTTGTAACTTCCGACAATTCCAATCGTGAATCCGAAAACAATTGCCTTCACCACTGAAGTGAATAAATCGAGAAAATGGATGGTGGAGAAGGAGTTATTGAAGAAGGTGATAAAACTGGTTGCTTCTTGGGACCGCACATTCACGTAGGAGCCCAGCAGTCCAACCAAAATACAGTAAAATGAAAGGATAGGTATGGTAATCATAGTGGCTGTTACACGCGTAACCACCAGGTATTTGAATGGATTGATGGCCGAGACTTCCATCGCATCAATCTGTTCGGTAACTTTCATGGAACCTAATTCTGCCCCGATGCCTGAACCTACTTTGCCTGCGCAGATCAGCGCGGTAACGAGCGGGCCCAGCGCCTTCACAATGGCAATGCCAATCAATGAGGGTAACCAGGAAGTGGCGCCAAAATCTTCGAGCGAAGGACGTGATTGCTTGGTGAATACGATACCAATGATAAATCCTGTAAGTGTAATCAGGGAAAGCGATCTTAATCCTATCTCAAAACACTGGTTGATGACTTCACTGAAATGAAACGGCGGTTTAAATGCCTGCCTGAAATATTGAATGACAAAGCGGTATGCCTTATTAACGCCCGAAAAGAACTCATCAAGTCCTTCAGTCAAAAGAAAATTTTTATTTCGGGCATTGA
>JBBQBC010000233.1:0-6162 GCA_038317155.1 Bacteroidales bacterium
AGGCCAGAAACCGGAGTCATCAATCAATAGCTCTTCACAGGCAATTTTACCATTTACTGAGAGTGCATATCCTGTAGCAGCAGTTGTTGTGGCAATGCGCACATCACTGGAAACATATACGTCTCCATCAAAGTACCCGGCCCAGTTAGTAGTCGCACCACCACCATAGCCATAAACTCCAATGGAGTTTATACCGCCACTATTGTATGCACTTCCGTAAACACCATATCGTGTTCCGGCTGTCCCGGTTGCATAACCATAAAGGCCATATCCAGAACCTGCATAAGTAGTAGCGTTGGAAAACCCATATACACCCATATAGCCCCCTTCTCCTTTTACACCAATTCCGTAACCGGGTGTGGGCACTGAAACCCCTTCAACTGCATAGGTATCCGTGCTGACATTATGGGTAACCAGTGACCTGAAAACGGTTGATGTATTATCAGTACCTGTGCTGTTTGCTTCAACCTGAACCCTTCCTTTGAAAAAGCCTGCATAATTGCTGGTTCCGTTTTTTGCCAATGAATAAACGCCATAATTAGTGCCGGCTGCAGCACCTTCAGAAACAAAGATACCCCCATAATTCAAAGGATCTGTGTCAAGATTCCAACCGTAAATTGCCGCACCGTTATTACCTGTATTAGGCTTAATTCCCAAAACCCCGATATTGATAAGGTCAACTGGCAATCCTAATGGATTTCCTGTATTGTTTAAAACACCAAGCTGACCTTCTGCATATATATTCGCACCATCCTGGTTTTTGCCTCTAACCGCACTTTTAGTGTAGGTATAGTTAACAGCGTTAATTCTATGCCCATCAGAAGTAGCAGTTCCAACTGCTACTCCACCAGAATTGAAATAAATATCCGGGCTGTTAGGCAACCAGAAGTCCGAAGCAGAACTACCCACCTTTTGCCAGGCAGTGCCATCATAATAATAGTATCCCGGATTGGAATCCGTCTGATAAATTATAAGTCCGGTAGCAGGAGATCCCGGCCGCTGAGCCAGTGTCATGCGGGGAGCTAAAAATCCTAATCCTGTGGCCTTTACATCAAGCATGGCAGATGCATTGGGCGCACTGTTGTCGTTGTTGATGGCCACTTGAGAATAAGCATTACTGGTCGTAAAAGACATTACAGTTAAAACTGCATACCACTTTAATCCTGAAACGGATTTTTTGATTCGATAAAGGGTAGTTTTTGATTTCATAGCTGGATTGTTAGATGATTAAATGAGATTTTAATGCTCTACATATATAAGTCAAAATCGCCATTTTAGTTCAGTTAAAATATGTTAAATTTTTGTTAATATACACTATATCAGCGTGAATACTGGTTATGAAAAATAAAAAATCAGGAATTCGGTTAATTATCCCGTCTAAATCGGCATAACATTCATCTGATTTGCAAATAAAAAAGTCAGGGTATTAATCGCAAAAAAAACCCGGCCTTCCATTTGAAAGCCGGGTCTTTATCAAATAAACTAATCCCTATCTTGAAATTACAAACCGTGAAGTTGTATTTTTTGGAGACCCGTTTGTGCGGATAATATACATGCCTGCCGGAAGATCACTTACACTGATACCTGCCTGACCACGACTGTTGGGGAAATTTTCGATTGATTTCACCAGATTACCAACAACACTGTATATTTCAACCTTACTAATTCCAGCTATATTGCTGATGAACAACATATTATTAGCCGGGTTAGGATAAATTTTGATATCTGTTGAAGATAGCTGAGGAACACCAACATTGAGCGCCGTAGTAAAATTTCTGGTAACCGGAAGTGTCTGAACACTGGCAGAATTCTCAACAGGCATCATTTTGAAGAAATAACGCTGATCATATTTCAGGTTCGGATTGGGTGTAACCACTATTTGTGTTTTGGCAGCATTAATGGTAGCTGTAAAACCAGCATCCGGCCCGGTAATGGTTCCTTCTTTCAGCACAATCAGTTGGGCAACATTACTGTTGGTAATGGCCTGTCCACCAATCATGCGTATGGCCTGACTGAAATCGAGTACAATTTGTTCATCAACCGGAACATCATTCGCGCCTTCTTCGATGCTGGTAGTCACAAAAGCGCCAACTCCAAGCGAATAGCCCGACTGATAAATTCCTTTTGTTGAATTATCCTGAATAAAAATGGCAACCAACAAATCATCCATCTCCTCTACATTGGTGGCTGACATATTCTGGTTAAACTTCAAATTCAATGGCTGGCCTGAAACCAGATTAGCAGTGGTACCGCTTGCATCAGGAACCATTTTCATCATTACATTATGGAACTGCGTTTCACCATTGGTGGCAACATTCTGAGTCGTAATATGCTCAACAATAGCCATGTGCACTTTTACGTTTGGATAATTGGCATAAGGCTCGATGTTGGCATCGATAATCACATTATTGCCCTGAATTTCGTGCTGTGAATTAATGTTCACATAAGTCATGGTGCCATAAGTAGCATTGAAACCGCCATTCACGCCGGCACTGCTGGTAGCAACTTTTTTACCATCGATGTACATGTCGGGAACAGCATTTACTCCGTAATAAGTACGGCGAACGCCCCCCTCTGGTGTATAATAAGGGTCTCCGGAACCTGGCCAGTTCATCTGGTATTTTACCAAAGTAATATCGTTCTCATGCTGTGCGATAAAAGGATTAAGTGTTGAGTTGTTAAAACTGGCACACGGGGCACAGGTTGAACTGGTAAATTCTTCGAAGAATGGCCGGTAATAGATTAACTGGGTTGGAATAGAAATTGACTTAACCATTGTATCATTGGCAGGGTTATCATCTCCGGTGCCCGCATTCAGGTTCGAAATCCACACCTTGAGGTCATATAAACCAGCCGGAAGATCAAGTGAGTCAGCACATTCGAATGATGCGTTTCCACCTGTAATAACATTTAGTCCACTGAGTGATGTAGTGAAAACATCTCCGTCATTGGCCTGGTAACTGACGTCGGCAGAGGTTATTGCAGTCTGGCCAAGGTTAGAAAATTTACCTTTAACAGCCTGTTTGCCAACAAATAACGGTGGAACTTCAATAGAAGACATAGCTCCATCGAGTGGCAATGGGTTCAAAACTTCAACATCATCAACGTACCAGCTTTTAAAGTTTTGACTGTTACCATTAACCAGGAGGCTAAACTGAAAATTAGCAGCACCTACATTGGCATTGTTAACTATAATTGTAACAGTTTCAGATGGAATGTCAGCCGTTGCGGCTTTTGTCCATACATTCGACCAGGCACCGTTATTCGATCTGGTATCAACTCCAATGGTAAATGAGCCTCCGTCGGCATGATCATACATGTGTTTAAACCTGATAATCACCTGTGTGAGACCAGTGGTATTAACCTGTGAAGAAATTATTCTCATTGAGCTGTTGAATGACGGCGTATTTGACACCTTCATTTCAGGAGCTGTCCCACTCGCGTTGTTAGTAGCCGAATTAGACCAGTTAGCCATGTTTCCCATAACCATCCAGCCCGCAGGTGGCATCGTACCCGAGCTAAAATCCTGCTGGAGAAGTACCTGGGCAGATACTCCGAAAATCATGAACAGGCCAAAAAGAAAGAGTAACGTTTTTTTCATAATGTGTTGTTTTATAGTTAATTAATCCCGAAATAAAATCCAATTTGCAAGCATCTAAATATAGACATAATTCCTTGTGAAATCAACAATCAGATCAGATTTCTGTTTTATTCAGTTCTGAAAGGTCAAAATCCGGATTTCTATCCTAAATATTTAGTATTCATTATCCTGAAAGAACAATCAACTTGCAATCTTGTTTACATCTACAAAAGTACATTTAATAAAAATTCTTTTGCAAATAATTTTAAAAGTTTTTAAAAAAATTTCTAACATTCAATCTTGAGAGCATCGGATAATGATACTTGGAAAAATTCTAATTTAGCCGCAATTTTGATGCAATGGTCTAAGATTGGCGATTTGGCAGAAGAAATGCTTAAAAACCAAAGTCATGTTCTCCTTACCTCAAATTCTCGTCCTCTAAAATATAGATATGCTTGTTTTATGACTCATATTTTGCATCAGCATAACGGGGAAAAATCCCTGCACCAGCATGATCAATCCAACATCGCGATGGCTTTTTGGTTGAATGCTGCTTTTACGGTTATAGAGATCATTGGTGGGATTCTCACCAACTCTATCGCCATCATTTCCGATGCAGTTCATGATCTGGGTGACACTTTTTCGCTCGGGTTTGCCTGGTATGCCGAAGGTCTAGCCCACCGTAAACCCGATCGTAAATTTACTTACGGCTATAAAAGATTTCCGGTACTTGCAGCATTGGTAAACTCGGTTTTCCTGCTGGCTGCATCAGTTTTTGTACTCAGCCAGGCGGTTCCATTAATATTTAATCCGGGCGTAGTGAATGAAACCGGCATGATATGGCTTGCTGCAGTGGGAATAGTCTTTAACGGAGCCGCAGTGCTAAAATTAAAGGGAGGGGTGTCGCTGAACCAACGTGTGGTAAGGTTGCATCTGCTCGAAGATACCCTGGGCTGGATTGCGGTGCTGCTAGGCGCAATAATCATGAAATATACCGGATTTGCATGGATTGACCCTTTGTTAGGGGTTCTAATAGCTTTCTACATCATTTACAATGCCTTAAGGAACCTAAAGGATGCACTGCAAATCTTCTTGCAGGCGTTCCCGGTCAATACCAACCGCGAACTGGTCGAATCAGCTCTTTTGTCAATCGAAGGTATAGAGAGTTTTCACGATGTAAGAACCTGGAGCATGGATGGCAATTCACACGTTTACACCCTGCACATTGTTACCAGTCCCAATACTAAACCTGCTGATTACCCGCTTCTGAAACAGAAAGTGCGTGACCAGCTTGCCTTGTCGGGTTTTGAGTATGTAACCATCGAAATTGACAGCCATGATGAACATTGCAGCCTGAACAACACAACTATCTAAGAAGTAACCAAATAACTAAATAATAACAAAAACCAATATGGAAACTCTTACATTCAAAACTAACCTCAAATGCAACGGCTGCATTGCAGCAGTGAAACCTTTACTTGACACCATTGACGGATTACAAAAGTGGGAAGTTGACCTTACCACTCCTGAAAGAACTCTCAAAGCAGAGGTAAATTCGGAGATTGTAAAAGAAAAAATCATTTCAGCCTTCCGTGAAAAGGGGTATGAAGCCACTCCCACTGTCTGAAAAAGTGAGTCCGTTGCGATTTACGGTAAGCCCTGAGCCCCGTGCCCCGAGCCCCTTGCCCTCCCGACGAAGTGGTCGGGATTCCACTTCGCTCCATGTGCTCTGAGCCCTTTGCCCTGTGGCTTCGATACATTTTTCGAAAACTTAAATTTTACTCCAAAACAACTCTGATCTCGAAAAACACTCAGCCACCGGCCCTGAGCCCTCCCGACAAAGAGGTCGGGATTCCCCCGCCAAAGAGGGCGGGGCAAGCTGCTTCGCTCCATGTGCTCTGAGCTCTGTGCCCTGAGCCCCGTGCTCTGTGCCCTGATACCCGTGCCCTGAGCCCTGAGCCCTGAGCCCTATGCCAGCCGCTGAGCTACCTTTTCCCAGTTCACAATATCCCAGAATGCTTTTACATAATCCGGGCGTCTGTTCTGAAAATCAAGATAATAAGCATGTTCCCAAACATCGCAGGTAAACAGGGGTTTCATCCCGTCACGCATTGGATTTCCTGCGTTTGACGTAGTGGTGATAGCCAGTTTACCGCTTTTATCAAGCACCAGCCAGGCCCAACCCGAACCAAATTGTTTAACGGCTGCATCTGCAAACGATAATTTAAACTGCTCAAACGATCCAAACGCTTCATCCATCAATTTAAGGAGATTTCCTGAAGGCGTTCCACCTTTTCCGCCAAGTCCCTCCCAATAAAAAGTATGGTTCCACACCTGTGCACCATTGTTGAAAATGCCTCCTTCGGCTTCAAGTACAATCTGCTCAAGCGTACTGTTTTCGAAAGGAGTTCCGGGTACAAGGTTGTTTAGGTTGTTAACATAGGCTGCGTGGTGCTTACCATAATGAAAACTGATGGTCTTAGCACTGATTACTGGCTCAAGTGCTTCCGCTGTATAAGGAAGCTGTGGTAATTCGAATTTCATGACTTTATGTTTTGGGTTAAATTTTGTTTAAAGTTAGA
>JBBQBC010000234.1:0-6126 GCA_038317155.1 Bacteroidales bacterium
CTTCCGCGATAATTCTTGCCGATCTCTCAATGTGGCAGGCTGTACCATTGCAAATCTGAATGTGAAACCTGCCTTTGGGTTCAAACCTGAACTGATCGTAAAAGGTAGCGACACCATATATTTTGCTGGTCGGCAGGCTGAGCGAAACCCCGATTCGGTTGATGGATTCTTCTGACAAGTATCCCAATTCATGCTGAATTTCCTGCAGCAACGGAAGCAGACTGTCACGCTGAACATTCAGGTGTTTTTTTATAATTTCATCTAATTTATCTGACATGGATTACATTGGTTCAGATTACTAAAGTCGTTGTATCTTTGCAAGGTTCAGGTCTGATTCAGCACCTTGAGTAAAATTCGCTGATAAAATTACTGTTATTTTCTTAACAATGTTAATTATTTAACAGTTATTTTTATCAAAAAATGTTATTTTTGTTCTTTCTGAATAAGCAATGGCATTTAAAATTTTGATTTCTTGTTACCAGAGAAGAAAGTACGATAAATTAATGATCCTCAACTATTGAAGTAGGCCGGAATGGAACAAAAAGTTGACATTCAGATTTGCCTTGGAAGTTCCTGCTTTTCGCGGGGTAATAAAAGGCTCGTTAAAGTGATTGAACAATACCTGACTGAAAACAACCTCAGGCACCTGGTTAACTTTCATGGCGCACATTGTTTCAGCAGCTGCGAAAAAGGGCCACTGATTAAAATTGATGATAAAGAGTATCAGCAATTGGATGAGGATAAGGTTTTGATTATACTGAATGATCTTTTTGGCCATTCCTCATCAAATCTTTGAAAATCAGATTGATTGATGGTTTTTGCAGGAGTTGGACAGGTTTGATATTAAATGGAGGAAGATCAGTCTGGAAATGACAAACGGTTGATCAGATTATAAGACTGATCATTCGCAGAGTCGAATTTCCGGATGGACTGCCATAAATCTCCTCAGAAAAATAATTGTCGGCTTAATACCGATATAAAACAGGATTAGGATGAAACCACCACTCATCACGATAGACAGCGAAAAATGCATGGTTTGTTTTGCATGCGTCAGGGCTTGCCCTGTCAATGCAATACAGGTGAAATCGAATGTTGAGGCGCCGGTTGTTGTTCACGACAGATGCATTGGTTGCGGAAGTTGCATCCAGGTATGTGCGCCTTTGGCTATTTCATACCGCGATGGATGTGAAGAGACCAGGATACTGCTTGCATCAGGTGTTAAGGTTGCAGCCATCGTAGCTCCCAGCATATCAGGTGAGTTTGATGACATAACCGACTACCGGAAATTTGTCAGGATGATCAGGGAACTTGGATTTTCGTATGTGAACGAAGTCTCATTCGGGGTTGACCTGGTAGCTGAGCAATACCGCGATCTTTTTACCAATTTCATGGGCCGGTATTACATCTCTGCAAATTGCCCTCCTATTGTTGCGCTCATCGAAAAATTTCATCCCGGTATTATCGATAATCTGGCTCCGGTTATTTCGCCAATGATTGCTACAGCTCAGCTGGTAAGGCAGTTATATGGCGAAGAAACCAGGGTCGTTTATATAGGTCCCTGCATCGCCGCCAAGGACGAAGCGCTACGATACGAGGGCAGCGCAAAAGTTGATGCAGTGCTTACTTTTGTGGAACTCAGGCAGCTTTTCAATGAATTTGAAATTAAGGAAAGTACCGTCGAATACTCAGATTTTGATCCTCCGCTTGGCTACAAAGGATCGCTTTATGCGGTCAGCAACGGAATTTTACAGGCTGCAAACCTGAGCGAGGATCTTATGCAGGGTAGTATCATCACGGCCGAAGGAAAGGAAAATGTGCTTGAAGCTGTCCGTGAATTCGAATCATCGGTCGATTTTATCAGGAAGCATTTCAATCTTTTTTATTGTGAAGGTTGCCTGATGGGGCCAGGTACATCGCTGGGAGGTAAAAAATACGCCCGTAAGACCCTGGTAACCGATTATGCCAATAAAAAGCTAAAGGATTTTAACCTCATTACCTGGCAGAAAGCCTTTAAAAAGCATTTAGCATCTACTGATTTCAAGGCAGTTATCAGTTTAGACGATCAACGGTTACCGGAGCCATCGGAAGTAAAGGTTGACGAGATCCTGAAAGTTATCGGAAAACTGAATTCTGAGGATAAACTTGGCTGTGGGGCATGTGGCTTCGAATCGTGCCGCGATTTTGCCAAAGCAGTGGCACAGGGGCTGACCAAGACCGACATGTGCATTACCTATTCCCAGAAAAGCAAGCAGGATTTCATTAAAACACTTAAACTTACCAACGAAAAGCTTGCGCATACCCAGGAGGCTTATGTTGAATCTGAGCAGAAGGCACGGAAGGAGCAACAACTGGCTCAGGAGGCCCTTGAACGCACCTCTTCCATGCTTCAGAAACTTCCCAGTGCCATTGTTATTGTTGATGAAAACCTTAAAGTTATTGAGTCGAACCAGAGTTTTATCAATATTTTAGGCGAAGATGCCGCAGATATCAATGAAATTATCCCTGGCCTGGTTGGCGCTGATCTTAAAACCCTGCTGCCCTTCCAGTTTTATAAGTTGTTTTCCGGTGTGATATCCAACGACGAAAACCTTGTCAATCGCGATGTTCACCTGGGTGAAAAGTTGCTGAATGTTTCCGTATTTTCTATCAAGAAAGGAAAAATTGCCGGAGCTGTTTTACGCGATATGTACCTGCCCGAAGTGCGGAAAGAGGAAGTGATCAACCGTGTAACTGAAGTCATTGATGAGAACCTCGACCTGGTGCAGAAAATTGCCTTCCTGCTTGGTGAAGGAGCTGCCAAAACAGAGCGTATGCTCAATTCAATCATCGAATCGCACAAAGCAGCTAAAAAATAGCCAGGCCAATGGAAAACAGGTTTTATATTGAAGTCAATGCAGAGCTGAAAAATCATCATGAGTCCCGCATTTGTGGCGATGTATTCCTGTCGCGCCGTATTAATGAGGAAAACAGGATCATTGCGGTTTTATCGGACGGCATGGGACATGGGGTAAAGGCCAATATGCTGGGCATACTGACTGCCACCATGGCGCTGAATTTCACCCTGGAGCATAAGGAGATGCACCGCATAGCCGAAATTATAATGAATACACTGCCGGTGTGCAGTGAACGCAAAATGAGCTATTCAACTTTTACCATTGTTGATATTGAATTTGACGGAAAAGTCAGGATTCTTGAATACGACAACCCACAGGCTGTTTTAATGCGGGGTAAAAAAATTCTGGAACCTGAATGGACCTGTGTTATGCTTAGTGGTGAGAAAAATGCGGGAAAAGAATTGAAAAGCTGTGAGTTTATTCCTGAGAAAGAGGACAGAATTATCATTTTTAGTGATGGCGTGGCGCAGTCGGGCCTTGGCAGTGGAAAATACCTGTTTGGTTGGGGTCGCGACAATGCGGCAGAGTACATCGCTGAGCTCGTAAACCATGAACCGGAGATCTCGGCGCTGCAATTATCCCACAAAGTCGTAAATATGGCTCATGTTAACGATGGCTATCTTTCGAAAGATGATACCAGTTGTGCAGTCATCTACTTCAGAAATCCACGCAGAATGCTGGTTTGCACCGGTCCACCATTTGAAGATCAGAACGATGCAAAACTTGCCGGAATTGTGAATGATTTTGACGGACTAAAAATCGTTTGCGGCGCAACTACGGCTGATATCATCTCCAGGGAACTGAACAGGCATATCGAAGACTCTTTCGAGTTCGACGATCCCGACCTGCCACCCATTTCGATGATGGAAGGCATTGACCTGGTTACCGAAGGTATTCTCACACTCGGCAAAGTCACGGAAATCCTGAAGACTTATAATAACAGTACCCGCTTAACCAAAGGACCTGCAGATCGGATTGTTAAGATGCTGATTGAAAGTGATGAGATTCACTTTATTATTGGAACGCGCATAAACATTGCCCACCAGGACCCAAGCCTTCCGGTTGAACTGGAAATACGCCGAACGGTTGTTAAACGCATTGCCCGCCTGCTTGAGGATAAGTTTCTGAAAGAAGTACGAGTGACATTTATCTAAGTGGCTTAGGATAGGGTAATTAGAATTTCTAATTTCTAATTTCTAATTTCTAATTCGGAAAACCTGTTAATCTTGTTAATCCTGTCTGAATTTAAGTGATGGGCTATGGAAATACTTAAAAGGTGTAAGGAAGAAATGGTATTTAATTTCTAATTTCTAATTCGGAAAACCTGTTAATCTTGTTAATCCTGTCTGAATTTAAATGATGGGCTATGGAAATACTTAAAAGGTGTAAGGAAGAAGTGGTATTTAATTTCTAATTTCTAATTCGGAAAACCTGTTAATCTTGTTAATCCTGTCTAAATGAAAATTACCTTCGAAGGCGCCAAAAAAATAATTGCCGAACACAACGGCTATCGGATAACAACAGACCAACCTGTAAAAAGTGGGGGAGAGGGCTCTGCTCCGGCTCCTTTTGACCTTTTTCTGGCATCCATCGGAACCTGTGCAGGCATATATGTGAAATCCTTCTGCGATCAGCGGGGAATTCCTACCGATGGAATAAGCCTCGAACAGGATATGAAGTTCGATCAGGCGACACATCTGATTACAAATATTGATATCAGGATTATTCTGCCTGCATCCTTTCCTGAGAAATACAAAGCAGCAGTTATCAATTCGGCTAACCTTTGTGCTGTCAAACGCCATTTGCATAATCCACCGGCAATGACCGTGATGGCTGAGGTTGGATAAGGTAGCCTTTGATAAAAATAAAAATGGCCCCGGCATTTCTGCTGAGGCCATTATACAATACCGGGGGGGTTACCTATAACCGTTCGTCAACAATCGATTTGTCGAGCAGGCCTTTGAGGTCGTATAGAACGGCATCTTTTCTACCCAAAGCCCTTACATCCAATTCTTTAAATTCATTGTGGGCTACCGCCAGTACAATGGCATCGTAGTCAGAACCTGGTTTTGCGACCATGGTAATGCCGTATTCATGCTTTACCTCCTGAGCATCGGCCCAGGGGTCAAATACATCAACCTGGCATGAGTATTCTTTAAACTCGGCTACCACGTCAACCACACGGGAGTTCCTGATATCGGGACAGTTTTCCTTAAATGTCATCCCCAATACCAGTACACGGCTGCCGGCAATGGTCTGTCCTTTTTGTATCATCCGTTTAATAACCCTGTTGGCAACATAAAATCCCATATTGTCATTCAGTCGGCGTCCGGCAAGGATGATTTCGGGATTATAGCCCAGTTCCTGTGCTTTGTGGGTAAGGTAATAGGGGTCAACACCAATACAGTGACCACCAACCAGGCCGGGGAAAAACTTCAGGAAGTTCCACTTGGTGCCGGCTGCAGCCAGAACTTCGTGGGTATCTATGCCCATTTTGTTGAATATCAGCGCAAGCTCATTCACAAAAGCAATGTTGATGTCGCGCTGAGAGTTCTCAATTACTTTTGCCGCTTCAGCAACTTTAAGGCTCGAAGCCATATAAGTCCCGGCCGTGATGATGCTTTTGTAAAGATTATCAACTTTTATGGCTACTTCAGGTGTTGAACCGGATGTAACCTTTAATATTTTAGTTACCGTATGAACTTTGTCACCCGGGTTAATTCGTTCGGGCGAATAACCACAGTAGAAATCCTGATTGAACTTCAGGCCACTGTGTTTCTCGAGCATGGGGACACACTCCTCTTCGGTTGCGCCAGGGTACACAGTTGATTCGTAGATAACGATATCCCCTTTTTTCAAAACTTTTCCTACTGATTCAGACGCTTTTATCAGGGGCGTCAGATCGGGGCGTTTGTGTTTGTCAATTGGGGTTGGAACTGTAACAATAAAATAGTTACATGATTTAAGGTCATCAAGTTGTGTAGTGTATTTAAGATGAAGAGCAGATTTAAGGTCCTCATCCGATGTTTCGAGGGTGCGGTCGTGTCCGGCCACGAGTTCGTCAATCCGTTGTTGATGAATGTCGAAACCAGTTACAGGAAATTTCTTGCCAAACTCAACAGCTAACGGCAGGCCGACATAGCCAAGTCCGATTACGCCAATGTTTATTGATTCGTTCATAAAAACAGTATTTTAATGCCTGAAATTATATTATTGGTTAACAATTAGTTAC
>JBBQBC010000235.1:0-6116 GCA_038317155.1 Bacteroidales bacterium
TTTAATGCCTGACCACGATTTTCTTTGTAATCCTGTAACCTGATGAAATTACATTCACCAAGTACATGCCTTCATTCAAGTTGGAGCTGTTGACTGATTTCACCTGTCCCTTTTGAATGTCACTGTAGTCTTCGGAATAAAGAATCCGGCCGGTAACATCGGTGATGGTCAGTTTGATCATTCCTTTTGCATTGTCTCCGAACTGAATATTGATCCTGTCGTTAGCCGGAACCGGATAAATGCTGAAATTAACTTCTTTGTTATCAGCAACCGATACCGAAGTTAAAGAAGCCTCATTGGAATAAACTTCAGTATAATCTGTATTTCGCAAACCTGTATTACATCCTGAAGGACTCACTATTTTTACAATGTAGGCAACATCTCCCGGAGGTGCATTGAAATCGGTAAACGAATTGAAGCTTGCCGAAACAGTGGCAATCTGCTCATAAAATCCTGATCCTGATTTGCGAAGGATGTTGTAGGATGAATAATCAAATCCAATATACGGTGTCCAGATCAGGTTCCAGTTGCCACTTACCCCCTGGTTGATCGTCAGGTGAATGGTCTGGTGGAAATCTCCTGCCGGAAACACCCTGTTTTCGCTGTCCATGAATCCTATTTTGTAACGGTAAGGTCTTATAGCCGGATTGGAACCGAAGTCAGTGACAACGGGCTCTTCATTATAACCAACCGTATCAATAATTGTATAGACATTGGCCTGGTCTGATTCCTTATAAACCAGGAATTCAGCGATAAGGTCGGAAACGGGCTTTTCCCAGACGATAACATTGTAGTTGGTCAGGCTGTCAACGGTAACCATGCAAACCGGAGTTTCAGGGTAAGGCATGATGGTAAATGCAGCACTGGTGTCCATGGCTGCTGATTGAGCGTACAAGTCCCTGATGCGGATCAGGCATTCTTCTGAATTAACATTGGGTGTAGTCCACACGTAACTGCCAAAATTCCCGGTACTGGTTACATTGTTGATCATTTCCCAGGTTTCGCCATTATCCGTTGAATACTCAAGATCGCAATCATCGGAATATGAATTTTCAACAGTCCAGCTAATGGTCACGGGGCTGTATGTATTAAAGATTTCTCCACCGGCTGGAGAGGTCAGCGTATAGGAAGGTAGTCTATTGATGGGAAAAGGAGTACTCAGGACATATTCAGAAGGATCCAGGGCATTGTAAAGTTTAAGAACACATGCATCAGCCGGGGTGTCAGATAAAAGAAGATAGGTAAATCCGTTAAGTGCATTGAGGTTTTCAGCTACAGGTATATAGGTCAGTCCATTGTCCGTCGATATTTCTGCATTGAGCAAACTAATTTCAGGATCATAAACAATCCAGTTCACGTAAGTGAGTGTGCTTGCGAAAACAACGGATCCGGTTGTTGGCTGATAGATGTTGATGGGTGGGACGATCACGGTAAAAGGTGCATCGCTGATATCGCTGATAGCGGGGTTGCTGAAATCTGTGATTCTAAGAAGCGCATTCGTAGTTGAGTAATTGTATAGCCATATCGGAGTACTTCCACCATTAGGTCCCGTCGTATATTCACCTAAATACCACCACGAAGATCCGCCATCAGGAGAAAATTCTATGAGCACAAAATAGCCAAGGTCCTGGCCTGTCCATGAAGTTGTTTCATAACCTCCATAAGTCCATACCTCACCGCCATTAGGCGTTTGAATGGTCAGCGACTGACTCAGAGCCGGAACAGTGATTAGCCCGAAAATAATGAATAGACTGAAAGTCAATGATTTCAAGGTTCGTTTTATTTGTGCGTAATAAAATATCATTGTTTTAGTTTTATGGTTTTACATTAAACATATTATGGTTTAAAAAGGTTCATGGTATTTAACAAAAAATCAGCATCAATAACCGGAATCAATTAGAAACGTTGATGCTGAAATCATTTACGCTGATTTTTATCATACTTTCCGGACTGTTTGCTTACCTTGAACTGTTTGATATTTTTGGCTGAATATTTAACAACCAGTTTTCCATAAAGCGGATTTTGGGGATGCTACAGATTTTCTGGCCCTTATTTCAATGATCGGCCCACCTTTTTCTGTTAGGATTGTACCCAATTTCATCAGAATTCATAATTTTATTCCCTTCTTTCCAACCCTTCGGAAACAATCCTGTCATTAAGTAACAAAACAAACCGGCCAGCAACTTGAATCAGCAGCACAACGACATACACTGGCAATTGGTTGAGGCCTGCAAAGCCGGTAACCGCCTGGCTTACAATGAGCTTTACAACTCATTTTCCAGGGCCATGTATAATATTTGTTTACGTATGATGGGTGATGCTGAAGAGGCGAAAGATATGATGCAGGAGGGTTTTGTGGAAGCCTTCAGAAGGCTGGAATCGTTCAGGGCTGAATCCACATTCGGAGCCTGGCTTAAACGCATTATGGTAAACCGTTGCATCAATGAACTTGAAAAAAGGCGTATTGTCTGGGTAAATGATGAAGTGCCCAATACACTGAATATGGCGGATGAACCCAACGGACCGGATGAAGAAGAACTGAGATTAAGCATTGAAAGGGTTAAGCGGGCCATGGAACTGTTACCTGAAGGCGCCCGGGTTATTTTTTCACTTTACCTGATCGAAGGCTATGACCACACTGAAATCGCAGAAATATTAAGGATATCTGAATCAACATCAAAAACGCAGTTTATGCGGGCTCGTCAACTGGTAAAGGAAAAGCTGATTGCCATGCCCGGATTTGTTGCCTGAGGAGAAAAGATATGAAGAAAGACAAACTGGAACAATTTGTTCAGGAAAATGCCGGAGGGTTCAATACCCTCGATCCTCCGGTCATGGCCTGGGATGTCATTGAAAGAGAGTTGCCGGTTGCACGGAAGTCAAACATCAGGAAACTGTGGCCCTATGCCTGGAAAGTTGCGGCTGCCGTGCTGATTTTTGCTTCTGCCTGGATGCTGAACGATTATGTTGATCATAACGGGAAAAGGCAAACGGCCGGTGAACGCAAAGAATCCCTTGCAAACCCTGCGCTGAATGAATTACAGGATGCCGAGGCCTACTATACCACTCAGATCATCAGTAAACAAGCCGAACTGGCAGCTTTCGCGTCTGAACACCCTGAAATTATAGCGGATCTGAAGAAAGAATTTAATGAAATGGATAACAAGAAAGCAGAATTGAAATTCGATCTTGAAGAAAGCAATGCCGATGAGAAGGTGATAGAGGCCATCATTCTGTCGTACCGAATGAAAATTCAAATTCTTGACGATATACTGCTGGAGCTCCGCAGGTCAAATGGTGACCACCCGGATGAAAGACCTGCTGATAAGAAACTTTGAAAACAACAAAACTTTTTCCAATAGATTGCGATCATGATAACAAAACTTAAAATATTCTGCAATTATTTCTTGCCGGTGATGATGTTTTTTCTGCCATTGCTGCTTTTGTCGCAGACCTATTCCGAAAAACGGGAAGAAAGTAAAACCTTTAAACTGAAGGCGGGCACGCTGGTTCAGATATCCAATAAGTATGGTAATGTCAATGTGATGAACTGGGACAAGGATTCTGTTCGCTTTGAAGTGAGTGTAATGGTGCAGTCGAAACAACAGGTGAAGCCAGGTAAAATACTCTCTTCCATCGATTGCGAAATGGTTTCGACGGCTAGTGTGATCAATGCCCGGACGGTATTTCAGGACAACAGCGCCACTTTTTGGAAGGATGTGGTTTCTTATGCCGGAAAGGTTATAAACACCAGCAATAACCTGCAGATTCACTACACGGTTTATATGCCGTCTTCCAATCCGGTGAAGATTGAGAATAAGTTTGGTAATATATACATGGACAGCCAGCGGGGCAGGGCAGAAATCACCCTTTCGAACGGCGATTTGCAGGCAAGAAATTTCAGCGGAAATCTGAAACTCAATCTTGAATTCGGATCTGCCAGCATTCAGGATGCAGATGAGGCGCAGATCAATATCAATTATTCCGATTTGTTTATTCAGAAAGTCAATAAACTGAATCTGGTAAGCCGGTCATCGAACCTTGATCTGGAAACAGCGGCCTCCATTGAAATGGAGTCGGTTCGTGACAAACTGACCGTAAAATCATGCACATCAGTAAGCGGGGAGGCTTCTTTTTCCCGTATCCGGCTTAATGAACTCCTGACAGTCTGCTCTCTTTCCACAAAATACGGTGAATTGAAAATCAACAGTATTTCAAAAAGTTTTATCAATATTTTCATCAAGTCGGAATATACCGATGTTTTACTGGGAGTTAGCCCCGTAGCTTCGTATTCGCTTGATCTGATTTATGATGCAAAAACCATCCTGAATATCCCGCTTTCCATCGACAATCAGTTGAAAAAGGAGACCATCAATGCCAAATACAGCACCATTAAGGCCAATGGCACGATCGGCAAAACAGCAGAATCTCAGATTACGGTAACGGCAAAAGCAGGTTCAGTGGCATTGATGATTAAATAGGCTCTCTTGCCGGAATCAGTTAGAATCTGTATTACCTGATCGCGTTTTATCTTGTTTTATATGACTGCGTTAATGCTACAATCGGTTGGTGAAAACGGTAAATAGCTTTATCAATTGAACTAACCCTCTATTGTTAAATTTTAACAAACATAAATACCTTTGGCTGTTTCGATTGATGCTATTTATAATGCTAACTTCTACACTGCTATATTAAAACGAGGAGTTGTATTCCAATCGATTGGTCTCTGGTTTTTAAATCACCGGGATATGATTTCAATACTTTATCGAACGAATTGTAAAAATCAAATTTACTTAGTCCAAGTTGGTAGTAACCAAGTATTTTAATTCCGGAGCCTTCTTTATTAACAGGAATAAAGAAACCCGACTCACCCCTTACGCCTACCGAATAGCCCCGGAAAATATTAAATGAATCATCGGAAAAATCTATTAATGAGTCGGCTGCAGTCGGGGTGCCTGTATTTTTATATTTGTTTTTGCCGCTGAACGAAGAAACAGTGAACTGTCCGCCTACAAAAAACCAGGAAGTAAGGTATTGGTCAAAACCCATATGCAAATCGAAGATGCTCTGGCTAAGTTTAACCACGCGCGAATTGTCCTCGCTGATTGACCCGTTGCTGCCCATACTGTAGGCACCACCAAACATATATTCCGTGTGCTTTTCCTTTTTTCCTATATAAAAATCAACTCCATAGGTGTTTGGGATTGTGAATTCAGGCAAGTCAACAGCTTTTAAAAAATAACTTATGTAATTATCAAGTTCAGGGCGGGTATGATTTTGGTATATTACCCCCACTCCAACCGATGCGCTTTGAGCAAAGCTGTTTGAAACAAAAACCAAGAGTAAACTTAACAATAATGAATTCTTTTTTTTCATAATGGCGACTTTTAAATTTTGAACATTTATTATTATTTTACAATTTCCACCGGAAAATCACTCCCAAACCCATAACTGGGCGGGTATTGAAGGGTTCCGCTGTATTTTTTCATCAGCTCGGGAACTCCCTGCCGGAGGTAATTTTTAAGCCCGTTAACGGTGATCATTTTATCCGCTGCCGCCGAACCTATTAGTACTTCGGGGAGGTCGCAAGTAAATGCTCCGTGGCCTAATCGTGAAAACTCGTTGGCAAATTGCTGTGCTCAGGTTGCTGGCCTTGGTATCGGTAGCGAAATAGGTTTTAGTGTTCGGGATTATGATTTTTGCATCTTTTTCCAGTTCCTGTTTAAAAGCAGTAACAATGCCTAAAATTCAAAAAAATCAATTTGATTATTACTTTTTGAGCTTAAAAACTGTTCTTGCATAACCATACAATGCTCCGTTACCTGTATTCACTAAACCCTCTTCTCTTATAAATGTGAATTTGTTATTTGAACTTTCTTTGATGTCATAAATTATTTCAACATCAGTTAACCCAATATTAGGATTAGGGTAATACAGTTTTATATAACTAACATCTGCAATTAAATAAGAATTGCTAATGGTAGAATCTTTGTTGTTTATATTAATGGTTCTTGTCATAATACCCTTAGTATAACCGTGTCCTTCAGTTATTTTAGAAAAAGTAACTGTACCAGATGTAATAGGAGGATAATTATCTACGTAGACTATTGGATTTA
>JBBQBC010000236.1:0-6048 GCA_038317155.1 Bacteroidales bacterium
CCTCGTCACTCACAAAAAAATGAATACAGAGCAGGAATTATTTTCATTAACAGTGGATATCGAAAAAATCAGATCAGATTTCCCGATTCTGAGCCGCAAGGTTCATAAAAAATCATTGGTTTATTTTGACAACGCTGCAACGACCCAGAAACCCCGGGTTGTCATTGATGCATTGGTTGACTATTACACCAACCTAAACTCCAATGTACACAGGGGTGTTCATTACCTCAGCCAGGAGGCCACCACAGCTTTTGAAGATGTCAGGATAAAAATCGGGAAGTTTATCAATGCCAGGCACACCCATGAAGTTATCTATACCAGGGGGTGCACCGAATCCATCAATCTGGTAGCCGGCAGTTGGGGCAGGGCGAATCTTAAAGAAGGGGATGAAATACTCATATCTGCACTGGAGCACCATTCCAATATCGTACCCTGGCAAATGGTTTGTGGGGAGAAGGGTGCAAAACTCACCGTATGTCCAATTCTCGAAAATGGCGCACTGGATATAACAGCTCTTGACGAACTCATGACGGCAAGGACTAAACTACTTGCCATTACGCATATCTCCAATGCGCTGGGCACCATCAATCCTGTAAAAGAAATTACACAGAAGGCGCACGCAAAGGGCATTTTGGTGTTAATTGACGGCGCGCAGGCACTGTCGCACATGAAGGTGGATGTACAGGATATTGGATGCGACTTTTATACCTTTTCGGCGCATAAAGTATATGGACCAATGGGTATTGGCGGCCTTTACGGGAAGGAAGAAATACTGAACGCCATGCCACCTTACCAGGGTGGTGGTGAGATGATCAGGAGTGTTACATTTGAGAAGACCACCTACAACGAACTGCCTTTCAAGTTTGAAGCAGGCACCCCTAATGTAGGCGATGCCATTGCTTTTGGTGTAGCGCTCGACTACATCAGCAACCTCGGGCTTGACTGGATTGCTGCCCGGGAAAACGAATTGTTAAACTATGCAACCGGGTGCTTAAAAAAAGATCCCCTGATAAAAATAATCGGGGAAGCCCCTGAAAAGGCCAGCCTTATTTCTTTTTTAATCGATAAAATTCATCCCTACGATGCCGGTACCATCATCGACCAGTTTGGCATTGCAGTGAGAACCGGTTCGCACTGTGCCCAGCCGTTGATGGATAGTCTGGGAATTCCCGGAACCATCAGGGCTTCCTTTGCATTTTACAATACCAAAGAAGAAATTGACCGGTTGATGGAAGCCATTGTAAAAGTTGAAGAGCTTTTTCTTTAAATTCGTGACTGAAAAACTGTGAAAATGATAAAGATTGAGGAAAGCACCAGTAACATTGTCAGTGAATTTGACAATTTCGATGACTGGATGGATAAGTACAATTACCTCATCGAGTTGGGGAAGTCCCTGCCGCTGATCGACGAAAAACACAAAATTGAAAGCAATCTGATTGAAGGTTGTCAGTCGAGGGTATGGCTTCATGCTGAATTTGACGGCACTAATATCCATTTCACTGCCGACAGCGACGCGGTGATCACCAAAGGGATAGCCAACCTGTTGATCAGAGCCTATTCAGATCATACACCTCAGGAAATCCTGGATTCATCCACTGAATTTTTGAATGAAATAGGACTCACCCAGCATTTATCTCCGACCAGATCGAACGGACTGCTTTCGATGATCAAACAGATCAAAATGTATGCACTGGCATTTAAGACGAAACAGGCGATGGAGTAGCCGAGTGATGGATGATTGGATTTTGGATTAGTGGATTAGCTGATTAGCGGATTAGTGGATTTCGGATTTCGGAGCTTTAAACTTTGAGCATTAAACTTTTTAGAGATGATGGATCACGAAAAAACATTGTTGCTCGGCAACCAGATAATAGAGCGCCTCAAACGGGTGTTCGACCCTGAAATTCCTGTTAATATTTACGACCTTGGGTTGATCTATAACATCAGCATCGACGGCGATTCTGTTGCGCACATAACCATGACACTGACAGCACCCAACTGCCCGGTGGCAGAATCTTTGCCAGTTGAAGTTAAGGATTCTGTGAAAGAGATTCAGGGGATCAAAGACTGTGAGGTTGAATTAACCTTTGAACCACCCTGGGATAAAGACATGATGTCGGAAGAGGCCATGCTGGATCTGGGATTTTTATAAACAGGCATCGTTTGTATAAAAAGGTCAGGGAAACGACATTTCGTTTCCCTGACCTTTTTATATTTGCTATTTCCACCGGTAAAACGGCAGCAGGGTTTTTGACCTTAATATTTCTTAATGACCTTAGTAACTAAAATGCCTCACTCTCCTCTTTTTACCTTATTTTTTCTTTCAACCTTATTCAGGGTTATGGCTATTGAGAAGTGCATATTCGGTTTGAGTCTGTATTCAAGACTGCAGGCAGGCAATAGTAATAGCTAAAAATTATTTTTTCCAGCAGGCTTCATTTATGTATTGGCAAGATGCCTGATTCAAATCATTTATTATAGAAATCCTGAATCGCCTCCACAATATAATCAATTTCAGCGTCGGTAAGGGCAAAGTAAAATGGCAGCCTGATCAGCGTAGAAGCAAACCTGTCGCAATTTGGAAGTTGCCTGCCATCGTGCTTTGACTGGAAATAGGGCGATGAATGTAGGCTAAGGTAGTGAAATACAGCGTGAATATCACGATTCAGCAAATGAGCGAGTAATTGATTGCGTTCATGAGAAGAGGCTGTGATTATATAAAACAAATGGCCGTTATGCCTTGCATACTCAGGAACATCAGGAAGTTGCAGACAACCTTTGCCAGCGATTATAGTAAGGCGATCAAAATATTTCTGCCAGATTTCTTTCCTTCTGATCTGTATTGCTTCAAGGTGTTCGAGTTGTCCGTAAAGAAATGCTGCAGTCAACTCATTCGGAAGGTAGGAACTGCCAAGTCCTACCCATTCATATTTTTCAACTTCGCCACGGGTAAATGCTGCCCGGTTGGTGCCTTTTTCCCAAATTATTTCGGATTTTTCATTCAATTTCGGATCGTTCACAACCAACATACCCCCTTCTCCCGAGGTAATGTTCTTTGTTTCGTGAAATGAAAAAGTGCCAAGTTTACCAATACTGCCAAGCGGTTTATCTTTGAAATATGAATCAATTCCCTGGGCAGCATCTTCCACAACCGGGATTCCATGCCGGCTGGCTATCTGCATAACCTTGTCCATATCGCAGGCAATGCCTCCATAATGAACCACCACGATGGCGCGGGTTTTGGCTGTGATAAGGGTTTCAATCAGTGAAGCATCGATATTCGGGTTGGAAGGTCCGCTGTCGGCAAATATAATAATAGCTCCCCTGAGCATAAAAGCATTGGCGGTTGAAACAAAGGTATAAGAAGGCATAATTACCTCATCACCGGGTTGAATATCCAGCAAAAGAGCGGCCATTTCAAGCGCGTCTGAACAACTGGTGGTCAGCAATGCTTTCTGGAATCCGTATCGGTGTTCGAAAAACTGCTGACAATCATTTGTATATCTGCCGTTACCGGCAAGCCTTCCTCTAATGGCAGCCTGTGAAATATGAAAGGCTTCCTGCCCGGTAAAATGCGGCTTATTAAATGGAATTATCATGCCTGCTGCTTTTGGGATTGCAAAAATAGCTAATTATTACCATTCTGCCGGAGAGTGCTTAATTTTAAGAATTGTAGAAATGAATTATTAATGATTAGTGCTATGTCAAGTGTAAAATGTCGCTTCGAATGAATTGAAAGTTCCAGCATTCAATCGGATTTCTACCTGCCTGATCGACCTAACTCATTATAAAGTAAGTTTGATTTGGTCAGTCGGGCAGGCTTTTTGAGCTTCGAGCTGGTTCGACGAAAAGCCTCCCTGTATGCGATCCAGGTGCATCTAAAAGGAGTATTCACAGGCAGACAGGCTCACGAACCGACGCTCAGTTCATCGCTTTTTACTTTTTACTTTTTACTTTTTATTATGTCAATTGTAAAATGTCGCAACGAACGAAATAAAAGTTCCGACACCCAACCGAATTTCTAACCGCCTATAGACATTGGAAATTAGAAATTAGACACTAGAAATTAGAAATTAGAAATTAGACTTTTTACTTGACACCAGTAGCTATCCTATATAATTATATATGAGTGTAGTAAGTAGAATGGCCCGGTTGCATTTATCAAGATTCCGGAAGTTATCATTGTACAACTGAATTTATGGCGTTATATTTGCACAAGGGTTTTGACTCAATTTTATTAAGAAAGATACACTAACATTAAATCACAAAAATCATGAAATTCAGCGTTTTTTGCATGGCTTTTCTGCTTTCGTTTACAGTTGCTTTTGCTCAGGTGAGCAAGCAATCAACCCAGAAAACAGTTCCCGCCAAATCAGCCGTAGTTGTTAAAAAGGCAGCCCCGGCTTCAACCACCGATAACCGACCTGCAAATCAGATTGCTCCATCAAACCAGAAAAAACCGGTGACTCCTGTAAAACCAGGCCAGATATCTGATATAAAATCACAAAACAGACCGGTTACCACTCCAAAAGACATAACAGGTTATTGGCTTACTGCCAATAAGGCGAGCATCATTCAATTCTACAGGGAAGGTGATGTCTATGTCGGCAAAGTTGTATGGACAAGGCAGAAAAACAGTAAAAATGGCAAACCATTAACGGATATAAATAACCCTGACAGATCGAAAAGGAGCAATCCCATTGTTGGTATCCGGATGGTTTCAAATTTAAAATACAATCCAAAAACGAAGATGTACGAAGGTGGGAAGGCCTATCTGCCCCAGACCGGAAAAACATTTGACTGTAAAGCAAAACTTGTCAGAAACAATGATGCAATGGAAGTTACGGCAATGGCCGGATTGTCGCTGATGAGTAAAACCCTTACCTGGACAAGAACAACCGGGATCCCGTCGAAGTAATTACGGGCATTTTTAATATGCCGAAAGCAGAGCCACAGGTAGATTTACGTGTGGCTCTGCTTTTTAGGGTTGATGATTCACTGGTATTCATTTACCGGAATCAATAATTCTTTCTTGCAGCTCTTTCATGCATTGGATGAATTGATTGTAGCCAAAACTCTATATTTGCAGTTCTTTAGAAATATTAATGGAGAATCATTCACGGGTCCCGGTTTTTTTCATCATTGGCAGGCCGCGCACGGGAACTACCCTGCTCCAGTCACTGTTTGATGCCCATCCCAATGTTATGATTCCCTGGGAGTGTCAGTTTGTGCTTAATCTGTATCCGGCTTACGGAAAGATAAACCGGTGGTCAAAGCAACAACTTATCAGCTTCTACGATGATCTGGTGAAACAGTGGCAGTTCAGTTCATGGAACATCGACCACGAAAAGCTGAAAACCAATCTGCTTGCCTGTGAAGGAGAGCACACATACCGGGATGTCTGCCAGGTGGTTTACCTGAATTACATTTCATTGTACCCTAAGCAAAAAGTGAGCATTATTGGTGATAAAAACCATGGTTATACCATTTACACTGAACGTTTACGCAAAATATACCCTGAAGCCAGATTTATCTATGTGTTGCGCGACTACCGCGATAATTTCGATTCTGTGAAGCGGGTGGATTTTGAAGTTCCCATTGTTTCACTGGTTGTTTATAAGTGGAAGTATTTTTATAAAAAAGCGCTGGCAGCCAGCAAAAAATATCCCGAATCCTTCTTTTTTATACGGTACGAAGATTTGGCAACCAATCCTCAACTGCACTTTCGTAAGCTTTGTGAATTCCTTGATATTCTTTATCTGCCCGAAGTTTTCGACTTCTATAAAATGAAAAGCAGGGCAGAGGAAACCTATCCCACGGAAGTGCTCGAGAAGCACCACAAAAGTCTGTTTAACCCGATCAACACCAGCAGGCTTGGACTTTGGAAGAAGTCGATGAACGAAACACAAGTCCGCATTGCCGATCAGGTAGCCGGTGAATATGCTGACATGGCAGGGTATGAAAGAAAATACAGAGATTTTAGCCTTTGGATTGCCATACTTGCCCTTCCGGGAGTTTGCTATGCCAGGAGCATTTACTTTTTAACAT
>JBBQBC010000237.1:0-5991 GCA_038317155.1 Bacteroidales bacterium
AGTCTAACTATGTCTTTTTCAAGCAATCCGATGGCTTCATCAGTCCGGGACTGTTCAATTCTTATCAATGCCAGATAATAGTCAGGGTCAATTATTCCGGCAGGAGCATTTACCGGTATCTGGTTCTGCTCAATTAACTGCCAACAATTTTCAATAAGTGTTTCTGCCTCAGCAAAGGCTCCTTTTTTTATTTTATACATGGCTTTTGCCTGCAGAGCAAAGGCAATTGGATCAAATTGTTTTTGATTTTCCTTATCTTTAAAAGTAATATCCAAATAATACTCAATACTGTCTAACTGACCAGCTAAGAGTTTTGCCAGTGCTATGTAGGTAGGCGTATTACCTGAACTTTTCAATTTACCTTTTTTGAATTCATTGTATTGGATAGCGCTGTATTTGATAGCTTCTTCATCGTTTCCCTGTTGCAAATAGTATATACCTACAACTGAAGTGTTATTTAACCAATTATTCCAGCCTACCGGATTTGGAAATGGAGCAATGGATTTATCATTTTCTGAGGGCACACCCATGTAACTTATCGACTTTTTCATATTATAGATAGCCTGATCCAGCAAGCCTGTTGTTCTGTAGAAACCACCTATTACGTAATAACAAGTGGCCAGGCCTGATGAATCATTGGTTAGTTTGTATTCTTTTAACTTTTCATTGAAATATTGAAAGCCATCACTAAGTCTGTTTGAATTTCGATAGGGCAACCTTAATTGTTTTAAAAATGCTCTGCTGATAAATGAAACATTTTTGGTTTTGCTTTTAGCAAGTGCTTTGAAATTGTTCGTTCCGTATGAAATTGCTTTGTCTTTATCCGTTGTAGTTAAACTTTTCAGAATACTGAACTTAACTATATAGCTCCAATGCTCATCAGTACCATAAGAAAATAGATTTCCTGCTTTTTCTAAAACGACAATGGAAGAATCGCTTAAGGTGGTTTTTTCGATAAGTGCCGTTGCTGAAATAAACTTCGCGGTATCCACTCCTTTTAAAATCCTGCTTTTTTCAAGTAGGTGAATAATGGAATCAATCCTGCTTTGCTGAGCATAAACAGGATTAAACATTGAACACACCAAAAACGCAATATGCAATTTTAAAATAAAATGGAACTTCATCATCATATCAGTTTAGCTGGTAAATAGATTAGAAATATGCTTCCTTCAAACTCCTTTGTTTCCACTCTCAGTTCCCCACCATGCGCTTTCACAATATCATAACTCAAACTCAACCCCAATCCCGTTCCCTGCCCGGTTGGTTTGGTGGTAAAAAAGGGCTGGAAGATTTTATCCATTACTTTTTATGGAATGGAACCTGGTTGATTTGCCATTTTTCACCCACCAGAAATGGGCAAACTGTGCACGGATAACCTTACCGGTTGTTTTATGCTTTGCATTATACCTGCCGGTGGCAATTATGGAATCACCCGTGGTTTCATAGAATTCATGATCGGACAGGGTAAAGTATTCCCAATCGGCGCCAATGCGGCCAAGAACGTCCTCGGCAATTGCCTGGGGGCCTATGTAAGGATTGTGGTCTGCATAAGGGAAGTTTTCGGCTTCATTCCATTCCATCTTTGGATCTATTGCATTTAAAAATGCAGGGAAGTCGCCTATGGCAAAGTCATCGCAAATTCCTTTAATAGTGGCCAGATTGCTGATCAATTCATGACCCTGTGCTGATGTTAGGTGTAAATTTCCCATGACGTTAGATTTAAGTTTGTTAATAATTCAGTTTGATGTCTGTTTGCTTAATATTGATTAAAAGATTTTATTTCATTTATTTTCCTTATCAGAATAAATTGATATCAGAACCGGCTGCTTCGCAATATCATTTTCCGGATGGTCCGATTCCAGCATTTCAATCTGATCCAGGTGCTTTCTTAAATTGAGTAGCTGAATAAGAACCAGCATAACCAGGGCAAATCCTGCAAAGGATAAGATCACATATTCCCAGGACATAACTTTGCGAAGCGGTCCGAGCAAGCCTGAGCCGATGGCTTTGCCCAGGTTTGAAATTGCCATGTACAGCGTAAATTGGGTTGCAGCCACACGTTTCCAGCAGAGTTCCATTCCTGTGGCAAACACGGCTACGCTTAAAAACACCCACAAAGTGATATATGCACTGATAAAGCCGGTGACAAAAAAGGCGGAGCTCCAGTAGATTTTAAAAAATGCCATAGCTGCCACCAGTAAAATCATGCATACCAGGTAGATGGACATCATACGCCTTTTTCCAAAAAGATCAGCGAGTGCGCCACCGGCAAACATTCCGAGAAATCCTGCTACAACACTGGTGATGGAAAATACTTGCGCATACTCCTGGTCAGTCCATCCAATTGCCTGTATGGTAAAAACCGGTAACAATGTGTGAATAAGCCCAAAGCCCATTTGAATGAAAAAAAATGCAACTCCCATCAACAAGCTGCCCGGAAGAAAGAAAACCTTGAAAAGGCTCTTGAAAATCTGCCCCCAGCTCTCCAACTGCATTTTCAGATTAATCGCCGATTCGGAGCCTTTTGTCCATGGCAGGAGTTTCTCCCCCGGACGTTCACGTAACAAAAGCGGGAATATGATAATAATACCAATTGAAATTGAAAGACTAAGCACCGCGTATTGAAAACTGTAGTGATGAATGATCCAGTTACCCAACGCCAGAGAAGCTGAGATTCCGATGGTTTTGGCTCCCCACATCAGACCGTTTGCCCTCGCTTGCTGGTCAATGGGTACGATGTCAATGGCCATGCCATCAACCGCTATATCCTGAAATGCGCCGAAGAAGCTGATAAAAAAACCGGCAACCATTAAAATCTTTAAATTATTGAGTGGGTCGTGTACAAAAGCCATTGCGATAAAACTGAAAATCAACCCCAATTGCCCTACCAGTACCCAGGGCCTCCGACGTCCCATTTTAAGGAAAGTAAACCGGTCCATCAAAGGAGCAATCAATATCTTAAAGCTCCATGGAATACCGACAACCGCGACAAATGCACCAATCTCAGAAGCACTTTTCCCATTCATGGCCATCCAGGCCGGAATTCCGAAAAAAGTCATTCCCTCAGGGATTCCCTGGGCTACATAGAGTATGGCAAAATTCAAGTACCTCATGAACGTATGCTCTGAAAGTGAAGGGAGGCTGCTTCGCTTTATTTTTTCCGGTTGCAGAATTGCTTCAGTTGATGCCATGCTGAAAGTCTTAAAAATTAATTACATGATTTTGCAATGCTTTAATTTAGTCTTCTCAATAAATTGTTCCCGGTTTAAAAAGGCAAAGAGACAATAAACGCTGTGCCTTGCCCTTCTTTGGTTTGCACCTTCAATTCCCCACCATGTGCTTTCACAATATCATAACTTAACGACAACCCCAATCCCGTTCCCTGCCCGGTGGGCTTGGTGGTGAAGAAGGGCTGGAAGATTTTGTCCAGTACATGCGTTGGTATGCCGTTACCGTTGTCACTTACTTTTATTTCAACTTTATCGCCAATCTTTTTTGTACTTATTGAAACAGTTGGTTCGTATCCTTCAGGTTGCAGTTTCTTTTTTTCATCTACTGCGTAAAAAGCGTTAGTGAGTAAATTTAAAACCACTCTGCCAATATCCTGCGGGATGATATTGATGTTTCCTATTGAATTATCAAAATCGGTTTTCATAGCAGAGTTGAAACTTTTGTCTTTGGCTCTCAGTCCATGATAGCATAATCGCAAATACTCATCACACAAGGCATTAATATCGGTAAGTCCTTTTCGCCCGGAGCTGCTGCGGCTGTGTAGGAGCATACCTGTAATGATGGCGTCAGCCCGTTTACCGTGGTGGTTTATTTTTTCCAGGTTATGTTTGATATCATCTGCGATTTCGTTTGCCAACTGTTGATTGCCAACTGCCAGCTCTGTCTTCATTTCATCAATCAACTCATTGCTTACTTCCGAGAAATTATTGATGAAGTTCAGCGGATTTTTAATCTCATGGGCTATACCGGCAGTGAGTTCGCCAAGTGAGGCCATTTTTTCTGATTGTATAAGCTGGGCCTGGGTGGATTTTAACTGCTCCAACGACTGATTAAGTTGCTCAGTCCTATCCATTACCTTATTTTCAAGCGCTTCCTTTTCTTTCATAATCCGCCTTTCCCGCCATTTTGAAAACAGGCGCAGAGCCGCCAGAAAAACGAATAAATAAATAAGATACATCCACCAGGTTCGCCACCATGGGGGCAATACTACAAATGTGTATTCGATTGGTTGGCTCCAGATTCCATCGGTATTTTGAGCCTTGAGCCTGAAGGTATAAGTGCCTTCGAATAAATTGTCAAAATTGGCTGATGACCTGTTGCTTATTGGGCTCCAGTCCTTATCGGATCCTTCGAGAATATATTGGTATTTTATTAAAAACCTTCCTCCGGGATCAATCGCAGCAAATTCGAAACCAATGCTATTGTATTGATGCGGTAGAACCAGATTTTCAGGCACCGGATACCATTTATTGATGCCTTTAAAACGGATGCCTGAGAACTTCTGACCCATTGAAATTCTCTCCGGTTCACTCAGAACTTTTCCAAAAGTGGCTATTTCTTCTGTTATGCCGGGTTGGTCCGCATTGCTGATATCCGTCGAATCATAAACTTTTCCTTTTGATAATGAATACAGGTTGTTCCAGGCCACTGATTCGTTATTTATTTTAATATTGTGTATAACCAGAACCGGAGGTGTGGGATTTGAGTGGACTTCAGCGGGATTAAACCTGACCAATCCTGTTTTATCAGAACCAGTCGCGATCCAGATGATACCCTTACTGCCTTTAAAAAGAGTGTTCTGACCAACATTTACGTCTTTAACAGGATAGCCCGTTTGTGTATTAAATATTTTACCGACAACCCATTCATTTTGATTGTCCTTTAATGTATTTCGGTTTAATAGTTCACAAATTCCAAGGTTTGTTCCGATATAGTATTTGTTTTTATTATCCTGGATAACCTGTGTTATATAACTATCGGGAAGCCCGTTGTTGGTTGTGAAATTCTCGAAGAGTTGCCCGCTGAAAATTTCGTTCCCTTTCAGGGCGCTGTTAACTCTGGTGGCATTTTCACCCCGAAGAAGACTTAACCCTTCTTCGGTACCTATCCAGAGATTGTCTGATTGATCAAAGGTAATGCTGTTGATGATGTTATTCACTAATCCCTGCTCAGTGTTGTAATTAACAAAAGATTTCCCATCGTATTTGCTGATTCCTTCGTTGGTGCCAAACCACAGATTGCCCGATTTATCCAAAGCCATGCACTGAACAGTGTTATTCGCCAGGCCCTGGACTGTGGTGTAATTCACAAAAGATTTGCCATCGAATTTGCTGAGGCCACCTCCATTTGTCCCAATCCAGAGATTTCCCATGATATCTTCGGAAATACAATTAATACCATTGGACGCTAATCCCTGCAATGTAGTATAGTTTGTAAACGACTTACCTTCGAATTTAACAAGTCCACCACCCAGGGTGCCAAACCAAAGGATGCCGTTTTTATCTTCCGAAATGCAGTAGCACAGGTTACTGGCCAATCCCTGAGCAGTGGTATAATTTTCGAACGAATGCCCGTCATATTTACTTATTCCGCCTCCATTTGTGCCAAACCAAAGGTTCCCCGATTTATCTTCAGCAATGCTTCTGACAACATTATTCGCCAGGCCATGCGCTGTGGTATAATTTACAAATGACTTACCATTGTATTTGCTCACCCCTCCGCCATATAAGCCAAACCAGAGATTCCCGGTTTTATCTTCCGTGATGCCTGCTACAACATCACCTGCCAGCCCCTGGGAAGTGGTGAAATTGACAAAGAATGTTCCGTTGAATTTGCTTACCCCACCGCCGTATGTGCCGAACCACAGATTACCTGTCCGGTCTTCCATCATACTGACAACCTTATTACCAGCCAGCCCATCTTCAGTGGTGTAGTTCACTATTGATTTGCCATCAAATTTACTAACCCCGCCACCCCGGG
>JBBQBC010000238.1:0-5969 GCA_038317155.1 Bacteroidales bacterium
TATATGGAATGAGGGTGATGAGAAAAGGTGATAGCCTGCTTTCGATTTCCCAAATGATATATAACAAAAAAACTCCCGGCCAACGACCGGGAGTTACTATTTCTTACCAGTTATATCTCAAAAACTGATTATTCTGCAGCAGTCAGCGGGAGTGACGGGATTCCAGCCGCGGCCCTGATTTCACGTTCGTTTAAAACCGGAATATTGTATCCTTTAACTGTTTCTCCAAATTGTTTCATGAATTATAGTTTTTGGCTTTTTTGACAGATTATAACGGGTTAAAGCTTAAAATGTTTCTGATTTATTTAGGAAATATAATGATATAAACAGCGAAGGCAGCATGGATCAGACCAAACCTTCCATAATATTAAAAATCACTGAACTGTATCCAAAGTTTCTTGATAAATGGACACACAATTCATCTTTATACCTCGTACTTCCATAAATACTATATATTAAAACCAGTGATACGCTAATTCTCTGAAAGGCTTTTTTCTCACAGGAAAAAACATAGTTATAAACTAAAAATGAAATTCCTCCATGAGCGGTTTCCAGTTCACAATTTGCCTATTTTTGTGAAATGAAGAGATTAGGATATCTGATGTTTTTTATTTTTTCTGCATTTCTGTCGCCACAGCAAAAAGTAGTTGGTGACATTGACAGTCTTAAATTACAATTAGGTATTAATCGGGATATCAAGCAAAAACATTCAATTTCACTGGCGTTAGCTGATTCATTTTCGATATCAAACCAGGATTTGAGTTTGTTTTACGCCAGAGAATCTTATAAATATGCTCAAGAACTCCAGACAGATAAGGAATTATGGCAGTCGGCATATAAAATTGCTGAGCTGTTTTTTTACAAGGATAGCCTGAGACCTGCACTTCAGTTCGCACAGATTGCTGAATCAAGTATTGAAAAAACCGGAAACCAGAGAGAACTGGCATTATCGTACAATCAGATTGGGTTATTCCTAACAAACTTATATGATTATGAAACAGCAGGAGGTTATTTGTTTAAATCCTTGGCGATCTTTGAGAAAATTGGGAATAAGTTGGAAATGTCGAATGTACTAAACACCATTGGTTATTTGTATTACGACCTCGAGAATTATGAAAAGGCCCGCTCCTATTATACACAAAGTTTAGATTATGCTATACAGGTGAATGATGATAAAAGCCTTGCAAAAGCATTTAACAATTTAGCCGTAGTTTATGAAACTGAAGATAAATATGATCAGGCCGAAGAGTATTTTAAGAAAGCATTAAAGATTAATGAATCAATTGGTAATGAAAAAGAGCAGGCAATAAACCTGATGAATCTTGGAATCATCCAGATAAGTGAAAACAAGCCTGCTGAAAGTTTAGGTTACTTTCACAAGTCGAAAAAACTTGCAGAACTTATTGATGATAAACAGGGAATTGCTTATTGCTGCATTCAACTTAGTAGAGTATTTGAAAAACTCCACAATCCAGACTCAAGTTTTTATTATGCAAATGCAGCCTATAAAATTAGTAAAAAAAATAAGCTGATCCTGGTCGAAAGAAATGCCAATTACCGCTTACAATCTTTTTTTGAGTTCGTTGGAAATCCTGATAGTGCAAACCTTTATGGACTGAATTATTATCGGATTCAGGATAGCCTTAACTCGAAAGATCAACTTTCAAAGGTATCAAACCTGGAATTGAAGTATGAATTTAAAAAACAACAGCAAATACTTGAACTACAGCAACAACGTGGTGATTTTATAAAAATCATAGTTATTGGAAGTTTGATTTTTATTATCATTCTCATTATTCTTCTCTATGCCCGCTTAAGGATCAGTAACAAAAACCAACTCCTTTTAAAGCAGCAATTGGAGAAAGACATGGAGATAAAAAACAAAGAACTTACAACTGGTGTTATTTATTCCATCGAGAAAAATAAAGTATTGTCAGCTTTAACCACCGAACTTGTTGAAATTGAAACGAATGCTGTAAAAGAAGAAACGAAGGAAGCCATCCGGAAAATAGCAAAGAAAATTCAGGAATCAGTTGATACCAATGCCTGGGAAGAATTCGAAGCCCGTTTTAACCAGGTTCATAAAGAATTTTATGAAACACTAACAAGGCTTCACCCGGAGCTCACTCCCAACGAAAAACGCTTATGTGCCTTTTTGCGCCTCGATATGAGTTCAAAAGAAATTTCAAGGATAACGGGGCAAAGTCTTAACGCTATCGAAATGGCCCGGATAAGGTTGCGTAAAAAATTAGGCATCGCTCACACCGAAGCAAATCTTACTTCCTTATTAAGTCAGTATTAGTCTCAATAATCAGTTATTTTTTTATTTACCGCTAAGCGATGCACTGAGCCTGCCTGATTGCCTTCTGGCAGACAGGCTTGTCGAAGTGTCGTAAAGCAAGAAGTGACAAATTATCAGCATATAATGACGCAAAGATCCTATTTTGTATATTATTGATAATAAGCTATTAGAAATTATTAACCTATTGTTGAGTCTATTATATACAATTATTGTTTAGCACCCCCTTTTCTGTAAGGTTGTTGTAAGGGTGATATTTCCAGTTGTCATAGCTAAGTAAGGGTTTAAAATTTGCTATCCGGCAATCAGCACAATTATCTTTGTTTATCAATTTTTTATCATTTAAAGCTATGTCTGAAACTGAAAAAAAAACGACCGGACTTAAAAACAATGTTCCTCTTGAAGAAATGGAAGCATTTATCGAAAAAAAAGAGGCCGAAATAAAACTTATGGAAAACTTACTGGTCAAAATTAATGAAAAGCAATTGGAAAAGCCCAAAAATCAAACCTAACCAATTAACTTAACAACCAAATGATTATGAAAAGAAAAATTACATTTTTTTTCTTGCTGATGCTGGGAATTTTAGTGTCGTACAATACGATGGCTCAGCGTAACTTAAACAGGCACCTGAATGCACCGCTAAAACCATCTTTATTGAAAAACAGCCCGCCGGTTGGTTGGTATAACTCGTCCAGAGATGTACTTTTTTTCGAAGATTTTTCGGATGACCTTGATGGCTGGACGATCGCAGGCGAAGGAGTCGACAATTGGCAGACCTTCGATGGTAACGCTGCAGGTGGAAATCCCCCCGAAGCCCTTATGTGGTATAACCCGCCCTTTGTAGGTACATCCAGGTTGATTTCACCTGCTGTAAATACAAGCGGATACAGTAATATTAATCTGTCTTTTCTGCATCAGATACTTCCCTTTAACAGTGACTTCACGGTTGGTGTAGAAACTACAAGTGATGGCGGTACTACCTGGCACGAAATATGGTCAATGAACTGGACATCAACCTCAGACTATGCTGCCTTTGAGGTATTTACTGTGACCACCCCTGATGTAGGCTCAGCGAATTTTCAGTTCTGCTTTAAATTCGATGGCAATAGCCAGCTGATTGAACGCTGGTACATTGATAATGTAGCACTTGGAGATCCAATACTCAAAGATGTAGCAACACGCTCAATCATGGGTCTGGAAAATCAAATTTATGGCGATGATTTATTAAATCTCTCATCACAGGTTAATAACTACGGCTCTGAGACTGTTTCGTTTGATGTAAAACTTAGTATTAGTGATGGTACTAATATAGTGTTTGAATCGACGAAACAGGTTACAAATCTTGCTTTTAATGAAACAGATATTGTAAATTTTGATCCCTGGACCACAGTTATAGGTGATTTTACTGCTACCGTAACCACAATGCTTGCAGGTGATGAATTTCCTGCAAACGATCAGAGAGAGCAGTCATTCACGGTTTATAATCCTGATTATTATTGTATCCCCGGAGGAGACTGTTCTGGAGGCGATGGTATAAATGATTTTACTTTTGCCGGGATTGTGAACCTGGGGAGTGGATGCAGTCCCGATGGATATGGCAATTTTACCAATTTACAAGCCACAGCCGAAATCGGATCAACTTACACAGCAAGCCTTAATAGCGGTTATAACGGTCAAGTTGCATCAATCTGGATTGACTTCAACGATGATTTGGTATTTTCACCGATAGAGCTGGTGCTCACTGATTATGATATGGAATTCGGAGGTACAACATACAATATTGATATCACAATTCCGGAAAATGGAACACCAGGCCTTCATTTCATGCGGGTCGGAGTCAGTTTCTATTACCTTAGCTCACCTGATCCTTGTGCCACATTAGAATGGGGTGAATGGGAAGATTATTCTATTCTGATTACCGGTAACTCCACAAATTTAAACGCAGGTGTTGCCTCTATTAATACTGAACTAGTAATGCTTGCTGGTAATGTAATTCCCAAAGCCACCATCGTAAATGATGGTATTGAAACAATCAGCTTCCCTGTTACATGCACAATTCCTGGTACCGGCTACACATCAACGATTGACGTTTCTAATCTGGAAATTGGTCAGGAATATCAGGCAACATTTGCGGAATGGCCTGCTACAGTTGGTGTTTATAATGTCCAGGTTCAAACATACCTTATTGGAGATGAGATGCCCGGTAACGATATGCTAAGCAAGATTATTTCGATAGCTCCGTATAAGCCGGACAAAAAGGTAGTAGGAGAAGAAGGAACCGGAACATGGTGCGGCTGGTGCCCAAGAGGAGCTGTTTATATGGATTCGATGGCCATGAGACATCCTGACACCTGGATCGGTATTGCTGTTCATAACAGCGATCCTATGGTTGTTGATGAATACGATGCCGGCATTAGTCCTTTGCTTTTTGGATATCCCGGAGGCCTTGTTGATCGTGCATTTGAGAGAGATCCATCTTCTTTTGAAAATGCTTACTACAATAGAATGGCCAGAATCGCCCCTGCTTCTCTCGCGATCTCAAATAAAATATTTTCTATATCAACAGGTGAACTTTTATTTACCCTGACATCGGAATTTGTGGCTACTGTTAACAATTACAGGTTCAATGCAGTGTTGATTGAAAATGGGGTTACAGGCACAGGGCCAGGTTGGGACCAAGCGAATAATTACTCAGGAGGTAGCCAGGGGACGATGGGGGGCTATGAAAACCTTCCTAATCCCGTTCCTGCCGCAGATATGGTTTACGATCATGTAGCAAGGGCTATTCTCGGTGGTTTTGCGGGTGCTGACGGCAGCCTTCCTGCGACAGTAAATCAAGGAGAGACCTTTAGCTATACTTTTAGCACAACAATTCCAGCCGATTGGGATGTCAACAACATCGAAATCGTAGGTATGTTAATTGATCAGAATACCGGATTCATTGAAAATGGTGCTACTGAAGAATTAATTACAGGGGTGCCGAATGTGAGTGAAAATAAATATTTGAATATTTATCCAAACCCGGCAAAAGATCTCCTTACCATTGATTTAAAAGAGTTGAACAAGGATGAGATAATTTCCATTTTCAATATGCAGGGGCAAATTCTTATGCAGCAACAAGTTTACCAGTTTAAAACTGAAATCAACATTTCGAGTCTTGCAAAAGGAATGTATGTGATTAAGCTCGAAAATAAGAATGGTTTAAGTCACAAAATGTTCATCAAAGATTAACGGAAAATACGAATGAAAAGGATTAAATTTATTGTTTTAGTAGTAGCTGCATTTTTTGCAGCTACTACTTCTTCTTTTGCTCAAACCTATACCATCAGCCCGAGTGATACTGTAATCGTGAATAGTATTTTCGGTATTGAGGAAGAGCTTGTTATTTCCCAGATTAACAATACCGCAGGTACAATTCAAATAAAGTATCAAAAAATAATGGCAGATGTTCCCTCTCTCTGGGAGGCTGTATTGTGTGATAATCAAAACTGCTTTCCACTGCTGCCGCTCAGCGGAACTATGAATGTTCTTGCGGGTCATTCCGGATACTTGTCAGTTCATTGTACTGCATACACAAATCCCGGCACTGCTGTAATACGTTATGCAATCTGGGATGCAAATACCCCAAACAGTAAAGACACCCTGACCTTTATAATGAATGTCTCAACC
>JBBQBC010000239.1:0-5856 GCA_038317155.1 Bacteroidales bacterium
AAAATGAAAAATTTTGAGAAATATTTTTAAGCTCACCCACAAATTTATACTCCAATAGGTAATATCCTGCAAAAAGATGAAAAATTTTAAATAAGCGTTACGAAAGGGGCAACGGGAATTATGAATCGCTCAATTTAGGTGTTAATCTTACTGCAGGAAACATGCAATAATCCCGGCCAGAAAACAGGAGTAAACAGCCATCACCGTAATAGAAAAAAAATTCCTGATAGTGATAATTACATAAAGAATCTCAAAAGATAATAAATACCGGCTGCAAGTAACATTGAAACAGGAATGGTCAGAATCCATGCCCAAAGCAGATTGATGGTAATTCCCCAGCGTACTGCACTCACTCTTTTAGTTAACCCTACGCCCATTATGGCACCGGTAATGGTATGCGTGGTACTTACCGGAATACCAAATGCTTCTGTACCAAATAATAATAAAGCACCGGCTCCTTCAGCAGCAACGCCTTCAAACGGCGTAATTTTGGTAATCTTAGTGCCCATGGTTTTCACAATCCGCCAGCCACCCATCAGCGTGCCGGCACTGATGGCGGTGTAGCAACCCAGTATAATCCAGTGTGGAATATCCTGAATTTTCCCATCAAGCATCTCAATCTGCGCCCACGAAGGTATCAGCGCAGGATCTACTCCATTGAAATAAACGATGAGGGCAGCAGCAATAATCCCCATTACTTTTTGTGCATCGTTACCACCATGACCAAGGCTGAACATAGCTGATGACAGCAACTGAAGTCCCTTAAACCATTTGTGAAGTCTGACCGGATTGCCCCAGCGGGTAATATGAAGTATAATCACTGATAAAAAGTAAGACATTATCATGCCTAGTAGAGGCGCTAAAAATATAAATGCAGCGATTTTCAGTACTTTACCCGTATGGACAACGTCGAAGCCACCGGTGTGGGCGATGGCAGCTCCTGCAAATCCCCCGACCAGTGTATGCGAAGAACTGGAGGGAATGCCAAGGTACCAGGTTAATAAATTCCAGACAATTGAAGCTAAAATCCCGGCAAGAATAACATTGAGTGTAATGGCACTGGTATCGACTGTTTTCGCTATGGTATCGGCAACATTCAGGTTAAATACAAGATAAGCTACAAAATTGAAAAATGCCGCCCAAAGCACTGCCTGAAAAGGTGTTAACACTTTGGTCGAAACCACCGTAGCAATTGAATTGGCCGCATCGTGGAATCCATTGATAAGATCAAACCCAAATGCCAGAACAATAATGACGATGAGTAAAATAAAATTAAAATCCATATCTGAGTAGATTAGGCATATTTAACCAATATGGTATTCAGAATATCAGCCACATCTTCACATCGGTCCATAGCTTTTTCGAGGGAATTCAGCACATCGCGCTTTTTAATCAGGCTGATGGCATTGGTTTCAGTATCAAAAATTTCAGACAGGTAGGAAAAGTTAAGGTCATCCGATTCGTTTTCCAATTCACCGATTCTTATGCAGTGATTCTTATATTTAGCTATATCATGAATTTTATTCAGGCCTTTGACTACAGCATCAATTTCAAGGGATGCTTCACAAACAAGTTGAGCCATTTTATGAAAAACCGGCGGGATCTCAACCAGTTTATACAGTTGAATTCTTTTTGCGGAAGTATTAACAAGGTCAACAACATTATCAATCCGGTTAGCCAGCTTCTGAATGTCTTCGCGATCGAATGGAGTAATAAATGTGGAGTTCAACTCATCATAAATGGTTACCGTAATATTATCGCCAATCTTCTCAAATTTCTTGACATTCTTTACATGTTCAATCCTTTCATTTTCATCTGAACAGTTCAGTAATTTCTGGAATTCCAGGCTACAATTGACCAGATTGGCCGAGGCATCAGAGAACAAAGGAAAAAACTTTTTTTCTTTCGGGATCAGGAACTGAAATATTTTATCAAGTTTCATAAATGTTTTCTTAGGAATAATTAACTTTCCGTTAGACTGACCTGGGAATGATTTTGAAAATTTGTCAAAAGTAAGGTAAACTAAGCACTTCTGTATCGGCCAATGTTAAGTAATTGTTAAATTCTATCTCAAATGGGTTTCGGGTTAAGAAGATAAATATTGATTTACTGTCGATTACTTTAACTGAGTTTTTTCATACATGAGAAGTTTAAAAAAGCGATAATTTTGAACATAGTCTCTTTCTGACTACTTTTGTTGCAATTGAAACCGATACAATCCAATCTGCAAAATGCAATTTTTTAATAACATCGTTCAGGTTCTGACAATCCTCGGATCATTAACCCTGTTCCTATATGGAATGAAGTTAATGAGCGAATCATTGCAGCGATTGGGTGGCATACAACTTCGCAGCATATTTTCATCGGTAACCTCAACCCGCCTAAGGGCTATTACTTCAGGGTTGCTGATAACCGGAGCCATGCAGTCATCTTCGGCTGTAACTGTGATGCTTGTGAGCTTTATGAATGCCGGACTTTTCAATCTTTCACAGGGGCTGGGGATCATGATGGGGGCTAATATCGGAACCACAGTCACAGCCTGGCTGGTATCTTACTTTGGATTCCACCTCGATTTCAACATTATATTATTACCAATTCTCGGGGCAGCTTTGCCATTTATGTTTTTGCATGGTAGTCAAAAAAAATCAATTGGTGAATTTATAACCGGATTTGTGCTACTCTTTTTAGGCCTTCAGTTTATGAAGAGCTTATTTCCCGAAGTTACTCCTGATTCGGTGCTGGTAAATTATTTAAGCAGTATAACAGGTTCTGGTTTTACCGCCATTGCTTTATTTTTCGGCGCAGGATTGTTTATCACCCTGTTGGTCCAATCATCCAGTGCAACCATGGCACTAACAATGGTTATATGCTACAACGGTTGGATATCTTACGAAGCAGCAGCAGCGATGGTGCTGGGCGAGAATTTAGGCACAACGATAACTGCAAATATTGCAGCTTTAATTGCCAACCGTTCGGCAAAGAGACTTGCGCTCGGTCACACCCTATTTAATCTGTTCGGCGTTGCCTGGATGCTTGTTTTCTTCTCCTTTTTTGTCAGACTTTCAGCCGAAGCAGCCAATTTAATAACCGGGTTTTCGCCCTTCAGCAATCCTTATGCTGCACCCATTGGCCTTTCAGTCTTCCATACCAGTTTTAACCTGTTGAACACTATAATTCTTGCAGGATTTATTCCTTATTTCAGAAAACTTCTCGAACGTATTATTCCTTTAAAAGAATACGAAAAAAAGAACTTCAGACTAAAATACTTTAATCCGGGGTTATTCGGCATGAGCGAACTCTCATTAATTCAGGCTCAGGAAGAAATTCTTATGTTTGGTAGACACATAACCTATATGTTTGGCCTGATACCTGACTACCTGGTAGAAAAGCGCGAACTAAAATATCTTAAACTTCAGAAACGTATTATCAAATGTGAAGAATATGCTGATTCTATGGAATCGGAAATCAGGGATTACCTTACCCGGACAGCCGAAAGTGACCTGACCCAGGCTGCTTCGCGCAGAATCAGTTCTATGCTGAAGATTATTGACGATCTGGAAAGTATGGCTGATCAGTGCATTCAAATGGAGCGTACAATAAACCGCAAAAATACCGACAAGGCATGGTTTACACAAGAGATGAGAGACAGTATAAACAACCTGTTTGATCTTGTCAAAGAGGCTATTGACTATATGAACTTTAACCTTTCAAATGATTACAGGCCCGGAATCCTTGCGAAGGCTAAAGTAACAGAGCTTAGAATTAATGAAATGCGCGACCGTTTACTCAATGAAAACAGCCGCAGAATTGAACAAGGTGAAATAACTTATCAACATGCAGCTTACTTTTCAGGACTGGTAACCCAATGTGAAAAACTGGCAGACCACATCATTAATGTAAATGAAGCAATTGCCAGCAATGTAAAATAAAACCCGATTTAACATTAACTTAACATCCGGTTGCCAATAATGTGCTTTTAGGTCACTAATTTTGCACGACTTCAAAAAATGAATCAACCAAAATAAATGGATAGCATTTATCTTATTTTTGTCATTATCCTCTTTATCCTCGCCTTTTCCGATCTTATAGTCGGAGTTTCAAACGATGCTGTAAACTTTCTGAATTCGGCTGTGGGATCCAAAGCAGCCTCTTTCCGGACTATAATGATCGTTGCGAGTTTGGGAGTATTGATTGGAGCTACCTTTTCAAGCGGGCTTATGGAAATTGCCAGGAAAGGCCTGTTTTTCCCGGCGCAGTTTACCTTTAACGAAGTCATCATTATTTTCCTGGCTGTCATGATTACTGATGTAATCCTGCTGGATCTTTTCAATACATTCGGGCTTCCCACATCAACCACAGTATCTATTGTATTTGAACTTCTGGGTGCTTCCGTTGGAATTGCAATCATCAAAATAACCGGTTCTGAACAAACAATGCAGGACATCGGTCAATATATCAATGCAGCCAAAGCGCTTGCAATTATCACGGCCATTCTTGTATCAGTAGCTCTGGCCTTTAGCCTGGGGGCTTTAGTACAATATATAACCAGGGTTTTATTTACGTTTAATCTCCGCTTTAACCTCAGATACTACGCTGCCATCTGGGGTGGATTTGCAATAACCGGCATCCTGTATTTTATCGTTATCAAAGGTGCCAAAGGAGCTTCATTTATCACTGAAGATATGCTGAACATCATCAATGCACATACCAGTACAATTTTATTGATATGTTTTGCCGGCACTTCCCTGATACTTCAGATTCTGATGTTTCTTTTCCGGCTCGATGTACTCAAGTTAACTGTACTCACCGGAACTTTTGCCCTGGCATTGGCATTTGCAGGCAACGACCTTGTAAATTTTATCGGTGTCCCTCTTGCAGGGCTTAAAGCATTCCAGGTTTTCATCGCCACTCCGGGTGCTGATCCTGATACCCTTATGATGAGCGCGCTGAACGATGATGTAAAATTAGACACCTGGATGCTGCTGATTGCAGGTTTGGTTATGGCGGTCACGTTATGGACTTCAAAAAAAGCCAGAACGGTTATCGAAACTTCGGTTGATCTAAGCAGGCAATCAGAAGGTTCAGAGAGATTCAACTCTTCTATCCTGTCAAGAAATCTGGTTCGCGGAACCCGAAATCTTGCAATAACCGTCAACCGGTTTATTCCTGAAAAGGTGAGTGCCTGGCTTGATAAACGGTTTGAAGCCCCGGATGAAATAACCGTAAAAGCAATGCCTGAAGGCTCAGCCTTTGATATGCTTAGAGCAAGCGTTAATCTGGTAGTTGCCAGTATCCTGATCGCCCTTGGAACTTCTTTAAAACTTCCTTTATCAACCACTTATGTAACCTTTATGGTAGCAATGGGCAGTTCCCTGAGCGACCGTGCCTGGGGACGCGAAAGCGCTGTTTACCGGATTACCGGTGTCCTATCAGTTATCGGTGGTTGGTTCTTTACTGCTCTGGCAGCTTTTACGGTCTCACTGCTTGCAGCGGTAATCCTGTATTATGGCGGAATGGTGGCAACAATTGGCCTCCTTGCACTGGTTGCATTCCTTGTTTACCGGACTCATATTATTCATCTTCGCCGTACTGAAGAACGTAAAGAAAATGAAGCTCAGGACGCTATATCAGAAGGACTTAGCAACGACAGCATTCTTACGCGCTGTTCTGTTACCATTCAGCAGGTGATGAATGAATGTCTTTCTATTTTCAATGAAACCATAATGGGACTGGTAGATGAAGACCGCAAAATGCTCCGTAATGCAAAAAATAATGCTGCGGCACTGAATATTTCTACCAAAAGACTAAAAATGCATATCAATGCCACACTGCTGAACCTAAAGGAAGATTCCATCG
>JBBQBC010000240.1:0-5822 GCA_038317155.1 Bacteroidales bacterium
AAATAAATAAAGCACAACGATATGAATAAAATTTTGGTGTTTGGAGATGAAGTGGTTGACTGGATTGATATTCCGACAAAACCACTCATGAATGATGGATCAGTTACCGGACTTAAAAGCAACAACTGGCGGCTTTCACCAGGGACTCACCGACTGGCGACAGGAGGTGGAACCTACCTGATCGTCGAAATACTGAATGAAATCCACAAAAGCGAAGATTTGGTAGTTGGGCCACATTTTGATAAGGGCAACATTCCCGGGCGGAATACCTGTATCCAATCATATGTAAAAATCGAGGATTATTCTACTGAGAAGAAAAAAGGCGGGGAACAAAAACCAACGTGGCGGATTAAGGAATTTCTGGGGTATGATGGCCCCGACGATCCTCAGCAATCTGAAATAAACATGAATGTCAGTGATCAATTTAAAACCGTAATCATCGATGATGCTGCCAATGGAATAAGGAATTCAGAAAAGAGCAATGCCCTCCTGGGAAAAATTGACAACCCCGATACCATCGTCTATAAATTAGCAAGACCTCTCAATACCGGCTCATTATCAGGTAAAACTATGGGATTATGGGAAACTGTTATCCAGAAACAACTTGACAAGAAATGCAACCTGGTCGTTCTGCTTGATGTAAATGACCTTAGGAACGAAGGTGCCGCTATAAGCCACGGTTTGTCGTGGGAACGGTTTGCCAGCGATGTTGTGCATTTTTTCACCTACAATAATCATATAAATCGATTTGTAAACGATTCTTTCAATGGATGGATTGTGATAAAAGCAGGGCTTGAAGGTGCTGTTGTTCTACCTCCCGGTTACAAAACAACGCTTCGTCCTGATGGGAAAGCTCCGATTCTGGTATATGATCCAGCAAAAGGCGAAGACGACGGGTTTGACGAATTCAGGGAAAAAGGTAAAATGACCGGCTATTTTTCTGTTTTCGCAGCCGCAATAGGCAACTATCTGAATTCTGTAGAATCGTTTTCGGATGATTCACTTATCCATTCTGTAAAAATCGGGCTCTTTGCTTCCTTCGGATTATTAGAAACCGGTTTCCTCACCGATGATAAAATTTCATCTGTTCAATATCCTGTAGCTCAAATTTCAGAGCAGATTAACAAGAAATCCGTTGGAAAATTCCAAAACGTTGAGATCCCTGTGATCCCTGAAAATTATACCATCCGTAAAGAATGTTGGTCAATCGTTGAAACCTTGAAATTAAAAGGGATTGTTGAAATGGCTGAGAAATTGGTCAGGTTGGATGATGGAGTAGCACAAATTCCTATTCCTTTTGCAAAGTTTGGAAAATTTACCACCTATGATCCTTCGGAAATAGAAAATTTCAGAACAGTTAAAAGATTGGTTCGCGAGTATCATGAAGCAGGCGTATCGGATCGTCCATTGTCATTGGGGGTTTTTGGGAAACCGGGATCCGGAAAATCCTTTGGGGTAAAGGAGGTTGTCAGCAGCTTGCTGCCGGTGAATACGCCGGTCTGCACTTTTAATCTGTCAGAATTCCAGACCGTAGCAGAATTGTCAAGAACATTCCACATTGTACATGACCTTACCCGCGATGGAACCCTGCCATTGATTTTCTTTGATGAATTTGATTGTTCACTCAACAAGGAACCATGCGGGTGGCTGAAATATTTTCTGGCCCCGATGCAGGATGGGAAATTTAATGATGGCAGCGATGTCCATCCCATTGGCAGGGCTATTTTTGTTTTTGCAGGCGGAACAAAAAGTAGTTATAAAGATTTTGCAAATCAGGAATTTGAATCCCGACAATGGTTTGCCAAAGCCAAAGGGCCCGATTTTTTGAGCCGGCTGAGAGGATATGTTGATATTATGGGCGTTAACCCTGCACATGACAAAGACTTTATCTGCCTGATCCGCAGAGCCACCATGCTCAGGGGGAATCTATTAACAAGGGCCAAAACGCTGGGTAAACAAAGCCATTGGCTTGTCAATGAAAATAAGGAAATAGCCATTGAAGATGCAGTATTACATACATTACTCAAAATCCCGGATTACAAAAATGGGGCCCGATCGCTTTCAGCCATCATTGAAAGTTGCCAGTTGAGCCTCAGCAAGGGGCTGACAAAAGCATCACTTCCGCCTATGCATATCCTGGCCATGCACCTTGATACCAAACGTTTCAATGAATTGCTTTATGCCGAAAACTTCAAGGATAAAGTTTTCATGCCTGCCAGGGAAAAGATGGCCAGAATGGTACATAAGTATTATTGTGATGCCAATCCAACTGAGGCAAACAATAAACCCTGGGAACAATTATCGCTTTCCGAACAGCAACAGAACCGCTATCAGGTTGATTCTTATGCTGATTTGTTGCTTACAATAGGGTTATATCTCGACATTAAGAGTGATACAGTTCCTTATGAACTTACTAAAAAAGATATAGATAACTTGTCAAAAGCAGAGCATAAACGATGGATGAGAGACAAAATCAGTCAGGGTTACAGATATGGGCCGGAAAAGAGCACTGAACATTTAACGCATCCGGATATTAAAGAATGGGAAGAATTAAAGCCGGAAGTTCAGCAGAAAGATGTTGAAGCTGTAAAAAGGATACCGGAATTATTGAGTGTTTCAGGTTTAACAATTGTAAAAAAAAATAGCGAAGTTTAAAGCGGGGTTTTAGAAATTTGAACGTACCTTTCATGAAAAGCCAAAGACCGGCTATCCCCATTCAAGCCACAAAGAAGTTAAAAACGACATGATTTTTTAAACCAATCAATTATGCAGGAAAAGATAAGAATATTCATAAGCTATTCACACGAAGATAAGGATCTCGTTGAGCAACTCTCGCTGGCATTGAAAAATGACAGAATAGAACCCTTATGGGCTACCAAACTATCCGGTGGGACAGGTTTTGATGAGCAAATTAAAATATTTATAGAACATGCCCATATCTTCATGCCGCTTTTTACAGCAACATCATCAGCCCGTGGATGGGTGCACCAGGAAATCGGCTATGCCATGGCGCTGCATATACCTGTTTTCCCTGTTACAACGGAGAATGAGTTGCCGGGGGGTATGCTTCAGATGATCCAAATCACTAAAATTGATTTTAACAATCCTTCGGAGGTAAAGAAAAAACTTGCTGTATCAGTCTTCGAAGCACTGCTTTTACATGAACAGAAGTCTCCATTATGGGAATTGGCCCAATTTGAAGAAGAACGGGCGATCATGATGAAAGAATATGCTTCCAAAGCACACAATGCCAGATATCTGGGAATTGTCAGGCAAAAAGGCGGCTTATCCTCATTTCACATACCCGATAAGTATATATGGCACCAGGAGTGGAAAGATCGTTATGGTGATGAATATAAAAGTCTTTTCCACAAAAAAGTTCAGCGGGAAGAACGCAAGGCATTGGAAATCCATGCCCGGGATTCAGGTTGCAGGCTCATCATCAGTCCTTCCTACGCAACCGATTCCAAGACTAAAAAATCTACTGAATCAAGGATAAACGCACTGATCGAATTTCTTGAAAATTTCCCCCGAAAAGCGGTAGTTGCCATACTGGATCATTCGTCTGTTCATGAATCAGTGACGATTGTCGGAGATCTTTTCCTGGCTGAATCAACAACCTATAAAAATAAGGAAGGATTTACCAATACTTTTTTTACCCGGAATGCCTCAGAAATTTCAAAGCGCATCAAGGATTTTGATGAAGAATTGACTGATTTATTGAAAGAGGCCGGCTGGACCGAAGAAAACTCGAAAATGAAAGCAATTGCCGAGCTGAAGTTAAGAAAAGACCAAATAAACAGATAGCGATGCCACAGCAAAGCAGAATCTTTCGTGTGTTTATCAGTTCGACATTTACCGATATGAAACCCGAAAGAGGCATTCTTCAAAGGGATGCTTTCCCGAGGCTGGAAAAGTTCTGTGAAGAAAAAGATGCAAAATTTCAGGCCGTTGATCTGCGTTGGGGTGTGAACGAAGAATCTGCCCGCGACCAGAAAACACTACAAATCTGTTTGAATGAAGTGGCGCGATGTCAGAAAATATCACCAAAACCAAATTTTCTGATATTGTTGGGTGATAAATATGGCTGGCAGCCGGTTCCTGAGTTTATTCCTAAGCAGGAAAGAGAACTTATAATGAGTGCATTAAACGGGGAAAACAAAGTGTTGTTTGAAAATTGGTACAAACAAGATGCAAATGCACTTTCTGAGCATTTTGTTTTACAACCATGGGAAAAACTGGAGTTGAAAAAGGTTGAGACCCAGGATGAATTAAAAGAAAGAGAATATAGCAATTGGAAAGGAACTGAAAACGCTCTCAGGGAGATTCTTAGAAATGCAATAGACAATCCCTCTTTGCTATTTACTGAAGAACAAAAGGAAAGATACATAACTTCCGCTACGCATCAGGAGATTACTATGGGTGCTTTAAATCCGCCTGACCATCTTGAAAGCCCTGAAAAACATGTTTTCGCTTTCTCCCGAAAAATTAATGTCATGCCACTTGATAAAACAGCTAAAGATTTTATTGATTTAGATAATAACAAACCTGATGAAAATAGCAAAACAAAGCTTAATAACCTTAAATACAGGCTTAAAGACTTATTAGGTGAATGTTTTATTGATCAGATTCCTTTAAAAGAGAGAAAAGAAAACGAAGAAACAATCCAAGAATATGAACTCACTGGACATTATATCAATTACGATGCTGAATGGATAAACAATGGAATACGGTTAAATGATTTGCAGAAATTCAACGATGTAGTTCATGATGCACTAAAAAGGGTGATCAGTGATCAGCTTTCTGCTCCGATCGACAAAGATGAGCTCAATCATGAAATTAACCTACACAATGATTTTAAGGAACGGTTGACCAAGCATTTCAAAGGAAGGAACGCCATTCTACAAACTATCCAGGAGAATTTGGATAAAGCAAACGAAAATAAAGTGATTGCGCTTATGGGGGTATCAGGTTCGGGAAAGTCAAGTGTAATGGCAAAGGCAGTTGACTTAAATGAAGGAAAAGAAGCAGTAATTATTTATCGGTTTATCGGGACAACTTCAGGTTCAACAAACATAATGTCTCTTTTGCAAAGTTTATGCGGCCAAATTGCAACGCATTATGGAATTGACGACGCGAAAACACTGGGCATGGAAGGTGATGAAAAGGCTTGGTACGATTTGAAAGGGCTAACTCAAATTTTTTATAAATGCCTCGAAAAAGCCAAACCAAAAAAACCGTTGCTGGTATTTCTGGATTCGCTCGACCAGTTATCGGATACTGATAATGCCAAAGCGCTATATTGGCTGCCTGATAAACTACCTGAGAATGCACGAATGGTTGTTTCTTCGCTCCCAATTCGTGAACTTGAGCAGGGATTGAAAAAGACTGATGAACTGCAACTATTGCCTCTTCCTGTAGAAGATGCAAAGGAAATTTTAGACGCATGGTTAAATGATAAAGAAATAGAAAGGAAATTAACAAATGATCAGTACGCATTTATTATAAACAGTTACAGTAAAACCAAATTGCCGCTCTATCTTAAATTAGCCTTTGAAAAAGCCAGGAAATGGCATAGTTATGACAGTCCACATAAATTAGAAGATGATATACCAGGAGTTATCAATGACTATTTTAAGGATCTTGAATATGAATATCCACAAGATTTTGTAAAAACAGCAATCTGCTATCTGCTAAGTGGCAGATATCAGGGACTTACTGAAAATGAAATATTGGAAATTCTGGCTTTTGATCCCGAATACTGGATATTATTTAATTGGTATAGGCGGTTAGACCGCTGTTGTTAAATTATTTTTATTCAA
>JBBQBC010000241.1:0-5796 GCA_038317155.1 Bacteroidales bacterium
TTTGCGAAATTAATGTTGTTTTGGAATGCAATATGGTTTTCGCAAAATGTATCGAAGCCACAAGGGAAGGGGAGACTTAGAGACGCAGAGACTTAGAGACTGAGAGACTAAGAGACTTAGAGACTTAGAGACTGAGAGACTTAGAGACGCAGAGACTTAGAGACTTAGAGACTTAGAGACTGGGAGACTTAGAGACAGGGTTTTTGCCAACTGCCAACTGATTTTTGCCAACTGTCTTGTCCTGAAATAGATTGACAGAAAAAGTAAACAACTTTCAGGATGATATAGATGCCTGAGAAGCACATATAGCATATCAAATAAAAATGGCTAAAGCAAGAACCGCTTTTTTCTGTAGCAATTGTGGTGCACAATCGCCCAAATGGATTGGTAAATGCCCGTCATGCGGGGAGTGGAATACCTATGTTGAAGAAGTAGTTCAGCGGGCAGATACCGGGAAAGTGCCTGGATTCCAGGTAAAAAAAATCTCCTCTCCTACCCTGATCACAGACGTTGTGCTGAGTGGCGAAAACCGCATTGACACTGCCAACAACGAATTGAACCGTGTGCTGGGCGGAGGGCTTGTACCAGGATCGGTCGTACTGGTTGGTGGTGAGCCGGGCATTGGTAAATCAACACTTATGCTGCAGGTAGCGCTCACCATTAAGAATCTTAAAGTCCTTTATGTTTCCGGCGAAGAGAGTGAACAACAGATCCGGATGCGTGCTGAGCGGCTGGGAATGGGCCGGAATGAATGCTATATCCTGACCGAAACCGCCACCAGTGAAATACTGGGGCATATCGCGAAACTCAACCCGGGCATCGTCATCATCGATTCTATACAAACCCTTACCAGTGATAACATTGATGCATCCGCAGGCAGCATTTCGCAGATTCGTGAAACGGCTTCTGAAATGCAACGCTTCGCGAAAACTGTAAATGTTCCGGTTTTTCTCATTGGCCATATTACCAAAGAAGGCACACTGGCCGGCCCAAAACTGCTTGAACACATGGTTGACACGGTGCTTCAGTTTGAGGGCGACCGCAATTACGGCTACCGCATCCTGCGATCGGTCAAAAACCGGTTTGGAAGTACATCCGAATTAGGTATTTACGAAATGCAAAGTACCGGTCTTCGCGAAGTCTCCAATCCTTCTGAAATTTTGATAACCCAACATGAAGAGCCGGTGAGCGGGACTGCCGTAGCGGCAACCATAGAAGGCCTTCGTCCCATGCTGATTGAAACTCAGGCACTGGTAAGTTCGGCAGCTTACGGAACCCCGCAGCGCTCCTGCACCGGATTTGATACCCGACGCCTGAATATGCTTTTAGCTGTGCTCGAAAAGCGCAGTGGTTTCAAACTTGGCGTCAAAGACGTTTTTCTCAACATTGCAGGCGGCCTCAGGGTAGATGATCCGGCCACAGACTTAGCGATTGTGGCAGCTGTTTTATCCTCTAACATCGATATTCCAATCAGTTCCAAAACCTGTTTTGCAGCAGAAGTCGGGCTTTCGGGAGAAATACGACCCGTAACCCGCGTGGAACAAAGGGTTTCAGAAGCCGAAAAACTGGGCTTTGAATCCATTGTAATTTCAAAACTTAATATGAAAGCGGCCAAAAGCGCAGCTAAAAAAATTAACCTCCAGCCTGTTAGCAAAATTGAAGAAGTTTTCAGGCTGTTGTTTGGGTAATGTTCATAAATTGAAAACCAAAGACAGACTAAACCAAAGACGAAAAATAAGCTTATCCGAAATTGATGAAGCTGGTAATATTTAGAACTTTAAACCTCAATACGATTGAATTTCCTGGGTTTTGGGAAACAATATATAATCCCGGTTTTAAACCCCTCGAATTCGAGGGGTTTAGAAAAGAAGCAGGGTTAAACGCCTTCACAATGTCACCCTTAAAATGGATAAATGCAACAAGTACAATTGGTTTTATTGTCAAATCCGGGCGTTATGCTGGCACCATTGCACATAAAGATATCTTTGCTGGTATCAATTAAAATATCTTGTGCCTTTGTCGGTTCATCTGAATAAAATATACTGGAACATGAGAAAACAGCACTTTTAAATTGATTGGAGAAGTCTATTTTGTTGGAATGGTTGACGATGGCACTTATAAAGGAAATAAAACTATGCGAACCTTCAAAAAAGCCCTGCTTATATTACTAATTGCCAATATCATAAGAATAATTCCAGGCTGTTGCACCTGCGATGAAAGTAACATGCCCTTCAACTTTAATAAAATTGACATTACCAACCTTGACAATTCGGGCGATTGGCCTGTGTACACCGACAATGATACAATGATGGCCGGAGCAGTAGCCTTTGAGGTTGCCATTTTCGACTCATTGGGTTACTATTTCGGGCAGGCGCCGGCGCTCAATCTGGCTGGTTTTGGTGAAGCGAAGGCCATGAAATGCGATTGCGGTTTCCAATTTAATGCCCAACAATATCTTTCCAGAATAATTATCACAACGCTTTATCCATTGACCCCGGAAATTGAGGCTGGCATAGATGTTTCAGACCTTTTTGTTGCCATGTCAACCAGTAACTCCTCTTCAGGCAGCAGCCTTTACAACTCGCTTGAAACCACCTGTAACCAGACCAATGGCAAAACATACTACGACAGCGGGGTTGAGTCATTTGGCCTCTATCTGAAAACCGATGCCGAAAACTCAGTAGCCAGGTTCGTGATAAAGCTTACATTCTCTGACAACCTTGTTTTGAGCGATACCACAAACCTTATCCATATCCGGAACCGATGAAAGCTGCCCGAATAATCTCCTTTGCGATCATCATTTTGCTGATATCAGGTCCAATCAACCCCTCCCCGCTTCTGGCTCAGACAAAGGCAGAGAAAGAGCATTTCCGTATTGACATGCAGTTCGGTAACCGGAATATCTACCGCGACAGCCTGCCCAATGGAGCGGACATCGACTTTATGAATTACCTCTTCAACGACAAGGAATATTCCGATTACCAGTTTCTTGAACTTGGATTTACGCTTGCGACCTCTGATACCTGGTCATTTAAGGCGGGCTTTAAAATGCTGAGCGATATGCAGCCCAGCCACTTCAGTATTACTGCACGGTATTATGCCGATAGCCTCAATGCCTCTTTCCAATGGGGAATCACCTCCTCGTTTAGCATATACCCGCAGTACCTCGATGCTTTTAACCGCTTTCATATTTTAGCAGATACCGGATTTACAGCCGATCTGAATACAAATTTCAGGCAGCGGACGCTTAACGATATGGGGCTGGACATATCGCCATTCCTGTCATATAATCATAAACGATTTCACTGCATCCTCACAACCGGCATTGGGGTGTATTCGTTTATGCCTTTTCAGGAATTGGTCACACAAAAGAAAACCAATGCGAACCTTCGTCGCGAAATCAGGTATGAAACCAGTTTCAGCCCGTCTATTTCATCCCTGTCAGAAATAGAAGCAGGTTTTGATTTAATCACAGGTCAGAAAAGAACCTTCGGAATCTCACTAAAGGCAGGTATATTACTTTTAAAACGCAATATTCCTTACAACCGGACAACCTATACCTGGACAGAAACCGATGTTATCACCGTTAAGGTGAACCCGGATAAAAAACTATATACAAAATCAGATTTAAGCTGGGGCATCTACTTAAGGTTCTGAGCCTGCGGCTTTCATAATAGTTGTACCTTTGTGTCAGCATATAACTTCACAACCAGTTCCCGCTATGGCCATACCCGGAAAACTCAATACATTGAATATCACTAAAGTTGTCGATTTCGGCGTTTACCTCGATGGTGGGCAGCATGGCGAGATTTTATTACCTATGAAGTGGGTTCCGGAAGGTACCAAGCCCAGCGACAGTCTTGAAGTATTTGTCTATTTCGATTCGGAGGACCGCTTGATTGCCACTACCCAAAAACCCTTTGCTCAGGTTGGTGAATTTACGCTACTCAGGGCCAAAGCCGTAAATACTGTCGGTGCCTTTATGGACTGGGGTCTCGATAAGGATTTACTGGTTCCATACCGTGAGCAAAAAGCCAGGATGGTGGTTGATAAATTTTACCTGGTTTATGTGTTTGCCGATCCCAAATCGGGCCGCCTTGCCGGTTCGGCTAAGCTTGAGCAGTTTCTTGATGAAGACACCACTGAACTTGAACCCGGGCAGGAAGTTGACCTGATCATCTGGGCTAAGTCAGACCTCGGTTACAAAGCTATCATCAAAAACAAATTTGAAGGCCTGCTCTACGACAGTGAGATTTTCCAGGAACTTCAGCGCGGCGAGCGCATGAAAGGATTCGTAATTAAAGCCCGTGAAGACGGTAAAATCGATCTGAGCCTGTTTAAACCCGGCTATCAAAAGGTAGATGAATTGTCGCAAAAGGTTATTGAGCTGCTCGAACAACATCGTGGATTTATCGGAATCAGCGACAAAAGCCCGGCCGAAGAAATATATCTGATGTTCGGCATGAGCAAGAAAACATTTAAAAAAGCGATCGGAACGCTTTATAAACAAAGGATTATCGCCATTGAAGATAAGGGAATAAGACTGCACTAGAATGACCAGATTTTAACATTTTTATATATCATTTAGCCGGAGGATTATTCCATCCGATTTATTTCCAATAGTCCGTTATATTTTTGTCTCACGCCTGTCTGCTTGATTGCTCAAGCAATCAGGCAGGCAAAGACGCAATGACGCAAAGGTTTGAATTTCAATTATTTGGAAATGAATAAATTGTTTTCATAATTAATTGATTTTCAGTCTAATGAAAAAATTTAACGTAGTATTGTATTTCAGTACCGGACAATAAACCGGCTTCTATCAGATATACCGAAAAACACATACTTTCCAAAACTGGTATTTATAAACAGGATTGATTAGCAAAATCATATAAAATTATCTTCCGACGTTTGATTTTGTTTATCATCCATTTGTCTTCTGGCAATTCTATCGCAATAAGCGGTGCAGGCCAAAAATATAAAACCACTTCAATTTATCTAACTCTTATTCCCCATAAAATAATTGACAAAAAGACTTTATTCTATCTCCTTAACAACACTCTAAAACATTAACAATACATTAACTTATAGGAATTGCATACATGTATGAACTGCTTTTAACCTCTATATATTAACTTAAAGGTCTGCAAACAAAGAAAACCAAATTTTTACATAATATGGGCCTTTTGAAAAATCTCAGAAACATTCATCAAAATTCCCGCTTCTTTTCAAAAAGAAAATAACAAATTTTCTTTTCAACTGTTTTTATTTTTTCAAAACTAAAACCATAATTTATGAAAAGACTGAAATATTTGCCGATGAGATAATAGCCGAAGGCAACAAAGCATTGGTTCGGTAGTAGTGCAGAGGTTGCCATATAGGTGAATTAAGCGGCATCAAACCTACACAACGAAATGTTGAATTTCCGTTTTTCATCAGCTATGATATTGAAAATGGCAAAATCGTTCACCACTGGTTGATAGCTGACCAGATGATGCTGATGGAGCAACTGGGTGTGATGAACGCGCTGGTATAAAATATAGAAACAAGAAACTGAACGATTATTAACAAAAACTAAATCTTATTACGATGAAAACAAGATATTGCCTGATGGTTACCTTTTTCGGAATCATCTTTTTTATGGGAGTTTCTCAGGTAAAAGCTGTTGCTCAGGATATGGAATCAATTGAGAAATTTGTCAGAAAATCAATTGATGATATAAATTCAGTCGATTGGGCTGATAAGGTTAAGGATAGCTGGACCGAAAAGGATATTAAAGATCACAAGGTATTCAGGGAG
>JBBQBC010000242.1:0-5725 GCA_038317155.1 Bacteroidales bacterium
GCCACATGGCAACCATGCAGGGTAAAGCAGGTGGACACACTTTCTTCGCCAAAGGCAATTTCAACGGTTGTAATTCTGACGGTTGCCATACAGATGCAAGTGCAACTTCGGATGCCTTCTGGATTAATCCAAGGGCTGAAATCAAATCAAAACTTGACGAACTTGCTGCCGCTCTTAACGTTGGTGGCGTTGATATCATGAACAGAAATCCTGATGCTGAGTCGAATCTATGGGCTGCCAATACGACCAACAAATACGATGGCTACCTCAACATCTACGATCCTATTACCAATCCAGCCGGACCTACCAACAACCCAGCGGTTTTCCAGAATCCAAGTCCTTCAAATTCATGGAGCCAGGCGCAAAAAGACTACAATCTCACTTTGACGAAAGTTACCCTCACCAATGCACAAATGGGTGCAATTATCAACTTCCAGTTGTGCCTGAGAGATTATAGCCTTGGAATTCATAACTATAAATACACAAAAGCCTTGCTGGCTAACTCAATCAGCGTTCTTTCCACTAAAGGAGGCGTTTAATATTCTAACAGTTCTTGTTTAAAATAAAAAACCGCTGTAATTACAGCGGTTTTTTATTTTGTATAGGATCAAACAGTAGTGACAGAATAAATTTATAAGATTCATCGCTCCGCTATGAATGACAGTCTTTTACGCTGTTTATAGAGGATTGGGGTTGAGAGTAAGTTCCGCTTCCTCCCACCCCCAATCCTTTCCATCATTAAAATGCAAATAGCTGTCATTCAGAGTTACCAGCCCCGCAAAAAGGGCCTTTAAGTTGAGGTGACAAAACTCCAAAATGCATGTGGCCACATGTTGGGAAAAACGCGCCAGCGCATTTTGATAATCATGTTTCTGGTTTATCGGAAATGTCAGACGTGCATTTTCGGCTAAAGCCAGGGGTAGTGCATAAATCGGCATTCTGCACCGGGCTGAAGCCCGGAGAAATTGAATTGATTTGGATAAGGAAAAACCGGTTCATTGTCCTATCATTTTAGTCGATATTAAAAAGAATCTATCAAATACCCCCGGCTTCAGCCGGGGGTTAATAAAAACGAACAATAACAGGGGCTTTAGCCCAAAAAGCGGCGTTTGTATCCTGGGTGGAATGAATTCGACAACCGTTCAAAAGGACCTTAAAGTGGAGATGACAAAACAACCAAAATGCATGTGGCCACATGTTGGGAAACACGCGCCAGCGCATTTTGAAAATCATGTTTCTGGTTTATCGGAAATGTCAGACGTGCATTTTCGGCTAAAGCCAGGGATAGTGCATAAATTGGCATTCTGCACCGGGCTGAAGCCCGGAGAAATTGAATTGATTTGGAAAAGGAAATACGGGTACAACTCCTATGTAACTTTGGTTTTAAGCCCCGCTTTTTGCTTTATTTATGCCATCTCAGAATGTTTGGTACTGAAATTGTATTAGCAACGAAATTGAAAAACTAAATAAATATTTAACCAAACACTAAACGAAAATGAAAAATTCTATGAAACTGATTTCAGTTATTTTAACTGTCATGATTTTTGGAATGGTCAATTTAGCATTTGCCCAAAAAGCCGGTGGCCCCTGGGAAATTCCAGCCAAATACAAGAGCATGAAAAGTACAATTAAAGCAAATGATGTTTCCATTAACACAACCGGTAAAGAATTGTACAACAAGAATTGCAAATCATGTCACGGAGCAAAAGGATTAGGCGATGGTCCGAAAGCCGCATCAATGAAAACCGAAATACGTCCTTTCAACTCGAAAACTTTTGTATCGCAGACAGATGGTGAAATCTATTATCAATCATTCGTTGGCCGCAATGAAATGCCTAATTACGAAAAGAAAATTCTTGACGAAGGTGACAGATGGTCGTTGGTTTATTTCGTTCGCACACTCAACAAATAATTTGAAATTAAATCGAGAAAACAGGTGTTCAGTGATTGAGCACCTGTTTTTTTAATTTACCCTGTAATAAATTGTTGGCCAATTGATCATAAATAATTATCCTTCTCTTTTTTGTCTGTCTGATAATTATTTCTTTTCGATTAATCAGTAACCTGCTAAACTTGCAAGGCAAATATTCTTCTGAGCATTGATATAGATCATTAATAAAACTGAGAAAATCATCTTTCAGAGTTAAATATCTCACCGTAAACAAATCTTGCTATCTATATATATACTTACCTTTGATAATTAAAACGGTAAAAGAAACTAAAACTTTCGTAACTTTGAAAGAAAGTTCTGGTTTTTGTTTTTACTGGAATTTTTTATGAAAGTATGGCGTTGATTTTTTTATTACCAATATTGTTTAACCTAAAACCCAACAAAATGAAAACATCAGTGAAACTGATTTCAGTTCTCTTTACATTACTGATCTTTGGAATGGCAAATTTCGTTATGGCTCAGAAAGCCGGAGCAGCCTGGGTAATTCCCGACAAATACAAAACAATGAAGAATACAGTTAAAGCAACTGATGCTTCTGTTATGACTACCGGTAAAGAACTTTTCAATAAGCATTGCAAATCCTGCCATGGAGCCAAAGGTCTGGGTGATGGCCCAAAGTCTGCGACCCTTAAAACCATTGTTCCATCGTTTAAAGAAAAGGCATTTCAGGCTCAACCTGATGGTGCTCTTTACTATCAGACATTTGTTGGCCGTGATGAAATGCCGAATTTCGAAAAGAAAATTCTGGATGAAGGCGACAGATGGGCTGTTGTCAATTTCTTACGCACACTTAAATAGTTCAAATTTTAGAAGGTGTTCATGAAAATGAGCACCTTTCTTTTTAAATTTATGGTCTGTAATTCCTGATTCTTTTGATTCCCTTTTACAAAATCCTGAAAAATGAAACTCCCAAAATCAATTTACAACTGGATCAGCATAAGCGGATTTATTCTGGCTGTTAACAGTCTGATAATCATCCTTGTACTTTTCCTTTTTTCCTTGTTTACAAAGGAGAGCAACGCCTATATGGGACTGTTTATTTACATTATTGTTCCTGCATTTATGGTTTTGGGGTTATTACTGATTCCTTTCGGGATGCTGTTGAAACGAAGAAAAAAAGTTATAATTGAAGAGAGTACTGAAAAATGGCCAATTCTTGATTTGAATAATAATTTTCAAAGAAAAGCACTCATAAGGATTTCTATTATAACGGTTGTCTTGTTGGTTGCATCCTCATTCGGAAGTTACCAGGCATTTCATTATACAGAGTCAGTTAAATTTTGTGGCACCCTATGCCATCAGGTAATGGAACCTGAATATGTAACTTACCAGCATTCTTCCCACGCAAATGTAAAGTGTGTTGAATGTCACGTGGGGGAAGGTGCCGACTGGTATATGAAATCAAAATTATCCGGCCTTTACCAGGTTTACTCTGTTATTTTCAAAAAGTACGCCAGGCCAATAGCAACCCCTTTGCATAACTTACGCCCCGCGAGCGAAACCTGTGAAAAATGTCACTGGCCTGAGAAGTTTTATTCCCAGAAACTTCGTACCCAACGTTCTTATCTGGCCGATTCAGCAAATACCGAATGGGATATTTCATTACTGATGAAAATAGGACCTGAGCACAGCGCCAAGGGATTAACAGAAGGCATACACTGGCACATTAACAAGGATTTTAAAATGGAGTATATAGCCGGAACCCGCGACAGGGAAGTTATTCCCTGGGTAAAGCTCACCAATCTTAAAACAGGGGAAGTTAAAATCTTTACGGATGAAGATAATCCAATTGATCAGGCCGCCATGGATACCCTTGAAAAGCGGTCGATGGACTGCATGGACTGCCATACCCGCCCCTCACATACTTATAAGTCAGCACCTAATTTTATTGATCAGGCCATAGTTGCAGGCAAAATACCTGCAGATATTCCCTGGATAAAAATGGCAGCCATGGAAGCCTTAAAAGTTCCTTATGAAACAAAGGAGCACGCCAATGTTGAAATCTACACAGCCATGGTGACTTACTATAAGGATAGCTATCCCGAAGTTTATTTAAAGGAATTTTCCAGGATTCAGAAAGCTATCAAAGTCGTTCAAAGTGAATACAGCAATAATGTTTTCCCCTATATGAAAGCAGATGCCACTCAATATCTTGACCACATCGGGCATCTTGAATCGGAAGGCTGTTTCCGCTGTCATTCTGGCCGGCATAAAACCAAAACCGGAGAAACCATCTCAAAAAGCTGTGATATGTGCCACACAATCCTGGCTCAGGGACCCAGCAACAACATCCAGAATGTGCCACTTTCAGGATCAATGGAGTTTCAGCACCCTGTTTTCATCAGAGGTAAAGAGAAAACAGCTATGTGTTCAGATTGTCATAAGGTTCTGTACGAATAAAACAACAGGTTTATAAAATTAACGATTTATTAAAAGATTCAAAACAGCTATCTAAAGAGGTAGCTGTTTTTATTGCAGATAGGGTGATTCGGGTAACCAATTTTGCGATTTATCCGGGCAAAACGCATCTTGCCTTTATTGACATGATTTTCATTAAACAATTTATAGTTACTTTCGTTGGCAGTTAAGCCCTTACTATGAAACGCTATTTGTTTTTGCTCCTATTGATGGTTAGCCACTCTTTGCTTTATTCGCAACCACTTCAGGTAGAATTAACCATACAGTCTGGCGTGAGTCTGCCTTTGTCGGATTTTGCCGGAACCAACCTTGAGAAAGGAAGTTTCGCATTGCCCGGTTTTTCCGGATCTGTTGAAGCTACAGTGGTTTTAAAAGATAAATGGACAGGTTTTATTCAGGGTGGATTGCAATTAAATCCGATTGATGTCGGTTATTTGGGTTATGAAAAAATGCAGGCAGACCCATTTCTTCAGGATATTTACATCCGAAGCGATCCGTTTAAAGTAATTCATCTGTTGGCCGGTCCTGGATATCAGACCAAAATAAGCAAATCATTCCTGGTTGAAGGTCAATTGGCCGGTGGTGTGTTTTTTTCTGCTACTCCCTACCAGTTGCACAAAACCAAATACTTTCTGACAGGGCCGCCCTTTTATGAAATCACAACATCAAGAGATATAAGTTTTGCATACGGCGCGAACGTCCGATTTATTTACAAGGTAACTCCCTGGTATCAGATTGGAATCAACAATCAATTTATACAATCCCGGGCATCCTTTGATTTTGAAACAGGTACCGGAATCCGCACTGACCACAGAAATATCAGCCTTTGGAATATCTCATTTTCGTTGATTGTGAAATTATTTCCAAACAAAGGCTAGTGTCAAGTCTAAAGTAAAAAGTCTAAAGTAAAAAGTAAAAAGTCTAAAGTCTAAAGTAAAAAGTAGAAATCCGATTGAGCGTTGGGATTTTCATTTCATTCGATGCAAAATTTTACACTTGACATAGCACTGTCGCTTTCTTATCAATTCTCTGAAATGAAAATCAGTTTTAGCTGAAGTATATTAATAAAAAAGCCCTGGAAGAACCAGAGCTTTTTATTTTGTTCAAGAGATGGAATTATCCATTCATAGAGATGAGAAACTCCTCATTTGATTGGGTATATTTCATCTTGTCCTTCAAAAACTCCATGGCTTCCAGCGGATTCATATCGGCCAGGTGATTGCGGAGCACCCAGATACGTTGCAGGGTTTCCTTGTCAAGCAGCAGGTCTTCACGACGCGTGCTGGATGCAACGATATCAATGGCTGGATAGATTCGTTTGTTCGAAAGTTTGCGGTCGAGCTGAAGCTCCATATT
>JBBQBC010000243.1:0-5720 GCA_038317155.1 Bacteroidales bacterium
GTTGCAGCGTTGTCAAAATAAACCAATGATTTTTTATGAACCTTGCGGCTCAGAATCGGGAAATCTGATCTGATTTTTTCGATATCCACTGTTAATGAAAATAATTCCTGCTCTGTATTCATTTTTTTGTGAGTGACGAGGAGCGTTGAAAAGAGACAATAATTTCTAATTTCTAATTTCTAATATCCAATTTGCGAAATCCGAAATCCGAAATCCGAAATCAAATCCTGCTCATATCAATCTCGAAAGCTATTTTCTGTTCTTTGGCACTACAATGTAATACGCACTGGTCGCAGATGGAAAGTTCTCCCCTCAAACGTTTTTTTACCAAATCATCAATCCTTAACTGAAGTTGGGGAATTGATATCTTGTTCACTATTTCAGCGGCAAAGGCATACATCAGCAGCATCCGGGCATTTTCCATGCTGATTCCACGTGAACGGAGATAGAACATGGCTTCACTGTCGAGCTGACCAACCGTTGCACCATGGCTGCATTTTACATCATCAGCATAAATTTCCAGAAAAGGCTTGGTGTCAATCACCGCTTTATCGGAAATCAGGATATTTTTATTGTTCTGATAGGCATTGGTGCGCTGGGCATCCCGACGGACAAGAATATGTCCGTTGAAAACACCACTGGCATGATCATCCAGAACGCCTTTGAACATTTCGTTGCTGGTACAGTCAGGCTGAGCGTGATCTACAAACACCTGATTGTCAATATGCTGATTTCGGTCCATCAGGTAAACTCCCAGAATATCGGCATGGGCTCCCCGTCCATTCAGCAACACATTGGCTTCATTTCTGATAAGGCCGCCATTCAGGCTGATGGCATTGGTAGAAAGATTGGCACTGGCTTCAAGGTGGAAATAAATGTTGTTGATCAGGGCAGAGCGATCATTTTTGTTTTGAAGCTTGTAATGATCTAGCCGGGCATTTTCGGCCATTACCACCTCGGTTACCGAATTGATAAATCCCACCTGATCATCAACAGAATCATCGCATTGCACAAGCTGCAGACTGCTGTTACGACCAACAATCACCAGGTTCCGGGTCTGTAGAAATACACTATCAACAGAACTGATCAGGTTCACCATCTGTATCGTTTCCGAAACAACGGTATTGTCAGGTACATAGATAAAAACGCCATCACGGGCAAAAGCGGTATTCAGGGCGGTAAGGCTGTTCTCTGCAAACGGGGCATATTTCCCAAAATGGGTTTCGATCAGCTCCGGATATTTAATAAATGCATCCGCCAGACTGCAAACCACCACACCCTGCCCGGCCTGTGACGGGGTTTTGCCCCGATCCATAAACCAGCCGTTCAATTGGGCAACCATGTATGTGTCGAAATCAGGCACATCGCATTTGAATACCTGCTCAAGATCAACTTTCCGTTTATCGGGTTCAAGCGGAAATGAAAAAGCATGGTTGAGCACCCCGCTAAGGTCGGTATTCCGCCATTTCTCCATTTTGGTATGCGGAAATCCCTTCTGTGCAAAAACAGCAATACCTTCTCTTCGCAGATCCGCAATCCGGGGGCTGTCGTTAATGCCGAGGTGCATACTGTTCTCATTCCAGAGTTTCAGCAATGCATCTTTTGTGTTATAGTTGGTTGTGATTGTTCCGTCCATGATCGTTATTTCATTCAACAAACTTAAACCAGTTCTGCCTTGATCCATTCATAACCCTTTTCCTCAAGTTCAATGGCAAGTTCTTTACCGCCGGAGCGTACAATACGTCCATCGAAAAGCACATGTACAATGTCGGGTACAATGTATTCGAGCAGGCGCTGATAATGGGTTATCACAATAAACGCATTATCAGACCTACGCAGTTTATTAACCCCATTGGCAACAATCTTCAGCGCATCAATATCAAGTCCGGAGTCAGTTTCGTCCAGTATTGCCAGACTTGGATCCAACATTGCCATCTGAAAAATTTCATTTTTCTTCTTCTCGCCACCCGAGAAACCTTCGTTTACCGATCGATTTGCAAGCTTTGCCTGTATATCGAGCATCTGTTTCTTTTCTTCCATTTTTGCCAGAAATTCATTGGCAGGCATGGGATCAAGCCCGCGGTATTTGCGTTGCTCATTCACTGCAGTGCGCATAAAGTTCGTGATACTAACACCTGGTATTTCAACCGGATACTGAAAGCCAAGGAAAATACCCTCGCTGGCGCGGTCTTCTACCGACATTTCGAGCAGGTTCTTCCCTTTAAAGAGAATTTCACCTTCGTCAATATCAAAAATATCGCGCCCGGCGATTACCGAAGCCAGCGTGCTCTTACCAGTTCCGTTTGGACCCATTATTGCATGAACTTCACCCGGTTTAACTTCCAGGTTTATACCCCTTAGAATTTCTTTATGGTTGATCGAAACCCTTAAATTTTTAATGCTAAGCATAGTGTTGTTTGGTTATTTTTAGTTTTTTGAGAAGACAGTGAAGAAATTTCTAATTTCTAATTTCTAATTTCTAATGCTCCCCGATTTGAACTTTTTAAGCTTCGACTGCGCTCATCTCATCGCTTTTTACTTTTTACTTTGAGCTTTATGCTTTAGAATTTGAGCTTTCGAATTTCTAATGCTCTCCGATTTGAACTTTTTAAGCTTCGACTGCGCTCAGCTCACCGCTTTTTACTTTGAGCTTTAGACTTTTTACTTTAGACTTTTTACTTTGAGCTTAAGACTTTAGACTTTGAGCTTTTACCCTACGCTTCCTTCCAGGCTGATTGAAAGCAGTTTTTGAGCCTCTACGGCAAATTCCATGGGCAATTGCTTCAGCACCTCCCTTGCGTATCCATTCACGATAAGGCCAATGGCGCTTTCGGTGCTGATGCCACGCTGATTGCAGTAAAACAACTGATCGTCTGAAATTTTGGAGGTAGTGGCCTCATGTTCAACAATTGAGCTTTTATTCTCGGTTTTGATATACGGGAAGGTATGGGCGCCGCACTTGTCGCCCAACAGCAGCGAATCACACTGAGAAAAGTTGCGTGAGTTCTCTGCCCGCTTGGTCATTTTAACCAGACCCCGGTAGCTGTTGTTGCTTTGCCCTGCCGAAATCCCTTTGGAGATGATCGTACTTTTGGTGTTTTTCCCAAGATGGATCATTTTGCTGCCGGTATCGGCCTGCTGGAAGTTGTTGGTAACAGCCACCGAATAAAATTCACCTACAGAGTTATCACCCATCAGCACCACACTGGGATATTTCCAGGTAATAGCCGAACCGGTTTCAACCTGTGTCCAGGAAATTTTTGAATTGCTGCCTTTGCAGATACCCCGCTTGGTTACAAAATTATAGATGCCACCCTCGCCCTTTTTATTGCCCGGATACCAGTTCTGAACGGTCGAGTACTTTACCTCTGCTTCCTTCAGCGCAATAATCTCGACAATGGCGGCATGAAGCTGGTTCTCGTCGCGCATGGGTGCGGTGCAACCTTCCATATAACTCACGTAGCTGTTTTCGTCAGCAATAATGAGCGTACGTTCAAACTGACCGGTATTGGCCGCGTTGATGCGGAAATAGGTTGAAAGTTCAATGGGGCAACGCACCCCTTTGGGGATGTAACAAAATGATCCGTCGCTGAATACAGCCGAATTGAGCGCTGCAAAATAGTTATCGTCCTTTGGAACAACAGAACCAAGATACTGCTTAACCAGATCGGGCACTTTTTGCACCGCATCACTGAACGAACAGAAGATGATGCCTTGCTTTTCCAGTATTTCAGAAAAGGTTGTCTTTACAGAAACCGAGTCAATTACAGCATCAACCGCAACACCGGAAAGTTTTTTCTGCTCTTCAAGCGAAATTCCGAGTTTATTAAAGGTAGCAATCAGCTCAGGATCTACTTCATCCAGACTGGTCAGCTCCTTTTTTCTTTTGGGTGCAGCGTAATAAATAATTTCCTGATAATTGATTGGCGGATGATGCAGGTGGGCCCAGGTAGGCTCAGTCATGCCAAGCCATTTATGATAAGCATCCAGCCTGTATTGCAGCAGCCATTCCGGTTCATTCTTTTTTGCAGAAATAAACCTGACAGTATCTTCCGACAGCCCAACGGTGGCTGTATCCATTTCAATATCAGTGTAAAAACCGTATTTATATTCGCTTTGCGTTACCTCTTCAAGTATATTGTTAGGGTCTTTTTCCATTTCCCTTAGGGTTATTTAAGTACTTAATCAGACTAAATTAAGATAGCGGCAAATATACTGAATTTTGCCTTTTCAAAGACACCATCCTTGTTTCATTTATTGGACATTCAATTCTATTTTTACCGAAATTCTATCCTATTAATACTAACAACCGGCAGGAAGATATGTTGCAATAATTTGCCAGATCTGGCAGCTTTCAATGAAATATCGCCATACATAACAATTCTCAAACAGAATTAAACCCACAGCATCACAAGCCTATCACTAAAACAATATAGTATTGAGCGATTGTGGATCTATGGCAATTTGTAATTCATATTACCAGAGACCTCTCATTCGCTATGCACTTTCAAGGTGACATTGCTTCTCAACCTCCCTCCTTAACAACAGTGAACCTTGTAATTTCGACCAAAACACTGCGCGTTAGCGGAATGGTGTCAGAAGAAATCTCTTTCTTCTTATTATCATCCCTACTTTGAGCCCAAATTTTATCAACCTCGGAACCTTGAATGATAAAAATCAATCAAAATAACTCATTCTACTTAATTGTCTGTTTAATAGTCTGATTCACATCAGATTACAAATTTTGTCCTAAGTGCCTGATTCAATGCCTTTATTTGGGGAGCAACATACAATCCCGGGTTCAACTGACTGCATCCGGAATATCGGACCGCTGATTATGTTTACCTTTGCAACCGAAAATTAACCGGAAAAAATATGCAGGATAATACCGCAACAAATCGTACCGAACTATCAGCCCTGGGTGAATTCGGACTGATAGACCATCTGACAAAAGGACTTAAAACCTTCAACAACAGCACACTTAAAGGGGTTGGCGATGATGCCGCAGTTATTGACAATGGCGACTATGTTACCCTGGTCTCGAAAGATCTGTTGGTGGAAGGGGTTCATTTCGACCTGACATATACCCCGCTCAGACATTTGGGCTACAAGGCCGCTGTTGTGAATATTTCTGATATTGTTGCCATGAATGGAACAGCCACGCAAATGCTGATTGGAATTTCGGTTTCCAACCGTTTTTCGGTGGAAGCGCTTGATGAGTTGTATGCCGGTATCCGCCTTGCCTGCGAGAAGTATAAGGTTGACCTTGTAGGCGGTGATACCACTTCCTCGGTGTCAGGTTTATTTCTGTCGGTAACTGTGATCGGCAGAGCAAAAAAAGAAGATGTTGTATATCGCAACACAGCCCGCGAAAACGATCTTATCTGCGTTAGCGGAGACCTGGGTGGTGCTTACATCGGGCTGCTTTTACTTGAACGTGAAAAACAGGTTTACAAGGCAAACCCTGAGATGCAGCCTGAATTGGAAGGAAACGATTATGTGCTCGAACGTCAGTTGAAGCCCGAAGCCAGGGTTGATATTTTACTAAAACTCAGTGAAGCCGGTGTAAAACCAACAGCAATGATCGACATATCTGACGGATTGGCCAGTGAAGTCCTTCACATCGCCAAAGATTCAGGACTGGGTTGCCGTATTTATGAAAATAAAATCCCCATTGATGTGATAACGGCTGATGTAGCGGCAGAGTTTCAACTTGACCC
>JBBQBC010000244.1:0-5704 GCA_038317155.1 Bacteroidales bacterium
TGTTTGGCTGGTTTTGTTTAGAGGTCGGCCCTTCGACTGCGCTCAGGGACCGAGGTCGGAGGTCGGAGGTCGGAGGTCGGAAGTATGAAGTAAGAAGTAAGAAGAAGTAAGAAAGTAAGAAGTCTGATTATTTTGACATTAGAAATTAGACATTAGAAATTAGACATTGCTTTTTAACATCCGTTATCTCAAACCTTCGTCGTTAGATTTTAACCGAATTCTTATTAAACCCACGCAACTTAATGGCTGTAATCACTTTTTTGGTTGAAAGCGGGAAATCAGATTTCATCATCCAGTCGTAGTAGGAAGGCTCATTGCTGAATATTTCCTCCACAGATTTGGTTTTATGCTTGCCAAAGTTAAATACTTCCTGGTTCTTTGTGTTATAGATCAGATGTCCGACGAGGTCGGCATTGCGGTTATGAAACGAAAATTCGTGCAGTGCCCTGACATCATTTATAATGGGGGTTGAAGTATTTCCATCTTTATCGGCATATTCAACGCCATTGTAGCGTTCTATCTGTGAAAGCAGCACTTCGTAGGTTGCCCTTGTATCGGCTTCGGCAGAATGGGCATTTTTCAAATCCTCCTGACAATAAAATTTATAGGCGGCTTTAAGGGTGCGTGGTTCCATTTTATGGAAGATATTTTGCACATCGACAAAGCGTCTGCCTTTCAGGTCAAAATCAATTTCTGTACGCAGAAATTCCTCGACCAGCATGGGCACATCAAATTTATTGGAGTTATAGCCACCCATATCGCAATTGGCAAGAAAACGGGCAATGGTAGAGGCGAGTTCAGCGAACTTTGGTTCATTTTTCACGTCTTCGTCGGTGATTCCATGAATTGCGATTACCTCAGGCGGAATGGGTATTCCGGGGTTAATTCTTCTGGTCAGTACCTCCTCATGGCCATCGGGATGTACTTTTATGATGCAGATTTCAACGATCCGGTCCGAGCCGATATTGACACCGGTTGTTTCCAGATCGAACATGGCCAGGGGTCTGGTTAAATTCAGTTTCATGATTATCAGATAAAAAAAAGCACCACGGAAGCCTTCCATGGTGCCGCTAAATTAGGCTTTTTAAGGTTAAATGCTGCGATTGTTATCGAAACTTTCGAGCAATTGCTGCATTCTTTGCAGGTACATTCCGCCCAGGGCACCATCAACTACCCGATGATCGTAAGCCAGTGAAAGAATAATCATGTGCCTTATTGCAATTACATCACCTTCAGGAGTTTCAAGAACCACCGGTTTCTTTTTAATGACTCCGAGGCCAAGAATGGCAACCTGTGGTTGATTGATAATCGGGGAACCGGTAATGCTGCCGAAAGTGCCCAGGTTGGTAATGGTAAAGGTTCCACCTGAAATATCGTCGGGTTCGAGTTTGTTTGATCTGGCTTTATTGGCCAGGCTGTTAACATCCTTAGCCAATCCGATCAGGTTTTTCTGATCAGCATTCTTTATAACCGGAACAATCAAATTTCCACTTGGCAGGGCGGCGGCCATCCCGATGTTGATATTTTTTCTGAGAATAATCTTATAGCCGTCAACTGAAGCATTTACGCCCGGAAAATCCTTGAGTGCCTGAGCTGCGGCTTCGATAAAGATTGGGGTGAAGGTTATTTTTTCCTTTTCACGTTTCAAAAAATCGTCTTTAACCCGTTCGCGCCATTTCACCATATTGGTGACATCGACTTCAATAAATGAAGTAACATGAGGCGAAACCTGTATTGACATCACCATGTGGTCGGCAATCAGCCTGCGCATGCGATCCATCTCTACGATTTCATCACCCATGGAGGCAGTTACCTGAGGAGCTGATGGTTTGGGTGCTGAAACGGGTGCAGGTGTCTGAGATGCAGCAATAACCTGAGCCGGGGCTGAGCCACGCTGTTTCAGGTAGGCCATTAAATCCTCTTTTGTAACCCATCCGTCTTTACCGGTACCGGCTAACTTGTCGAGTTCTGCCTGGCCGATTTTCTCAGTTTTGGCAATATTTTTCACCAGCGGAGAATAGAACCTACCTTCACTGCTTTCGGCGGATTCTTCAACTGGTTTATCTGCTGCGGTGGGTTTTGCGGCAGGAACTTCTGCAACAGCTTCCTTAACAGGGGCTGAATCAGGCATGCTTTCTTCAACAGAAGCCTCAGGGTCGGTTTCAATAATGGCAATTACTTTTCCTACAGGAACAACATCGCCTTCATTAAACAATACTTTAACCAGTTTTCCTTCAACCGGGGAAGGGATTTCAGAGTCAACCTTATCGGTGGCAATTTCAACGATCGGATCATCTTCTTCGATCTTGTCGCCTGGTTTCTTGATCCATTTGGTAATCGTAGCTTCGATAATGCTTTCGCCCAGTTTGGGCATTATTACTTCATATTTTGCCATAGTATTAATTAAATTTACTTCAGCATGTTATTACAGGTGCTGAAAATTGATGGTTCTTCGTTGTCGTAGTTAACAAACTTGAATAAAAAAGGTTTTACTTTTTACAGACGCTATTGTCCGGTTTAATGTTATTTCGTCCCTGACGGGACTTAGTTCAACTTCGTATCTTGGTTTCTACCAATATCTTGTCCCTGACGGGACAGCCCTGTAGAGGCAATAAATTGGCAGTATGAAAAGTAACCCCAATGGGATTAGTCCGTCTTAGGCGGACGCAATTTTATCAAGGGTTTCATCGAGTCTGATATGTTTTAATCGGACAAAATTATTTTAAAGTTTACAATCTTCCTAGTCTGCGGAATCCTTTGAGTATTATATTCAGGTCATTGGTAATCCGGTAATCGCGTGCGTAGAGCATGTTCAGGATAACGGCAGTTTCCGGATCTATTTTCCGGTTTGGAAAAAGATCGGTTGGATTGAGTATGCCTTTACGTATGGATGGCAAGGCTGATACCTGAGTGGTCACAGGTGCATAGCTAATCCAGGTCCGAAGGCCGATCAGAACGCGGAAAATATTGAGCACAAATACCGGGGGATTCCGGGTGACCCACATTAAAAGCGGACTAGCCGGTAGCAAAATAGCTGAAAGCGCGATGTCGAAAATTCTTTTGTTCCTGCGGTTGTTTATTTTGCTGATTGAATTGATGTCAATGACATAGAGATCGCCTGTAGTGCTGATAGAGTTTGAGCCTATGATGGCAAGGCTTTCAGGAGGTGCAATTTTGAAATCAGCCTGGCTCCGGTGCAACTGGCTCATGGTGTCGATGATGCGATGTGCCGGAATATCGCGGGCGCAGAATATAACCTCGTCAATTTTATAGATGCTGATAATGTCAGCCAGATGAGCAATGTTGCCGATAAAACCGTCAGATCTGTTTCCGACGTCAGTTAATCCCACCAATCCGATAAATCCCGGGTTTACCAGTGTTTTCCTTAACAAATCCGCCACTCTTTCCGATTCTTCGGTATCGCCCACGATGGCATACCGCTTGTTGGGATTGGCCCCGATTTTGAAATTTCTGAAACCGGCAAGATTCAGCACAAAGCGGATGCCAGTCATGGATACCATACCCCAGATGGCACTGAGAATGATCAATGCCCTGGAGAAACGAAATCCGGCAGGCAAGAGTGCATATAAAACCAGGATTGTAACCGTACCGGCGAGCAGACCGGTTAAAATTCGTCTCAGTCGAAGAGGAGGGTCGTAGCCTCCACTGATCAGCACAGAAAACAGCCAGATGATGATATAGGCAGGCAACACACCGAAAAGGAAAAGTGGTGGATAATGACCGCCAACGGTATAAATAACATTGCTCTCCCAATAACCTACAATCAACAATGTACCGGCATAAATTACGACCGCATCTGTAAAGGGCAGCAGCAATTTATTCATAATCCTGTAAAGCACTGCTACGCCAGCCCTCAGATAAATAGCAATGTGGATAAGCAATGAAAAAAGCCGTGCATTTTTTTGTGAGAAATGCTTTCGTGCGAAAATGACCATGGCATTGTAAAACACAAAAACGTAATTTACACTCGACTTTTTTGTGCTTTCGCCTTTATAGTGAATAATGCGGGCATCAGGATAATAGTAGTTTTTGTACCCGGATTTGGAAATGCGGTAGCTCAGGTCGATGTCTTCACCATACATAAAAAAGTCTTCGTCCAGAAGGCCTGTTTTATCAAGGGTTTCGCGCCTGAGCATCATGTAGGCACCGGCAAGGACATCCACTACGTGGGTCTGCTCTTTATCGAGGTAACCCAAATGATATTTTCCAAAGATTTTCGATTTCGGAAAAAGAGCCGAAAGGCCGAATATTTTGTAAAAAGCGACAATCGGTGTTGGCAGTCCACGTTTTGATTCGGGAAGAAACCGGCCTTTGCCATCTACCATTTTTATGCCCAGACCGCCGGCATCGGGGTGGGCGTCCATAAAGGCGACCGATTTGGTAAAAGTGTCGTGCTCAACAACAGTATCTGGATTCAAAAGAAGCACATATTCACCCGATGCCTGCAGAATGGCCTGATTGTTAGCCTTTGAAAAGCCTGTATTTTCAGTATTCGCAATTAGCCTGACATCCGGAAACTTTTCGGAGACCATTTCAACCGAACCATCTACTGAATTGTTGTCAACCACAAACACTTCTGCTTCCAGCCCTTTGGTGGCAGCTTCCACGGAATGAAGGCATTGTTCAAGGAAATATTTAACGTTGTAGTTAACAATTACAACCGATAGTTTCATTAACTGGCATCTTTGTTTGCGGACTGTAAAGATAGGGAAAATGGGGTAACCAGTTATGTTTACCTGCTCTCAGATGTTGCCTGTGGAAGATTTTTTGGCATAACCATCAGATTTTATGATGGGGTTAAGGTAATTCCCGCTTAATTTCGCAATAATTTTAACTGTATGACCGGACACCGACATTTTATTATTCACAAGCCTTTCGGCTATATGAGCCAGTTTGTCTGCGATCTCAGTTGGAAAAAGGTATTGGGCGAATTGTACGATTTTCCCGAAGGTACTATGCCGATAGGTCGTTTGGATGAACACAGTGAAGGGCTGCTTTTGTTGACTACCGATGGCATGCAGAGTGAGCTTGTTCGGGCAAAAAGCCATGAGAAGGAGTATTACGCCCAACTCGATGGGCTGATTGACGAGGTTGCCATGAACAGGCTGAAAACCGGCGTAGAGATTGGGATCAGGGGCGTTAAATACATGACTTTGCCCTGTAAAGCCTTTCTGCTTGAGCACGATCCGGGTTTTCCGCCAAGGACAAAAAAAATCAGGGATGACCGCCACGGGCCAACCTGCTGGATTTCGATAACGCTGACTGAAGGTAAAAACCGGCAGATCCGAAAGATGACCGCAGCTGTGGGCTTCCCGACCTTACGGTTGTTCAGGGTCAGGGTTGGATCTGTTTTATTGGGTGATTTAAAAGCAGGGGAGGTGAGGGAGGTTGAGGCGTTTGTTCAGCGTGATTAGCGGATTAGCCTATTAGCGGATTAGTTGATTAGTTGATTAGTTGATTAGTTGATTAGCTGATTAGCAGATTAGCTGATTAGTTGATTAGCAGATTAGCTGATTAGTTGATTAGTTGATTAGTTGATTAGCAGATTAGCTGATTAGTTGATTAGCTGATAAGTTGATAAGTTGATTTGTTGATTAGCTGATTAGTTGATAAGTTGATAAGTTGATTTGTTGATTAGTAAATGAAAGTAGTGGAATGATGGAAAAATGGAATAATGGAATAA
>JBBQBC010000245.1:0-5575 GCA_038317155.1 Bacteroidales bacterium
GATAGCAATCAAATCATTTTCAATGACCAATGATCGGTACTAAGGAGGTCGATTATCCTTCTTCTTGATATGAATGGAGTGAGAAGAAGAAGTTTCTGTCAGCAATTTCGATGAGTCGTTAGCTCGTCAAGCGGTTTCGAGAAAATCACGAGAAAGAATTCCCGGAAATGGTTATTCTGCCCTCGATTGTATAACCGGACCTGTGATGCTTTTTTTTATGACAAGCTTCCTAAAAGTGCAAACAAGAATGTGATAGCAGGAATTATTCTTTGGGTTTTATGAACCCTATGGGATTGTGGTGTGTAGCCGCATGTTTTTGCTTCATGGCCAGTTCGGTTAATGCAACATAGATGTCATCGAACTTCTCTTCATTTTCTTCGCCGATCTCTTCCAGAGACTTTATGCGTTCTTTAATTTCTTCCAACTCCCGGGAAAGTGGCGACGGAGAAGCCTGGAGCATATATTTTCGGACAGCAATAAATGCCCTTATAATATTAATGTTTACTTCGTTGGCTCTGACGCTTTTCAATACACTTGAAAGCATTGCCACACCCGGTTCAAGGAAAGCATAAGGAACGGCACCGCCCAAATAACTTTTAGATGGTATCACATTTTGTGATACCAGGTTATTGACCTCACTACCTGTAAGTTCAAACATAAAATCAGGAGGAAACCTTTCGATATTCCTTTTTACCGCCTGCTTTAAAGCCCTGGTTTCAACTTCGTAAAGCTTAGCCAAATCAAAGTGCAGCATAATCTGTTGGCTCCTGATTTCGTAAATTTTGCTTTGAATTACCTGTAACTCCATGATTTAAACATTTTCACCGGACGGATTTATTCAGAAGTCTATTCGTTAATTATTCGGTATTCTTCAATGCAGGCAACTTCGGTGTTAAAGAATCTAACTTTCTCCATAGTTTTTCCTTCAATATGTTGCCAACGGATTAGTACAAGTTTTTGGTTTCTGATTTCGATAAGTGTCAGCGTTCGCAGGACGAACACGGTCAAGAAATGAGCAATGACCAGGCACCGCGCGAATCCCGCAATGCTATTTACAAAATATTAGTCTTTCGTTTTTTATTTTCCCATTTAAGGTCTTCAATTTTCAAAGTATAATTTCTTGCTTCATCTGCAACCTCTTTCAATTCCTTGTCATCGTTGACAATCATTAATAGTTCGTCACTGATTTTGTAAAGTATCTTGTAAGCATAAAAAGCTCTTTTCCTTAATTCTTCAAATCTTTCCGAGTTAATCTCCGAGTTGGTTTCTTCAAGATTTTCGTTGTCCCAATTGAAGTCAATTTGTTTTAATTCAAATTCTGACTCTACCTCGTCGATCGCCTTAAATACAAGCTTAAGAGCCACATTTTTCGAGTTTAAATAATTTTTTTTTCCGATTGCACTTCTCCAATAGTTATTCTTTGACTTTCTCTTTCGTCATAAAATAAATAAGGGAGGATTGATTCTCTTAAAGCAGTTGTCAGATAACCATGTTTTCTGCACTTCGGAACAATGTACCAATGTAAATCCTGATACATATCAAGCACAGCACCGACATATTCATTAAATTCATTTTTTATGAAAAAGAATCTATATGAGCCAAAATTTCCAATAATCTTATCCGTCATTTTGGGTTGATCAGGCCATACTTTCGCGACTTCAACGGTTTTGCTTATTTGTCGGGTGAAAATTGATTCACCTGCTTTTCCGTCATTAAGCAGGTCAATATATTTTCGTATTTCTCTTTCTGTCATCTAATTTTATCATTCTCTGTTTTAATTTATGAAGGCTAACGTGTTAGCATTTCATTCATCACTCAAATAAATTATTGTTAAAAATGAAATTTGATATTATTGCGGGTTGAAAAGAGCGATTTAAAATACTGTATATAATACAGTTGGACGATTCTCCCTTCGAGGTTATGTGGTTACCTGTTATCACTTTCTTATTTCACGACCTTTGATTCTCGAAGCATATTTTACTTCGGAACTTACATACTATTGTTTACATTTATCTGGATTGTTTCTCTCTCTCCCTTTCAAGTTTCATGATCATATTCTGGGCATCAAATTCGATTTTGGAAAATGCGAACCATTTCTTTCCCAAATCCTTCAACGATGCGCCAATGTGATAGACAATTTGTTGGTCGATAATTAAAAACCGATCGTGTGACTTGGAGAACTGCTTTATTTCAATTTTCGGATATTGTGCGTTGAACCGTTTTAAATCAAGTTTCAGTTGATGTGAAATATTAGCGGAATATACCGTTACGCTTACATTCGCCTTTCTTTTTGACAATAATGCCAAAACGTTTTCATCAATATAGTTGTCTATTAGAATAATGGATTGATCGGCAGTTTTAACCAAATTTGAAACAAAAAGATGGGCATCGAATATTTGCCCGTCGTAAAAAACACCCTCATGGGGTGGTAAATTCGTCTTGATTTGAAAATCAAATTCGTCGATTTTCTTTTTCAGATAAATTACATCATTTTCAATCCTTTCGAAACGCTGGTTTGCAGCATAACCTTTTAAAAGATAATCTTTTAAAACCTTGTTTGCCCAAATGCGAAATTGAGTTCCACGCTTTGATTTAACACGGTAACCCACAGAAATAATTACATCAAGATTATAAAACTTTGTTTTGTATTTCTTGCCATCCGATGCAGTTAGTAAGGAATCCTTACATACTGAATCTTCATCTAATTCTTTTTCTTTAAATATATTACCAATATGAAGGGTAATATTATTTCTGGTAGTCTGAAACAACTCAGACATTTGTGCCTGACTTAACCAAACAGTTTCTTCTTCAACCCTGACTTCAATCTGATAATCAGCATTGTCTATTGATTTATAGATAACAATCTCTCCTTGTTCCATGGGGTATCGTTTAGTCAGGGACTTTGGTTTTTTTCTCCATTAACCTTCGTACCAGATAGTTGCTGCCAACCATCTTCTCTGATCAAGATCAATATTACCGTTGAGCTTTTTTACTTTTTCCCCTCCAACAACTTCTCCAACATAGCCACTTTATCTTTTTCCGCGGCAAGTAAACGTTCATATAAATCAACAATTTTGTCGATAGGATTAAACGTATAGTTGTTAGCTATAAAACCATTGCCTTGATTATTATAAAAGGTATTGATATAACTAGTGGTGGCATCTTCATTCAAATTCTTAATTGCATCCAATGGGATGCTCAAAACTTTAGATACCCTTTCCAATATCTCATCTTCAATCAGTTCTTTCTGTTCCAGTTTCGAAACCGCTTGTTGGGTCATATTCAACTCATTGGCAATATACTCCTGTTTTACGCCAAGCATATCGCGCAATCTCTTAATGTTCCGTCCGTGATGTACCTTGGGTGATGGGCTTGTTGTGTTTGTTTCCATGATGAATCTTTTGTAAAGTTATTATACTTCAAACAAAAATACGAATTATTTCAGGCTATCAAACCGAATGGTTGTAAAATACAACAGCTTATTTGTTCGATACAAGTCGCTGTTGTTAAATACTTGCATTCTTCGCTATTACTTCGCTAAAATATATGGAGAAGACAATCCTACCCTAACCTTAAACGCCATGTTTTCTTTACTAAGTCATTCTACTTTATTCATTCATTGCGCCAAAGCCTGCATCGCTTTACGGGTTAAGTACATCAATCAGTTTAAAACCGGGGATATGTTTTACTTGTGCCACCGGCAAATCCTTTACCGCAATAAGATCAAATCACCCGAGTGAAGGCTCCTCTTCATGCACATTCAGCCTCTCAACTCACAAAAAATCATTTTTCGTTCACACATTAGTCCATTCACTATGAGAACAATACATACCCTGGCAGTCATTCTTGCTTGTTCCCTGCCTTCATCCTTATTTGCACAAGACAAAATCGTCCCCTTAAAAATCGGCGATCGTGTCCCCGATATCTTCCTGGAGAATATCATTAATCACCCCGGGGGAAAAGCACACCTTTCCGATTTCAAAGAAAAGCTGCTGATCCTGGATTTTTGGGCTACCTGGTGCCGTCCATGTGTTGAAGCCATCCCCCGGTTAGAACAACTCCAGCGTGAGTTTGACAATCAACTCCGGATACTGATGGTTACATCACAACCTGCAACCACCATATCCAAATTCTTTTCCGAGCGGAAAATCTCACTCCCTTCTGTCACCGGCGATCAAAAACTGTCGAAACTGTTTCCGCACAAATATGTCCCACACGAGGTCTGGATCAAAGACGGTAAAGTAATTGCCATCACCAGCGAAGCTGAAGTAACTGCCGGCAATATCAAAATCCAGCTTTCAGAGAAAGCGTCGGTCATGGCCGAAAAGAAAAGCAATTTTGACTACGACCTCACTAAACCTTTACTGTTTAACGGTAATGGCGGGCTGAGTTCCGATTTGCTGTACTACTCGGTATTTACCGGCTACCTTGATGGCATTGGTGGCGGAGGGGTTTACACCGACAGCCTAAACCGTTTTAAGATAAGGGCATTAAACGGTACCGTTTTACAGCTCTACCTGGGTGCAATGCGTTATACCGATAACCGGGAGCTGGGCAAAGCCAACCGGTGTATCACAGAGTTCGACAAACAGGAAGCCCTGCCTCCATCGGATGTACCGGCCTACTCTCCTGCTGCACGCGATAAATATTATTGCTACGAGCTGATTGTCCCCATCGCCTTAAGGGGTCAGGCCGGTGAGCTTATGCTTGAAGACCTGAACCGCTTTTTCGGCGCCCGCTATCACCTTCGCGGAGCGATTGAAAAACGGGCTGTAAAATGCTGGGCGCTCAGAAAAACGGAAGACTTTAAGGGTTTGGATTCCCAAAGCGCCATCCCTGAAATTATTTCCGCCGAGCCAAACCTGATGGTTTACTGCAAACAGCCCTTTTCTAAATTTCAGGAGGCCATCGCCAGCCTATACCGTCACGACCCCTTTCCGGTAATCGATCAAACCGGCATCACCTCCGAGATCGATATCTCCTTCCCGACAAAGGAGAAGGATATCATCCGGTTCAATGACTGGCTGAAAAAGTACGGGTTGCACCTCGTGCAGGATTCCTGTCCAATCGATATGCTCGTTATCAAACAATTAAATAAAAAAATCAAAATCAAACCTTAATTATGCAAAACAAATTAAGATATTTTCAACACTTTCGATATTTTCGATATCTCTTATTCCTTTGCCTGATCATTGGAATGCCCCATCGCTCATTTGCACAACAAAAAGAAGTGAAGGGTACGGTATATCAAACTGACGGGAAAGCCCTGTCCGGTGTTTACCTCACAACCACCAGTTTAAAAGCATCAGCGATCACCGACAGCCTCGGCCATTTCCGGATTGCCATGCCTGCCGGGGAATTCTCGCTCCAGGTTTCCCATATCGGGTATTTCAGGCAAACTGTTTCCGTCCCTGTTGATAAAAGTCCGCTGAAGATTTACCTCGATCAGGAAGTGGTTTCCCTTGACGAGGTCGTTATTTCAACAGGTTACCAGACCTTGTCGAAGGACAAAACCCTGGGCTCTTACACCCTTATTGACAACAGGTTGATCAACAGGACTGTAAGTACGGACATC
>JBBQBC010000246.1:0-5562 GCA_038317155.1 Bacteroidales bacterium
CATGCCCTTCGTGGCTATCTTGGTGATTCATTGTTTTTTGGCGGGATTAAAACCTATCTGGATGTTTTTGCCTACAGCCCGGCATCATCCTACGATTTACGCGATGTGCTGACTCAATACACTGGCATTGACATGACCGGATTTTTTGACTTTCATGTTTTCGGACCGGGATTTAACCAGTTTTCGGTCGATTCCTTTAATATTGTGCCGGCAGGTAGCGAATTTGATGTGCAGGTTTTTATAAAGCAACGCCTTAAGGGGACCAATGTGTTTGCACAGAATTGCCGGATGGAACTAACTTTTATGGACAATGGCTGGCAAATGGAAACGAGGCGGGTTAGTTTCCCCGGTCCTCACGGATCTGCAACTTTCAGGCTGCCGTTTGCCCCGGCCTTTGTGATGACAGACCTCCACGAAAGAGCCGCAGACGCGACCACCGACAATTTCAAAACCATTCGCACCACCGGGCTTTACGATTACACCGATACCTTTTTTAAGCTTGATGTAACACAACTTACCGACTCAGCTTTTGTAAGGGCGACCCACAACTGGGTACCACCCGACAGCCTCAGTGTTCCCCAGCCGGGCCTGACACTGAGTGATTACCGGTATTGGACCGTCGAAGGCATTTTCCCCGAAGGCTTTGAAGCTACCGGGCGGTTTTTCTACAACAAAAATGCCTACCTCGACAACAACCTGCTGGTCAGTTCAGCCGATAGCCTGGTGATCCTTTACCGGCCCAACGCGGCATCCGACTGGCTGCCGGTTTCGTTCACCAGGGTTGGCCCGTGGCAGATCGGCACCATTTTCGTCCCAAATCTCATGCCCGGCGATTACACCCTGGCCGTGTGGAACGAGGGTTATGTCGGCAGCAGCCTGCTACAACCGGATAAAAATACGTTCAGGGTTTACCCAAATCCCGCCAGGGACAAAGTATTTATTGAAACCGGTTCTTCCGGAAGCGGATTGATTGCGGTTTATGATACTGCCGGAAAGATCGTTTTTTCGGTTAATCATACCCCTGCTGATAAACATGTACATTGGGATTGTTCAAAAGTTCAGCCCGGCACCTATTTGGTTTCCTTCGCACCACTCAAAGGAAACTATGAGACTAAAAAGATCGTGATTAAACCCTAAACCATGGAATCAGCAGAATACGCGGAAGCCATGCAGGCTTTTTTCGCCACCAGGGCAAATGCTTCAAATGCGGCAAAAATGAGCAGGTATATGCTCAACCAATTTGAATTCTTTGGCATTTCTGCACCCCTTAGAACACAACTGACTGCTGAGTTTATCGCTTTGAACGGTTATCCGGCTAACGAACAGATCGATGAAACAGTAAAACTGATATGGCAGATGCCGCAGCGCGAGTTGCACTATGCCATCATGGCAATAGCATCTCGTAAAACCTATATAGCCGATGCCGGGAAAATTAATTTGTTTGAATTTATGATTACCAGCCAATCGTGGTGGGATACAGTTGATTACATCGCTTCGAACCTGGTTGGTGCCTGGTTGATAAATCATAAGCAACTGACCGGGGAGGTTACCGCGCGGTTTATGCAGTCAGACAATCTCTGGCTGCAACGAACGGCTTTGCTCTTTCAGTTGAAATACAAAGGGAATACCGACCAGGAATTACTTTTCAGGTACATAAAGGAGCTTAACCGTTCGAAAGAGTTTTTTATCCGCAAAGCAATTGGCTGGGCCTTACGCGAATACTCGAAAACCAACCCCAACGCAGTACTTGAATTTACAAACAATACAGAAATGTCGCCCCTGAGCCGACGCGAAGCCCTCAAAGTCATCCAAAAAAATCAAAAAGAATGAATGAGATAGCAGCAACAACCTGGTGGATGCAGATGACTTCTCCCCCGGCCAACAATGAAACACCGGAATTGCCGGATGGGTGCGTGGTTATGAAAGCCGTGAAGCCAATCCGGGCATACTACCTTTACCTCTACACTTCCGTCGGGAGACCCTATCAATGGTATAACAGGCTGATGATGCCTGCCTCAGAACTTCAGCAACTGCTGAATAACGACAATACCGAAATATGGGTACTATATTTCGAAGGTGTACCGGCTGGATTTGTTGAATTTGACCTGTCGGAATCAACCGATACCGAAATTGTTTATTTCGGGCTGAGCTGTGAGTTTACCGGCCGGAAGCTCGGTATGCCATTCCTGAAATGGTGCATCCACACAGCCTGGCAACGACCTATCAGCCGGTTGTGGCTGCACACCTGCAACCTCGACCATCCGGCAGCCTTGTCACTTTATCAGAAAGCCGGTTTTGAAATCTATGACCAGGACACTATTATGCAGCATACCCCCGATCCGGAGGACGATCCGTATTTGTTGCTGCCGTGGTAAATGCTTTAGCCAATACAATTTAACCTTAAAAATATAAAATGGAACAAAAAATTGCCAACCTGATCTCGTGGGTACTTCATCCTATGTTAATGCCTACCTATGCCTTGTTGCTGATCTTTAGTCATGATGCTTTCTTTGTGCTTATCCTGCCGGAACGACTGAAGTTGATTCTTACCGGCCTGATTGTAGCCAATACGTTGTTTCTCCCTTTAATTTTTATCTGGATGATGAAGAGACGGGGAGTGATAAGCAGTTATCAACTTCCCGAAAGAGGTGAAAGAACCTACCCTTTTGCTATAACAGCTTTATTCTATTTTACCACCTGGTATCTGATGAATAACCTGGGCCTGCCGGTGGTGTATTACCTGTTTGTGCTGGGTGGCGCTGCTTTGATAGTAATAGCTGCCAGCATTAATCTTTTCTGGAAAATCAGCATTCATGCAATGGGAATCGGAGGGCTGACGGGTGGTTTTATAGGGCTGAATTATCAGTTGCTTGTTGATTCAACACTGCTGATCCTGGTGTTGATATTTCTTTCAGGGCTGGTTGGTTTTGCCCGCTTAAAACTAAATACCCACAACCAGGCCCAGGTGTATGTGGGCTATGGCGTGGGTATGGTTATGATGCTCGGGTTAGTTGCTTTTCTCTGAATCAGTAGGGCCTGAGAGAAATCCCAATAGAAATCGGATATATCTGGGGACCTTCATTTGCTTTAAAAACCTTTGTTACGGAGTAAAATCCGGTAAGATTTACCCACTTATAACCGAGCTGCATGGTAGGCCCGAAACGCCAGGTCTCGAAATTGGGTAAACTGCTCTCTTTAATTTTCATACTCTTTCCATCTGCAGGATCATCACCCTTGAATTTGGTGTGGGCATTGATCAACAAACCTACTTTTACGCCAACAGCAAATCTTATCCCGCTTTTACTTTTAAACCTCAGTTCGGCAGGGATATCTAGATAGGTGAGTGAAATTTTATTCTTTTTGTAATCAATTTTTTGACCATTCGCATCCTTTTCGGGGAACTTCGTGAAGAAAGAAACACCTGAAGTATCGCTTAGAATCCCGTTGCTGTGAAGGTTGTGCATTCCCAGGCCTGCCCCGATCGCGAAAGCAAAGTTGCTCTTTCCTATCGGATAGGCATACAAACCATATACATTGACACCCGGGTTAATTGTACGAAACTTAATTCCGTCAGGCACATCCATAACTACATCGTTAATGACATCGACACCTGAAGAAAATTTCTTGAGAAACTGATCGCCTGTTTGTTTCTGTGCATATAATGCCGATGAAACTGCAATTGTGGCAAGGAAAAAAAGAATGGTTCGTTTCATGAATTAGAATTTTGTAGGTTGAAATAACACAAATCAGATACCGCAATTATTTTTTGCTGACCATAAGTATTGTTCGCAACAAAGATAGGTTATTTGTAAGTGTTTTCAAACGGGTATTCCCGAAAACATAACAGTACAAGCCGGTTGAATGTTTGTGGAGAAGTAACATTTTTAAAATACGGAGAAGGGCTGATATTAATTTACCTTACTAAAATGCTCATATTCAGCAATTTTTTCGCCCTGTTCAAATTTGTCTATATAATTGTCATTTGCCCATTTCAGGACTTTCGCATATTCGTCCGGTTTCAACCACCGACGGGATTTCTGAAGTTCTTTTAAAAATATGTATTTGTCAAAACTTACTTTTTGTAACATTTCTATAAAGTAATCCTCAATAGCCATCATATCGCCCGGAATTAGAATAACAAAAATGGGGCAAAAATTCCGGCAATGCCGGGGAAATTATCCGGCGCTGGAATCTTTTTATCCTGTGTAGGATATTTCAGGATAAGTGCGTGTAAAAGGGTCCCGCAAGGTCGGAACCGCTAATCATCGAATCCGGGCCTCCTGAAATCCATTGCTTCCGGAAAGTCCCTGAGAGCGCGCTTTTTGATTCTCTCGAGTCTTACAAGCCCTTCCAGCAAATGATCTTCCTCTTCTGCGAAGAACCGAAGCAACAGCATCAGCGCCTCAATTGAACGGTCAACGGCGATCATTGCAATTTTAGCCGAACCATTGTTATCGTACCTGCCTTCAACGGTATCTTCATAAGGAGGTAAGACCGCACGGGAAAATTTGACGGCAATAAAATGAATATACCATTTCAATATCTCTATGGCATCGTTTAAGATGATGTATTCGTTAATGGATTCCTCTTCAAGTGAAGATAGTATTTCGCTTAGTCTGTCATTGTTTTTCTCAAACCATTTCATCAGCCAGGTTGAATGTTCATCGGCTTTCCGCACAAGGTAGTTTTCCTTAATGGACCTGCCTGTGCTTACATCTGAATCATCATCCGCCAATGCATTGAGGTCAATGCCGTGTTCAACAGCCATGTCGCGAAGCAATCCAAGAGCATCCTGCAGCATTGAACCTACGTATTCGGCAAGGTCCTTTTCAGGTTCTTTGCTGTCCTTCCGGATTCGTTCTTCCGCTTCGCCCATGGCATACACGCTGCAACGGGCTGATAAGGCACAGCGCTCACACCACCGGTCGCAATAATTGTGAATCCCGGGAATAATATCTTTAGTGGTTCCGATCCTGTGAAATTGCTCCAGTGCTTTTTTATTGGTCATAAATACGCTGTTATTCTTTATAATCAATGGAATTGCCAAATGTAACTCAATATTTTAAGGAGAATTCAATAGTCAGTGCCTAAACAAGAGCATTTCCGGATTTTTGACAAAATATTATGCTTTATCTGACACAAAGTCCGCTGAGTTTTTTTTGTTATTGTCCCTGCTGGTTTTGCGGGAAACCTACCGGAGTTCAGCCAACAATAGTCCGTTATATTTTTGCCTCACTCCGCCGAAGTGGCGGGGCAGACAGCAAAGACATGATTTTCAGGTATTTGTAAATAGGGCTTGTTGAAAAACTCAAAAAAGCAAGCTCCCTTTTTACGTTACGGTGCGCTGCACCTCTATATCCTCTTATTCTGCGATTTGCTACCAACGTTCCGCCACTCTGTGGCTAAACCTACTCAAAAATGGGTATAAATCGGAACAAAGATGCAAGATATATTGATGTGACTGCCTTATTCCCGTGCACCTAAAATACTGTCATGTCTTGAAATACTTTGTATTATAGTGTAAATGTATTTTTCAGCAGACCATAGGTTACACAGCCCCCC
>JBBQBC010000247.1:0-5548 GCA_038317155.1 Bacteroidales bacterium
AGCGCCTCCTGCTGTGCACGATCCCATCACTATGGCGATTTGCGGAATGCCCTCGGCCGACATGCGGGCCTGGTTAAAGAAAAACCGGCCAAAATCATATTTATCGGGAAAAACCCTGGACTGGTCGGGCAGAAAAACCCCACCCGAGTCAACCATATACACACAGGGTAAATGGTTTTCCATGGCAATTTCCTGCGCCCTGACATGCTTTTTGATGGTTTCCTCGATATAAGTCCCGCCTTTAACGGTTGCATCGTTGGCAACAATCATGGCTTCGCGGCCATGAATAACGCCAATGCCGGTTACGATACCGGCCGATGGAAACTCATCATTGTGAATTCCATTCGCGGCCATGGTTGAAAGTTCAAGAAACGGCGTATTGGGGTCAACCAGCAGGTCAATCCGCTCGCGGGCAAGCAGTTTGCCGCGCTCTTTGTGTTTTTGAACAGACTGGGCAGGCGCTCCGTGAATGGTGTCTGATATCCGTTGACGGAACAGGCCAAGCAATTTCCGGTAAGCTTCGAGGTTTAAAAGAAATTCCGGAGAATTGGGGTCGATTTTTGATTCTATACGGTACAAGGGTTATATTTTCTGGTGAAACATCATGTTACATAACTAAGGGTAAATATATAGATTTTCTGGCATATATAGCACGTTGAATTAAAATCAGGTGAATGCGGACTTCATTTCAATAGGTTAAACACCAGTTAAGAGAAAAATCCACGCAGCATTAATAAAGGAGATTGAATTTATCGGATACCAGATACACATTCTTTTTCTTTATATTCCATACAGGAATACTGCAGGAATTGAGAGGGATATGCCCATTGAAAGATCATTTCCTTGAAGAAAGTAACCCAATTGTGTAGATTGGCAATTCAATTACAAATCAACATAAATTGAAGAATAGAAACATGTATACAAAATACATATAAAACGATTCTAATCAATAAAATATAAAATATTTTCAGGTTTTGAGTAGGGGTAAAAAGACTTCTGATTGTCTTCAATGTATCTCCAAAGAGATATATAAGTATAAGAATTGGCAGTGGCCGTGCAATATCTGATTTGTAATTATTTAAATTTTATGGTATGAAAAAGACTTTAACATCAATCCGGTTCATTGTATTATTTCTGTTTACAATTGGTTTTAAAATGAACCTCTTTTCTAAACAAATTTATATTCCTCAGGATTTTCCTACAATTCAGCAGGGAATTAATGCAGCATCAGATGGCGATTCGGTGATTGTAGCCCCGGGTATGTGGTATGAGCACCTGATTATTTCCGGAAAAAACATGACACTTGGGTCATGGTTTCTTACAACGGGCGATACCACGTATATCCAACAGACCATTTTAAACGGAAGCAATACAGGCAGGGTAATTTCAATTGATGGGATTTCAGAAAGTGCCAGAATCAGCGGGTTTACCATTAAGAACGGTCGTTCTGTTGCGGGCTCCGCTATCAGGATAACCGAATGTGTTTTACAGGTTGATCATGTTGACGTTCTGAATAACACTTCCGAATGTGGCAGCAACCAATATGCGCAAGGTGGTGGAATAGCCTGTTATTCATCAACACTTACAATCAGTGATTTCTCTCTCAGTAATAATCGGGCTTTATGTACAACCCCGCCGGTAAATCCTGAAGGTGGAGCAATATACGCTTCAGCATCTGAGATTCATCTGATAAAAGGAAAGATCATTGATAATTATGCTAATCTTGGGGGAGGAGTTTATCTCACAAACAGCACAGGCTATTTTCAACGTGTTGAATTTGAAGCAAACGAAGCACCTGCTCCGGGAGCAGGTATCTGTGATTTCAGTAGTTTTCTGGATGTTTCGGAGTGTGTTTTCCGGGGCAATATGGGAGATGCAATTTTTGCTGAATACCCCGGAACACTTAGCATTACGAATTGCCTGTTTAAAGAGAATGAAGGCGATTTATTACATATTGGAAATGTTACACTGATAACCATAAGGAATACAACATTTACAGGAAATAATTTCTATAATTTCTTCTGCTTTGGCACTGATGAAATTCAAATATTTAATTCAATTCTATGGGTTAATAGTGAATTTCAGATAGCTTGTTTTAATCAGCAAACACAGATTTACCTTATAAATTCATTAATAAAAAATGGAACTGCCGGCATCTCAGGCACTCAGAATATACATTTAACCGGATCACTGTTAGCAGTAGATCCTTTGTTTGCCGATACTGTCAATTATCTGCTTTCCGACAACAGCCCGTGTATCGGAGCCGGCCTCGACAGCCTCGGTTCATATCCCTATCTTTCGGCTCCGGCGTATGATCTCAACCTGAATCCCAGGCCCGTTCCGGCTGGTTCACCACCCGATCTCGGAGCCATCGAACATGAACTGGGAAGTCCTGTTGCAGAAGTAGTTACGTTTAAACCGGATGAAAACGAAGTTCGTATTTATCAGCATAACAGGGGAATATATTCAATTCAGGGGAATGATATGAAAGAAATTCTGGTTTACAACACTACCGGAAAATTAATTTCAATTTCAGAAGCCAATGGATCGGCACATGCTGAAGTTAATTTTAATGGAAACCCGGCTGGAATCTATTTTTTCAGAATTGTGTTGAATAATCAAAGCAGCATTGTACGCAAGATTCTGCACCATTGACTTGCAGGAACAGGCGTTTCAAAGATCATTCACTTTCATCACTTTATCCACCTTTATCCCCTTTTCTGTTCTAACAAGTTTACAACACTCGGTATAAAGATCGTGTTCAAAAAACAGGATATACCCTTTATCCACCGCTTCTTCCAGAAAAATTTCTTTTTCATCCAGCGTTATCAGCGGGCGGGTATCGTAGCTCATTACCCAGGGTAGTGGCAGATGGGCTGCGGTAGGCAGCAGATCGCTGGTGAAAACCACGGTTTTACCGTTGTAACGGATAAACGGAATAGCCTGTCCGTCGGTATGGCCGTTAAAGAACCGTACCTCAATGCCGGGGAAGAGTTCGCCGGGATAATCGAACAACTTCAGCCGGCCGCTATCTGCGATGGGTTTGATGTTTTCTTTCAGAAAAGAAGCGCTTTCGCGGCGGTTAGCATGCATGGCCCATTCCCATTGGGCTGTGCTGATCCAGTATGTAGCGTTGGGAAAAACCGTCTCAAAGCCGCTGCGGTCCGCAGTGTATTTTACACTTCCCCCGGCATGGTCGAAGTGCAGGTGGGTAAGAAACATATCGGTAATGTCGTCCGGTGTAAAGCCATGCCTTGCCAGTGATTTCAGCAGGGTGTCATCCCCATTCAGATCGTAATGGCTGAAGAATTTCTCACTCTGTTTGTCGCCGATGCCGTTGTTGATAAGGATTTTACGGTCGCCATCCACCACCAGCAGGCAGCGCATCGAAAGGTTGATCAGGTTATTTTCATCGGCCGGGTAGTGTTTGCTCCACAAGGATTTGGGCACCACGCCAAACATGGCGCCGCCGTCGAGTTTTAGATTTCCGGTAGGAATGGCAAAAAGTTGCATAAAGTTGATTTTATGTTGAATTAACAAAATTATAGCCTGTTTTGTTAATATATTCGCTTTTTCAATTGTTGAGTCAGTTTCGAAAAGTCAAAAAGGAAGATTAGACACCAAGGTTCCATCCCGATAGCTATCGGGACACCAATTTACACAAAATATTGGTTATCAATATATTAAAATTGGTGTTTTTTAATGTTTTTGTGCTTTTGTGGCGAAAAAAAGAGTTTTTATACTGAGCTGTTTAATGCAATCAATAATAATCTTTGCGTCCTGGCGTGGATCAAAAAACAACATCTATGAAAAAACTACTCATTGCATTTATTGGAATTGTGTTCTGCATGCAGGTTTCTGCACAGCAATATTTCGGTACCCCCCAGGCTGATGGCAAACACTGCCTGGTACTGATGAATCCCACGGCCAACAACCTGAAAACGGTCTTTTACCTGATCGACAATCATATATTTCCTTTGCCTGAAGATTATAACCTGGTTGGATTTTACGATACAGCACAAGGGTATGATTTTAACCAATCTGCCGAATTAATACAGCAATCGGGACGAAAAAATGTTTTTCTGCAAGCCTGCAACGATATGCCCGGAAGCAGTTTGTTTGCTGAAAACCCCTGCAGCGATGATTTTCGTCAGGTTTTTAAAGGCTCGGAAGGCGTTATTTTTTTTGGCGGGCCCGATATCCCCCCTGCAATTTACGGTGAGAAAACCAACCTGCTGACCGAAATCACTGATTATCACCGTCATACTTTTGAAGCTTCTTTCCTTTTTCATCTGCTGGGTGGTTATCAGGATGAAAACTTTGTCCCACTGATGGAACAAAAACCCGGATACGTCATCCTCGGCATCTGCTTAGGCATGCAAACCCTGAATGTAGCAACCGGGGGAACCCTTGTTCAGGATATTCCAACCGAAATCTATAACCAGAGAACTGCCGAACAGGTGCTGGCGGCCGACACCGATGCCCGCCACCGCAACTACAACAACAACCTGGGCACCGATGATGAAGAAATTTGGGGCCAATTTCACCGGATAAATTGTTTGCTTCCCGAAAGATTGCAGCCGTTTTTAACCGGATCGGATAAGAATCCGGTAGTTCTCAGCAGCCACCACCAGGCAGCAGGCCGCATCGGCAAAGGGCTGCTGGTTGCAGCAACCAGTATGGATGGAAAAATAGTGGAGGCTCTGGTACATGAAAAATATCCGAATGTAATCGGGTTCCAGTTTCATCCCGAGCCAACTTTCCTGTATCAGCCGGATAATAAAATCCATCTGGAGCCGAATCAGCAGGCAAAAGATTCATTTATTGATCTTTATGGAGGAGCAAAAGGCGAAGTTTTTAACCGGAATGTTTGGAAGTGGATGAGCGGGGGTTTGAAGTAAAAAGTCTAAAGCTCAAAGCTCAAAGTCTAAAGCTCAAAGTAAAAAGTCCAAAGTAAAAAAGTAAAAAGTAAAGCTCAAAGTTCAAAGCTCAAAGCTCAAAGTAAAAAGTAAAAAGTAAAGGGGGAAAAGTTCAAAGCTCAAAGTCCAAAGTCCAAAGTAAAAAGTAAAAAGTAAAGTTCAAAGTTCAAAGCTCAAAGTAAAAAGTAAAATGGGAAAAGTTCAAAGTAAAAAGTCTGTTGCTGACACCTGAGGTTCTCGAAGACAAAGGCAAATGCCTAAAGCTCAAAGTCTAAAGTTCAAAGCTTAAAGTAAAAGTAAAAAGTAAAAAGTAAAGTGGAAAAGCTCAAAGTCTAAAGTAAAAAGTATAAAGGAAAGAGTAAAATGTAAAGGCCACAAACGATGGGACGCATAAGTAAACGCGCACCTGTCAGTGAAAAATGATCTGACTTTGAGCTTTAGACTTTAGACTTTTAGCTTGGCGCGAAGCGCTACTTATACTCTTTCACCTCAATTTCACCCTTCAAAACCATCAATCCATTCATAGCCAGGGCGCGCATCTCGTCCTCACCGGGGTATACATGTACCGGAGCAATTTTGTAAACACGTTCAATTACCTGGTTTACAAACCATTTGCTATGAGCAATACC
>JBBQBC010000248.1:0-5538 GCA_038317155.1 Bacteroidales bacterium
TTAGAACAGCCGTCTGAATGGTCATATGCAGCGATCCGGTGATACGTGCCCCACTTAGTGGTTTTTCAGCAGCATATTTCTTACGGATTGACATTAGTCCAGGCATCTCTTTTTCAGCAATCTCAATTTCCCTGCGTCCAAAATCAGCAAGGCTGATATCTTTAACTTTAAAGGGTAAAACTTCCATTAGGGTATCTTTCATTATATTAAGTGTTTAACATTTTTTATTTAGGGGCTGCAAAGTTAGTTATTGTTTTAATGCAATAAGCCATGAACACCCAATAACATTTTTTGTACGCATTTGTTTGAAAAGCTGTTTTTTTTATTGCTGAATGAATAAGTTCGGGAATGGTTTAACGAATTATTAATCTTACAATACTTCGCTAATTTTTTACATTGGATTGAAAATCAAATAGTTAAGTTGCAATTTGTTAATTTTCAAATACTTGACAATCAAACCTTTGCTGCCTGCCCAGCCATTTTGACGGGGTCATTGTGTCTTCGCCTGACTGATTGCTTGAGCAATCAAGCAGGCAGGCGTGAGATAAAAGTTTACCGAACTATTGAATAAAACATATTTGCAACATTATCTGTAATGAGATTTATGTCTCAGGAACCTGAAAAAGTCAGGTGATGAACCCGTTAATTAGGCATATTTGCGTATCATTGCAAGCGGATTTCCAAATAACTGTGAATGACTGTTTACGAAAAAATTCTAAAAAAAAGGTCGGAAGGCCTTAAACAATTTGCGGTGCTAATCGATCCCGATAAAACGGATGATAAAGCAATAGCCGGGCTGGCAAAAGCTGCCGGTGACAGCAAAGCGGACTATTTCTTTGTAGGTGGGAGCCTTTTAATCAACAACCGCCTCGATGAATGCGTTAAAATTCTGAAAGAAACGACCGGCATTCCTGTGGTGTTGTTCCCCGGCAATACCCTGCAAATGAGCTGGAAAGCGGATGCAATTCTCTTCTTATCGCTCATTTCAGGCCGCAACGCCGAAATGCTAATCGGCCGGCATGTGGTGGCTGCACCCTACCTGAAACTGAGCCCACTCGAAGTTATCTCAACAGGTTATATGCTGATTGACAGCGGAAAACCGACGGCCGTTTCGTATATGAGCAATTCCAACCCAATCCCTTACGATAAAAACGACATCGCCATGTGCACCGCTATGGCTGGTGAAATGCTGGGTCTAAAACTGATCTTTATGGATGCCGGTAGCGGGGCTATTAATCCGGTTTCGAATGAAATGATCAATAATGTGAAACAAAGCATCGATATTCCATTGATTGTAGGCGGGGGAATCCGTTCACCCGAAAAAGCGGCAGAAAGTGCTAAAGCCGGTGCCGATTTACTTGTAGTAGGCAACGCTTTTGAAAAGGATCTCGGGTTGATTCACGAGATTGCCCATGCAATAAAAAATAAATAATCCCAATTTAAAATTTACAATCCCATCGTCATGAGCAGATTAATACTCATTCAGCTTTTCCTTTGGTTATCAATTTTTGCAACTGCCCAGGACAAACTCTTCGTCCCGGAAGAAATAGCCAGCAACCGTAAACTCTACCCCTCAGGCCTGAGTAATCTGCAATGGCAGGGCAACAGCGATCAGTTTACCTGGCAGGATGCGAAAGCACTGATTGCCGGCAAAACAAACAGTGAATCGGTTGATACACTAATGAAACTCGCCGCGTTGAATAATCAACTCAAAGAGCTTGGCAAAGAAGAATTGAAAAGATTCCCATTTATTGAGTGGAAGAATGAAACCGTTTTTTCATTCAGCACTGGAACTGAATGGTTTGTATATAACAATGCTGAAAAATCGCTGAAACAAACCTTTTCACTGCCCGAAAAAGCTGAAAATGCAGAATCAGCACCGGGAAACAGATATATGGCTTATACCATTGATAATAACCTCTATGTCAGTGATGGTAAAACGGAGACCGCAATAACCAAAGATGAAAACAAAGGCATCGTCAACGGCCAGACCGTTCACCGGAATGAGTTTGGCATCAGCAAAGGGACTTTCTGGTCGCCTGCCGGAAATCTGCTGGCCTTTTACAGGATGGATGAAACCATGGTTACCGAATATCCGCTGGTAGATGTTACGGAAAGAATCGCCGTAGTAAAGAATATAAGGTATCCCATGGCGGGAATGACCAGCCACGAGGTTACTGTTGGAATCTATAATCCGTCAACCAACGAAACCCTGTTTATTGAAACCGGGAAACCGGCCGATCAGTATCTGACAAATATCGCCTGGAGTCCGGATGAAAAGTCAATTTTTATCGCCGTGCTCAACCGCGACCAGAACCACATGAAGCTCAACGAATATGAGGTGGCCAGCGGAAAATTCATCCATACCCTCTTTGAAGAAAAAAATGACCGTTACGTAGAACCATTGCACCCCATGGTTTTTGTACCCGGCAGCGATGGAAAATTTATCTGGCAAAGCCAGCGCGATGGATATAACCATCTTTATCTTTACAACAGGGATGGGAGCCTCGTAAAACAGTTGACCAAAGGCAACTGGATCGTAAATGAAATGATTGGCTTCGACCAGAATTCAAAAGGCATATTCTATACTTCAACGGCAGCCAGTCCCTTACAGGATCAGTTGTATTACGTTGATATGAAATCGGGCAAATCAACGCGTCTGACTTCAGAAGAAGGCGTTCAGAGCCCCATTGTCAGGACCGATGGCAAATATTTCCTTACCCGTTGCAGCAACCCTCAGGTAGCTTCCCGAACCAGGCTTATCTCCTTTTCGGGAAAATTAAACCGGGTTATCCATGAAGATGTTAATCCTTTGAAGGAATATAAAACGGCCAATGTGAGCATTGTGATGCTGAAAGCCGATGACGGAACCGATTTGTATGCCCGGCTTACGAAGCCTTCTGATCTTGATCCTTCAAAAAAATACCCGGTTATTGTCTATGTTTACGGCGGTCCCCATGCCCAGCTGGTCACCGGTGACTGGCTCAACGGCGGCGGCCTTTTCGATCACTACCTGGCACAAAAGGGTTACATTGTTTTTACCCTCGATAACCGCGGTTCAGCAGGCCGGGGATTTGAGTTTGAAAGTTGTATTCACCGCAACCTGGGCGTGCTTGAAATGGCCGATCAGCTCAAAGGAGTTGATTACCTGAAATCACTTCCTTATGTTGATGCATCCCGCATCGGCGTTGATGGCTGGAGTTATGGCGGTTTTATGACCCTCACCCTGAAACTGAACCATCCTGAAATATTTAAAGTGGCAACCTGCGGTGGCCCGGTGACCGACTGGAAATATTATGAAATAATGTATGGCGAGCGCTATATGGACACCCCGGAAGAAAATCCCAAAGGTTATGAAAACGCAAGCCTGCTCAACAAAGTTGACAAACTCGAAGGCAAGCTGATGATTATCCACGGGGCACAGGACAATACCGTAGTCTGGCAAAACAGCCTTCAGTTCCTGAACAAGTGCATCGAATTAAAAAAACAGGTAGATTATTTCGTCTATCCCACGCACGATCACAACGTGCGGGGCTTGGACCGGGCTCATCTATACAGAAAACTGGCGGAGTATTACGATCAGAATCTTTAGACCAATTGCAAAGGGAATAGAACACCCGGCTTGCTCCACCACAGCGTAGTATAGAATGCCCTTCTCCTTTAGGAGAAGGTGCCCGAAGGGCGCCTGCCTGCCGAAACGCAGAGCAGGCAGGGATGAGGGAAACTGGCGGAATATTACGATAAGAATTTATAGGGCTAAGAATAGATAGTTAAGGGTATTTTTTACCCGTTCAGGGATAGGGCACATCATAACCCTTAATGACTATACTATTTGCAGCCTGAATACTTATCTTAAAATCATCACCTTCCCCGAGTATGCATTTGCGCCGGTTTCAATCCGAAACAAATACACCCCTGGCTTTATATCTCTTACATCCCAGACTGTTTTTTCGCCGGTTATAGGTACTTCGGTTATGGGGCGGCCACAAACATCTAATCCTCACGTGAAAGTATATTTTCAATTTGATTTTGATTTTCAGGCAAATAATTTGAAGCAACATCCCAGATAATTTCGTAATCAATCCCAAAATATTCATGGGAAACTTTATTCCGTAATAAATACATTTCTGCCCAGGGAACTTCCGGATATTTTTCTTTTATTTCAACAGGAATATTTTTGGCAGCTTCACCAATAATTTCAAAATTCCGGATAACAGCATCAACAGTCTTGTAATCTCTTTTAAATTCGATAAATGACTGACCTTCAATATACTCAGCTATATGCCTCATAGCGAGAATAATATCGTCAAAATACATTTTATAAGTCCGATCCCTCTTTTCCAAATTACACGTAATTAACTTGTTTAAGGATATCCTCCTTGATTTGATCTTTTAATGCATTCTTGGTTACAAGGTCTATCTGCCGATTAAATATCTTTCCCAGATAAATTTCAAGTGAAAAGAATCTCCAGCCAATAGGTTTTTCAAATTCAACAAGCAGGTCGATATCACTTTCTTCGGTGAACGTATCATCAGAGAAAGACCCGAACAGTCCTATTTCCATGACAGAATACTCCTTGTAAAGTAATGGTTTTAACTCTTTAAGTTTTAATAATATGTCATTTCTGGTTACCATATTTCAAAGATACTAAATTATTAATTAATAACCGATGTGATTTTATTGTTTTAGGGTACAACGTTTGAAATCAGCTTTCATCCTTGATTTTGCGCCCCGGGCATCTCTGAATCCAAATATTTCATTTCTTCCCAAAATAGTTGTCCATCAACTGCCCTGCAGCCTGATAAGGGCTGATCTCCCCTTTCAAAAGTTGCCTTTCTTTCTCCAACAGCAACGGCTTAATCAGCGGGTCGTTGTAGAAATTATCGTGCAACTGCCGGTCAATATAATCAATCATTATCTGCCGGGCCTGCTGCATTCGTTTGTGATTGAAAAAGTTGTTGTTTCTGGTAAAGGTGATGTAATCATTCACCAGGTCCCATATTTCCGGAATGCCTTCGCCGGTGGTTGACGAGCATGTTACCGCTGGAGGAGGCCAGCCTGAATCGGGCAAGGGAAAGAGGTGAAGCGCATTCTTAATCTGGGTGCAGGCGATGGCTGCCCTGGTTTTGTTATCACCATCGGCTTTGTTAACGGCGATGGCATCGGCCATTTCCATAATGCCACGTTTGATGCCCTGCAATTCATCCCCGGCGCCGGATATCATCAGCAATAAAAAGAAATCGACCATGGAGTGAACCGCAGTTTCCGACTGCCCCACCCCTACTGTTTCCACGAAAATGGTATCAAACCCGGCGGCTTCGCAAAGGATGATGGTTTCACGGGTTTTGCGGGTTACCCCACCCAACGAACCGGCCGAAGGGGAAGGTCGGATAAAAGCGTTGGGCTCAACAGAGAGTCCTTCCATCCTGGTTTTATCGCCCAGAATACTGCCTTTTGAACGGCTGCTGCTCGGGTCAATGGCCAATACAGCCAGGCGGTGGCCATTGGAGGTGAGGTGCAAGCCCAACGCTTCAATA